>CBDTXL010000689.1:0-3215 GCA_965364435.1 uncultured bacterium
TTGGGTGAAGTACACTGACGGTCGCTTTGGCTTCAGTGTCCAGAAGCAGATCTATCAAGAGGTTGGTGAGGATTATCCTAGCTTTTGCGATCGCGTCGCTTGGCCGGTTCACAACCCTCCTAATCTCGAATCAGTGTTGAAATTCAATTTGAAAGCGCCTCTTGGACATCTGCCATCACGTCGCTGGGTAGGTGGCTATTCGTGGTGGCGTCACGCCGGTGCTTTAGCGGCGAAACTGGAACAATGCGCCATCACTTAGGGGGCATCCAATTAGTTGAATCAAGTCAGCATTTGAGCCTCCCCTAAGCGCTAAATGCGTTCATGGCGGATGTGCGGTTGGCAGAGGCATAGGATGAACTGAAACAGGCAAGCGATCGCCTTCGGAAGGTGCTGTCTTCTCAGGGATTTTGTGACGCATCCAGTGATGAGGGCGATTAATGCACGGGTTTTGCGTCCAGGGAGTAACCAAGAAACGGATAAGCTGCGGCTGGATTTGATTCGGTTGTGGCATGAGGAGGAGGAACGGTTAGGGATTGAGATTGATGCGCGGGTTTTTGCAGGTTTATCCGCAGGTTGAGGGGGTGCAGAGGCATCCGCGTGGGTTTGCGGTAAGGTTGAGGGTGAGGGAGGCGGTACAGTGAGGGGCAATTACAAATCTACTGCTCGACAAATAAATAGTCAGAATTTTGTGACTTAATAATTCACGTTTACTGTTAGTAAAAATTTTATTTCTTAAATGATTTGATTATGAAACATAAATTAGAGGAACTATATTTAAAACTCAATGAGAGAACGCCAGCATTTCTACTGCTCGGTCAGGATTATCTCCGATTCTCTACAGGTAAAGACCCCTTTTTATCAGAAATCCTGCGAAAGTATAACCAAGGAGCAGAACCTATTCATTATGGGCAACTACTAGAAGGTGAAGCTAAGAACGAGCCTGAAAAGGCACTGGAGTGGATGCAGCGACTTTGTGAGCGTTTGTCTGCTGACAAAGAGCCTAAAACTGAAATCAAACGTCTGATTGTGCAAGATATATTGAGTGCCAAAAAGCGATATCCATTATTACCAGAAGACATTATAAATAAATTTAATATTGAAGCCGGTTCAAGAGAAGTAGCAAATCTCCTTGATAAAGGTGCAGATTTTTATAAGGAAAACCGGTTTTTACTACGTGAACAGTTACTTGAGAAAATTCAACAATATGTTGAAAGCACAAGTATGACATAAGTTCAGCTTCTCTGGTAGCAGCCCAATAGACACCTGACAAAATAGGATTTAGAGCAATTGACATTCACTGTAGCCCAATGACTCCTCAACTAATGGTTCAACCCTCAACCCTAATGTCCTCTGGCATTAAAATGAGCGAATTCGGTAACATTTACCTATTCAAGTTCACCTCAGAGCTACAATCTCGCTTTGAAGAACTTTTAGAGAAGAAAAAAGCTGATATACTCACGTCTGAAGAAGAAGCTGAATACGCAGGAATATCGGAACTAGAGCGGATTTTTACCTTAATTAACGCTCAACTTGCAGCCAAAAGTAAATGGTGCCCAACGCAACTCGAAGACTTGTACGACAACGAGCCAGATACCTCTGTGAATACTGTCACTCCCCCGAATATCTGAGTCCAGACCGTTTCACCATTGACCACATCATGCCCCAGTCTCTGGGAGGGTCAGACGAACCGGATAACCTTGCGTTAGCTTGTCATCGCTGTAACGAGCGTCACTATAACTTTACATCGGGAATTGACCCCCAAACCCAAGAAGAAATTCCCCTATTTAACCCCCGTCAACAACAGTGGTCTGACCATTTTATCTGGACAAAAGACGGTACGAAAATTTTCGGCACAACCCCTACAGGTAGAGCTACTTGCAATCGCTTTGACCTCAACGATGAACGTCGCGATGAGCCTTCCATTCAAATCGCTCGTCGTTTTTGGGTAGCAGCAGGTTGGCATCCACCTCAGTCCGATCCGCGTCAAGAATGAATTGAAGCGAGTTTCTACATCTGCCAAACTTTTAATAACTTCAGTAATTGCCGTTTTCTGTACCACGTTCTAACCCACTGCCTCCACACTTGGCAGCCATTTCGCTAATCTAAAACCGTCCGATCCAGGGAAATCACCTGGTCGGGTGCCAGCAGTCCTCCAACTTTCACGACTTGCAGTTCCCCAGTTTCCTGTGGGTTTTGCGCTCTGACTTTAGCGATCGCAACTTCGAGTCCAGAGGCTTGAGCAATATAGAGTTTCTCCCCACTCCTCAGGACCCAGATGGGTTGGGGCCAAGTGTATCGAGGGTGAAGCACTGCCTTGTGAATGACTTGATGCGTGAACTGGACGATTTGCTCTATATCGGCATCATTACAAAACTCCCCCAACTCTGACTCAAAGGACTGCCTGAGTTCTGCCGTAGGAATGTGTTCGGCAACGTGTTCCGATAGTGTTGATGATAGTTTGGCACGCTCTGATCGAGTGTGAACCTGCACAACCAACGACTCGATAAAGCGACTCACCTGGGTCACAATCGAGTCAAAGTCCCGCTCCATCAACACATGACCTAGATATTCTCTCAGTAGATTTCTCAGCGTATCATCCGAAATATTGATGCCGCAAGTTCTCAAATAAACTGGAAGCTGCTCTCCCCAATCCCGTCCGCAGCCAACTTCCCCATTAGAGGCATCTTCCGCATCAACCAATTCCATCAACCGTTGGTAACGGGTTTCACTATCCGTCATCGTGTGGGATTGTGTAGCTTGCTCCTCTGTATGCGAAGCTCTCGCAGAGGAATCAGGAGTGGGAAGCGACTGAGTCATGGCTCTTGCTGTAGGGTTTCAAAATAGATGAGATTGTCCAGTTCTTCTGGGTCGGAACCGCAATCGAGCAGTCCCACCCTCAGCTTTCTGTAGAATCAAGAGCGCACCCGGCAAGGCGTGTAAGCCTATCCTGCCTTGATAGCCTAATTCATGACTTCGAGCGATCGCAAAATCGATTAAGTTTCCACCAACCCCTTTGTAAGTAGGAGGATTCGTAATGACGGGTCTATTCCAAGGAGCCGTTGCCAGCGCTCTGATGTACACTAACCTCCGTCTTAATTGAGACTCAATCTGGCAGCGCTTTTTCAAAATGTCGATTGTCATTAAGCCCTGAGTAACCCCATCACACTCAATCGCATAAAGTTCATCTCCCGGTAACAGCGTTGCTCGACGGCTCT
>CBDTXL010000690.1:0-3213 GCA_965364435.1 uncultured bacterium
AGTGGAAGTTCCCTGGGAAAGGAGGTATCTGACCGTATTGAGGAGTTCTTGTGTGTTAATTGGTTTAGTCAAATATCTGTCAACCCCAAGACGATAACCCCTTTCTTGTTCCTCTTCTACTGACAGCATTATGATGGGTATACTCATGCTTTGAGGGTTATGTTTCAGCACGGCTGCTACATCAAAACCACTCATTCCTGGCATCTTCACGTCAAGGATGACTAAGTCAGGGAGTTGTTTTTTTACCTCGGCAATGGCGTCTCTTCCATCTTTAGCTTCCCTGAGTTTATACCCCTGTGCACTCAGTTGTTGTCTAAGAAGTTCGCGTATAGGAGCTTCATCATCTACTACTAGGATGGTTTTATTAGGGTTAGCTGGAGATGATTCTGTATTGGCTATCATCTCTGGCAATTGCCTGAGTGGGGTATTTATAGGGCTGGTTGTGACTCCGTCTACTGCTGACACACTAATGGGTAGCGTAAAGGAGAAGGTACTCCCCTCACCCAACTCACTCTCTACCCAGATTTTGCCGCCATGATGCTTGACAATTTGTTGACAGATAGATAGCCCTAAACCAGTACCCTTTGGTTTATCGGTCAGAGTATTGCCTACCTGCTTAAATTTCTCAAAGATCTTCGGCTGGTCAACTTCAGGGATGCCGATTCCCGTATCGATCACGCTGATAGTAATCTCATGCTCGGTACAACTAGCCTTGCAGGTCACAGCGCCGTCTTCAGTGAACTTGAGAGCATTAGAAATCAGATTAATGACTACCTGGAGCAGTCGATCGCGATCGCCCAAAATCTTTGGCAGATCCTCCTTCACATCTATGATTAGTTCTAGCCCCTTCTGTTCAATTAGTGCGAACGTGGCAGATGAGGCTCGTTCTATCAGTTCATGAACTGAAAAATACTGCATATTCCAATCAACTCTCCCGGCTTCCATCTTGGCGATATCCAGGACATCATTGATTAGTTTTGTCAGCCGCTCACCCTCCGATACCATGATGTCAATGTTTTGGGCCACCTGTCTGATGGTTCGCTGAATTTTCGCATCCTCAGTCTGAATCTTGGGAAATATCGTATCTTCAAGTTTTTTCCTGACAATTTTTGCAAATCCAAGTACTGAGGTTAGAGGCGTCCTCAGCTCATGGGAGACAGTGGAAATGAAATCTGTCTTCACCTGGTCAACTTCTTTTTCTATAGTGATATCCCGAATCAAGATCACCGAACCGATACAGGTATCATCTAGACCATTTGATGGAGAGTCTTTGAGGATTGCCGTTGCCACTGCTTTACCAAATCGGTTACCAACAAGCTCTACTTCTGCTGTGAAAACTTCTCTGGTGTATTCCTTGGTGATTGCCACCAGTTCTGCGACTTCATGGCTAAAAATATCCTCGCAATCTCGATCGATCAGGTCGATTTCTTGCAGATTAAACATCGCTGACAGAGCAGGATTCCAGTGAGTGATCTTGCCCCTAGTGTCAGTTACAAGCAGACCATCGGCGAGGTTGTTGATAATCGCACTCAGGTAAGCAAGAGTGTCCTGTTGTTGGAAGGTGGCTTCTGCAAGGCGTCCGGCTTGGTCGCTGAGTGTCTGGAACTGTTGCTCGGTCTGGGCATGTAGGCGGGTTTGATGAATGGCGATCGCTAACTGGTCAGCGACGGAATCGAGCAATTCAATTTCTCGGTCTCTCCAGCGTCGGGGCTTGCTGTAGACACAGATAAAATATGCCGGGGTATTACCTTGAACTAACACTGGCATGGCCAGACAGCTAGATATTCCCATCTGCATATATGCCTGTTTAACGGCAGATGACAAGTTGCGGTTTTTGGGAACATTGTCCAAGCGCACCGATTCACACCGGCTGAGGCTCAAGGCCAAGTCGCCAAAGGATGCGATTGAGATACAGCCTAGATTCGTCGGCAGGTCTTCCCGTCTGTATTCGCACACCACCTCCACCTCCTGTTGGTCGCTGTGATACCAACAGAAGATCGCCCGGTCGAGATCTAACAGCGCCGCAAATTCATCAACAGTAGTTTGCCAGATGGTTTCGAGATCGAGAGACTCCCGGATGCGACTGGTCAGTCGGTTAAGCAATGCCTCTTGCGCTACACGGGAACGCAGCAGAGCGAGTGATTGCATTTGCCACAGGGCGATAATCGCTGTCACAACTAGAATCGCTCCCAGAACTGACGCCAGCAGATTAAGCCCTTTTAGCTCTCCCTCTAAATTGGCACGGGGAATAACCAAAGCTAGAGACCAATTAGCTTGACTTAGGGGCGAGTAGGCAACGTAAACCCACTCTCCCCTAATTTGCACTAGCTGAACCCCTTGTTGATGGTTCACCATTACTTGTGCAATTTTCGCTAAGGCTGGATCTGTCGCTTCTAACAAACTTTTGCGCCGTTCCATCAGGTGATGATCGGGATGGACAAAGGGGGTTCCCTTAGAATCGAGAGCAAAAGCGTAACTACCCTTTCCTAAGTGTGTTTGGGTCACAACAGATGATAGGTACGTGACTGAAACGGGAGCGATGAATTCTCCAATCGGTTGATTCTTTTGGTTAATCTCAGAAGGCCGATTGTTAGACCTGAGGCTCCCGGCAGGTTTAGAGGCATCCTCTGGAGACAGTTGAGAGCGATTGAGAGGAGGGATGGACCAGATCGGGGCAACGACATTAACGTAGCGGGCTCCGGTGGAGGGAAAAAGCACTGGATCATCGACAAAGGTTTTTCCTGCCAAAGCTTGTTTAAAGTGGTTGTGACTGCTGAGATTGCCTTTTGCTAAACCAATTTTTGTTGCGTAGTAGGAGCCATCAGATTTTGCCATGAGAAACATTTTAAAATCCGGCAGTCGGTTCAGTTCTCTCAGCAAATAGGGTTCAGCCGTTGACCAATTCTGGGTTCGGATAGCATCACTATTAGCCAAAGCTTGCACCTGAGCAAGCAGGGTTGCTAGCCGTCGATCAATTTCATTTCCTGCTTTCTGGACTTGCGATAGAGCATTTGCCTTCAAGCTCTCAAGGATCAAGCTACGAACTACCCAATAACTAGTTATTGCGGTAGCACCTACAGCCAGAATTATAGTTCCGACCATAAAGGAAATAGATCTTTTTGGAAAATGCCGTACTTTCTGAGGTTCAAATCTACTAGAGCGAACTATGCGTATTGGCCGGTTTTCAGTAGGCATTATTCGTTCTCTCAATTC
>CBDTXL010000691.1:0-3212 GCA_965364435.1 uncultured bacterium
TACTGTAATTTTACCGTTAGAAATCAAACTCAATGAGGTAGTAAAGACAGCCTAAGTTGTTCAGAAATAGTCTTAAGAACTCCTGTTTCTTTTGAAGTTAATCGTCTTTTCAAGGCAAAGGAGCGCCGAATAATTAGCTGTCCCTCTTCGGTTAGTTGACCTCTTGCAAAAAGGCTTATTTTTGATTTTTAACCACAGATTAACACAGATTAACACAGATGGATTTGATGAGATTTATCGACTTTTGCAAGAGGTCTATTCTCAACAAGGCGAGACTAGGCTTCGTTAGTCCGAGACAGTTCAAAAAAATGTTCGTTTTAAACTTTTCTCATATTTCTACTTTCGGGGTCAAAACCCTGAGGAAACCGGGTACTTTCATCGTAGTAAGCTCCACTTAGAGAAGCTCCAAAAAGCTTGGTGTAGTTGAGCTTGGCTTGCCGTAAATTAGCTTCATTGAGTTTCGCTCCGCTTAGATTAGCTCTAGTCAAGTTCGCTCTGGCTAGGTTAGCACCACTGAAGTTGGCTCCCCAGAGTTTGGCTCTAGCTAGGTTAGCGCCACTCAAGTCTGCTCCCCAAAGATTGACTCCCACAAGTGTCGCGCCAATAAGCTTTGCTTTGGAGAGCTTCGCTCCGATAAAGTCTCGCTGCCCAGCAGCATAACGCAAGAGTAGTTCTTCTGCATCCATGTTTGATTTCGACAGACAATCGAACTTTCTTATAGGGTAACAGTAGACAGCTTCGTCAATAGGCTAATTTTCATCAGTTATTGTTTGACGAGACAGTCGTGAGGTTTACGGGAATGTCCACAATAAACGCTGTCCCATATCCTGGGGCAGAAATACAACTGAGTTTACCCCTGTGTTTTTCCACTACAATGTGGTAGCTAATGGATAACCCCAATCCCGTACCACTTCCTACGGGCTTCGTGGTAAAAAATGGGTCAAATATCTTATGAAGTATTTCCTTACTCATACCAGAACCATTGTCGGTAATGAGAATAACAACCGATTGATGATTGGAAGTTTGAGCGCTATCATTGGGAATTTGGCTAGCCCAGCAGGACGCCCTTTGCGTCCCGTTTGAGTTTTGAATTAAGGAAGTGTGGATGGTAATTAATCGTGAGTCGGGTTTACTTTCAACAGCGTCAATCGCATTATTGAGCAGGTTCAAAAATACCTGATTCAACTGACTGGCGTAACAGGTAACTTTTGGCAGCTGGCTATAATCTTTAATCACCTGAATTTCACCCGTGTTGCCTTCTGCTCTCAGCCGATGCTTCAAAATCAGTAAGGTGTTGTCGATGCCTTCATGAATATCGACAGATTTCAGCTCGTTTTCATCCAGTCTGGAGAAGTTTCTGAGTGAGAGAACAATTTTTTGAATGCGTCTTGCTCCCACCTGCATCGAATCCATGAGTTTCGACCAATCTTCCATCAGAAAATTCAAGTCAATCTTAGAAACTAGCTGCTGAATTTCTCCTGTAGGATTAGGGTAAGTATTCTGGTAGAGTTGAATCAGTTCTAGCAAGTCTTGGAAATATTGACGGGCATAACTAAGATTGCCGGAGATAAAGCTAACGGGATTGTTGAGTTCGTGGGCAATCCCTGCTATCATTTTTCCCAAACTCGACATTTTTTCGGCTTGAATTAGTTGGGCTTGAGTACTTTTCAACTTGCCTAATGTCTGTTCTAGTTCTTGTGCCTTTTCTCGTTCTCGCGCTTCCGATTGCCGCAATGCCTCCTCAGCTTGTTTGCGCTCTTCTATCTCTCTAGAAAGTTGGATATTTTTCTCAGAAAGTAGTACATTTTGTTGTTGAAGTTGTTGAGAGAGCCTCGTAATGGTTAAGTGATTCTCAATTCGGGCTAATACCTCTTCAACTTGAAAGGGTTTAGTTATATAATCCACCCCTCCCACCCTGAAAGCTTTCACCTTGTCGAGTGCATCTCCTAGCGCACTGATAAAAATGACTGGAATTTCGCGAGTGCGTTCATCTGCTTTGAGATGTTGGCAAACCTCGTAGCCGTTCATCTGAGGCATATTCACGTCGAGCAAAATCAGATCGGGGGGTGCAGCTTGTGCGCCTCGCAATCCAGTCGAACCTTTGGTCACGCTGCGAACTTTATACCCCTGCTCGCTCAGCATAGTGGACAAGAGGTTCAAGTTTTCCGGCGTATCATCAATGATGAGAATATCTGCTTTAGGAGCGTTGGCTGGCTGAGTGGGCATGGTATATGGCTAGACGCAACTCATACATTCCTTTTTTTATCACTTTAGATAGAGGAAAAAAGTAAAATATTTATTCAGATCTTGCACCTGGCGGTTGAAACCGCAGCTACACAAACAAAACCTGCCTACCCTTCGGGAACGCTAACGCGAACGCAGGTTACAAAACCCTTAATTTTCGGTTAGTCCGCCTACGTGGACTATGGAAATTCAAAAAGAGAGTAATACTGAGTTGCTGCTCTTAGTAGAATTTAACGAACCACAGAGTCACAGAGGACGCTGAGGTAAGAGAAAGAGAGAGTTATACGTTTGAATGCAACTTGGTATAACAACCGGACGCTAAAAATTGCAGTTCTCCTCACTTAGTTCTAGGATTTCATCAAAACAGAAACGACGTACCAAATCGGTAAGCCCCTCTGCTAAAGCCAGATGAGTTGCAGGAATTTGCTCGATGAGTTGCAAAATTCGGTCGGCATCCACTTCAAGAGCGGCTTGATTGAGTTGAGTCACCCAGTCAGCAGGCATCACTGCCAAGTCATCAGAGGTTAAATTTTTTCCATCTCCTCGGAGAGTCTGTTCCTGTATTGCTTGGCTATCGGTGTTCTGTTCATAGGCATATTGCACCCCCAAATACTCAGCCATCTTTTCAAAGATGACTTGCTCTCGGAAGGGTTTGCGAACGAAGTCATCACAGCCTGCGGCTAGGATACTTGCGCGTTGTTCTTCAAAAGCACTAGCCGTGAGAGCGATAATTACAGTGGGTTGGTGCAACGGAGGGTTGGGAGGGTGAGTCGAATTTCCCCGTCCTCTTGCCTCTTGTTCCCGAATTTGTCGGGTTGCCTCGTAGCCATCCATCACAGGCATCCGCATATCCATCCAAATTAGCTGGGGATGCCACTGCTGCCACTGTTGTACGGCTTCCTGCCCATTTGTTGCAGTGCGAGTCTCGAAGCCAACCGTGTCAAGGAGTTGGGCGATTAGATCCCGAC
>CBDTXL010000692.1:0-3211 GCA_965364435.1 uncultured bacterium
ACCCTTGGAAAGCTATGATTTGGATGGGGTGCAAGATAGCTAAACTTCAGATTCTGAAGTAATAGGCAATCTCATTTACGAGCATTCACTCAATAAAAAGACAGTTATGGAGCTAGAGTTAGGGTTAAAGTTACTAGTCCAAGGGTTACCCGCGATCGCACAGATTTTTACTGCGCTACAAGAAGAAAGGCTAGCTAGACTAAAACACAAACAAACTAAAGAGATTCAACTGTTCAATCCCAATGTCCGTCGGGCAATACCCCAAGAAAATCTAGAGTTTCAGACCTGGGGTTTTGAGCAGGAGAAATCTCTCCAACAACAATTAGCCGCTTACGACCGTGAAACGCAGTTAAAGTTAGCCTCCTCTCACCGGGAAACAGCACTCCAGTTGCCTGAAATTCACAAAATCCTGAATAACTGGCCTTTGAGATTATTTCCTTCCCAACTCGTAGGCTCTCATAACACTCATCAACGAATCCCTCTGAGAATTTTTCTCTCCCCTCCTAAATTACAATCGGCACGATTTGATGAGCTAGGGCAAGCTATGCCAGAAATTGAGCAGAGTGTAGCCCAAAGCCTTGGAGAATTTTTGAATCAAAACTATCCCCTGACTAGTCAAGAAAGACCCACCGAGTTTTTAGCAGGAGCCTGGGAGAGTAAGCGCTTTCATCGAGAAGCCAGTATCAAGGCTCTGTTTGAAATGCTCAAATCTGAACCCACGTTGATTCTGGAATCAGAACTCGTTGGAGATTATCTTAATTTTCGCATAGCCTACTGGGTTTTTGGGCAGAAAACTTATTCCTATAGAACTATTATTTCTAAACTGGATTACCGAGAGATTGTTTATGCTTCAGCAAAAAGCCGCGCTTTAAAGTGGAAAGAAACAGCCAATCGACTTTTAGCCTGTGGCGAAAGCCTAGAAGACGTTAAAAGACTTGGTGGAGATAATTGTTTCAACCTGGAAATTTTGGAAAAGGAGGAGAAATGGAAGCGTCATGGAATTGACACGAGGGAGTTAGCACTCGACTACAAGGTCAACGCTAAAGATTTTGAAGCCCTCTCTCAGCTCTTAATTACCTGTCATTGTCTCGTAGCGGGTTGGGTAGCAGATGCTCATCATCTCGTTCATTACGATGTACCTCCTTTATTGCCGGAGTTGCTACCTCATTTGCTCGAAAATACGTCTGATCAGCAACTGGTGCAAGAAGTAATACAAACAACCATCTTAGGTTATAAAGATATTTTTAATGCTCTAGAAATTGAACGACCCTTATGGATTCCTGAACTGGCTTTGAAGTTAGCTCAGAGTTTGGCTTGTTTGCAAGATAAATCTTGGGCTAAAGAACAGGTAGATTTTTCGCTCAAAGCTTGGCTGAAACAGCATCAACTCCCCCAACCTCAAGATTCTAATTCTTTAGAGTCCATACAGCCAGTCCTGACGATAGAAGACCAGAAATATTTCGAGAATCTCAAAGAATGTTTTGCTACCCTTGGAGATGATCAGGCGATCGCACAAGTGAATGGTCTCTTAGGTGCGATCGAAGACATAAAACTTAAACCCAAACTGGAAAGTGTTTCTCTCGTTCAACTTGGAGATGATGAAAGCATCCCCCAAGTACCTAACTGCCTGAATGGGAGCGAGGACTTAAGAGGTAAACCCCTACTGGAAAGAGTTTCTTTAATCCATACTCTTACTGGGCATTCAGGAAAAGCAGCTTCCATCGCCGTTAGCTTCGATGGACAGACGATTGCCAGTGGTGGTGATGACAACACCATCAAGCTGTGGCATTTGGGTACTGGCGAACTACTCCATACTCTTACTGGAGACTCAGGCAGGGTTTTGACGATCGCTCTTAGTCCCGATGGACAGACTCTAGCGAGTAGCCATAAAACCCCCGATAGAAGTTGTATCAAAATTTGGCATCTGGGTACTAGCGGGCAACAACAACGTTCGCTCCTGCATACCCTCACCGGACATCACAAATGGATTTATTCCCTCGCCATTAGCCCTGATGGACAGACCCTCGTCAGTGGGGGTTATAAAATCAAAATTTGGCATCTAGCGACTGGAGAAGCGCTACGCACCCTCGCTGGTCATAAAAACTGGGTGTATTCCCTCGCGATTAGCCCTGATGGACAGACTCTCGTTAGTAGTGGCGGAGACAAGACAATCAAAATTTGGCATCTGCACACTGGGGAACTGCTGCGTACCCTGAGTGGACATTCAGACTGGGTTAGAACTGTCGCTATTAGCCCGGATGGTCAATTCCTTGCCAGTGGTGGTGATGACAACAGCATCAAACTATGGCATCTAGAGACTGGAAAACTACTCCGTACCCTGAGTGGACACTCAGACTGGGTTTTGTCCCTCGCTATCAGTCCCGATGGGCAAACCCTAATCAGTGGCAGTCGGGACAACACCATTAAGCTATGGCACCTGGATAGTGGAAAACTGCTTCGTACCCTGAGTGAGCATAACAACTGGGTTTATTCCCTCGCTATTAGCCCGGATGGGCAAACTCTTGCTAGTGGCAGTGAGGACAAGACAATCAAGATTTGGCAGGCAGTCTAGGACTCTGCTTCCGGTACCCCTGTTGCTGCTGATTAGCTGACAGTTGCCAGCACTCTGGGTGTCAGTTGAGCTAAATCCTGACTAGGGGACGTTTAATTATAAGCTAATTGAGACGCGAGTTCATCCGGCAAAGAAGGGGATTGACTTAAGAGAATGTTTTTCGTTTCAAGGTCTAAACCAGGAGGAAACACAAAAATTTCCTTACCCTTTTGCAAGCCCTTACGGGAAAGCGCGATCGCTTCAGTCAACTTAAAACAGCTAATGGGTATCCATCTGTCGCTGTAAAAGTAGACTACAACGCGACTTTTTGCATAGTCTTCTAGAGGGAGCCGATTTTGTAAAGGTGTATTCATGAGCAATAAATCTTAACCTTCAGATATATATATCGTTTTGCCTGTAATACATAGGGAATAGAATCTATCTAAAGTTATAAGTCTTTTGTGGTATGTTCGATCACACAACCCTAGATAACATCTGCCTTGAGGCTTATGTTACCTAGGGTAATGTAATACACGATTAGCTTGGCTAATTCTACAGCCCTAACGCCGCGCACTATCGCTTACATCTTGCCTCATACCAAGTTGCATTCAAACGTATCACTCTCTCTTTCTCTTACCTCAGCGTCCTCTGTGCCTCTGT
>CBDTXL010000693.1:0-3211 GCA_965364435.1 uncultured bacterium
GTCAAAAAACTCCGATACTGGGCGTGCATAGACGCTCTCGGCACTCCGGCTCAAGAAAAGAGTTTCCCAAGTGGTCGGGTCAGCTGACCAGGCAACATCGTTAAAGGATTGAAGAATCTCTTGCAACCATTCCTGCCTTGACCGCAGCGTCTCATTCCTAGCCAAGTTTTCTCTTCCTCCTAGTGGCAACTGAACTCTTAGCTAAAATCGCAAATCAGTTGTAAATTGGCGAATATAGTATCCAGACCTCAAGGATTCAAACGCCATTTCCTTTTTTCAACTATTCCCCACTATTCCCCCAATGTGCAATCTGGCAACTTCACTCGCTCGGCTCTCCCACTCTCCTACCGCCAAACCCAAGTCTCGCTCTCTGGACTGGTCAGTATTTTTGATCTTAACCTTGGGTTTAATCGCGGGATGGGGAGGGGAAGCCCTTGCAGAAAGTCCCGAAACCGCACCACCCCAGCTTAAAGACACCCTAACGCAAATCGATGCAGCAGCAAATCGCCGCGATGTCCAGGGGGTGATGCAGTTCTATGGTGCTAATTTCAAGAATGGCGATGGCTTAACTCGCACTTCAATGCAGCAAGCTTTGACTGAACTCTGGAAGCGTTACCCCCAGTTGAGTTACCGCACACAACTCCAGAATTGGAAGACTGAGGGCAACGGGATTGTTGCAGAAACGGTGACTTCCATTACTGGGACTCAAGCTAGCGACGGCACGAGTACGAAATTTGCATCCACGTTGCGATCGCGTCAGCGCTTTGAAGGTCAAAAAATCGTTCAGCAGGAAATTTTGGCAGAGCGCACTCAACTGACTTCAGGAGCAAATCCTCCCAATGTGGACGTAAATTTACCAGAGCAGGTGGGTATCGGTCAGCAGTTTAACTTTGATGTCATTGTCAAGGAACCTCTAGGGAATAGCTTGCTCCTGGGAACGGCTGTGGAAGAACCGATTAAGCCAGAGCTTTATACCAAGCCTGCTGAATTTGACCTACAGTTATTGCCTGCGGGTGGGATTTTTAAGCTGGGTAAAGCTCCTTTGAAAGCAGAAGACCGCTGGATTTCGGCGGTGTTGATTCGGGAAGATGGCATGACGATGATTACACAGCGCTTGCAGGTCGTTGCGCGCCCTTCGACTTCCACCAGTCCCTCAAAATAGGTGGAGGATTTGCTGATGAGACACAGCGTCTGAAATACCAGGTTGCATGAAGCAGTTTATATGGTTTTACTAAAAGACCAAATCGTTTTGATTACTGGTGCCAGCAGTGGGATCGGCGAAGCCTGTGCCAGAATATTTGCTCAAGCCGGTGCCAAACTCATCCTCGTTGCTCGGCGTCAGGATCGCTTAGAACAGCTGGCTGAGCAATTAAGTAAGGAGTATGCTTGTGAGCTGCATCTACTACCCCTGGATGTGTGCGATCGCTCTGGCGTAGAATCAGCACTCAATCAACTCCCGACGCCTTGGTCAGCTGTGGACATCCTGATTAACAATGCTGGACTCAGTCGGGGTTTAGATAAGCTCCATGAAGCCAGCATCCAGGACTGGGAGGAGATGATTGATACCAATATTAAGGGGCTACTCTACATGACGCGATCGCTACTGCCAGGGATGGTAAGTCGTGGTAGAGGTCATGTCATCAATATTGGCTCTATTGCCGGTCATCAAACCTATCCCGGCGGCAGTGTCTACTGTGCCACCAAAGCGGCTGTTAAATCAATTTCTGAAGGGTTAAAGCAAGATCTTTTGGGAACGCCGGTGCGAGTCAGTTCTGTAGACCCTGGGATGGTGGAAACTGAGTTTAGTAATGTCCGGTTTCACGGCGACACTGAACGTGCTAAGAACGTTTACAATGGCTTGACACCGCTGACGCCAGATGATATAGCAGATGTTATCTTTTTCTGTGCGACGCGATCGCCTCATGTCAATATCAGCGAAGTCATCTTAATGCCAGTCGATCAAGCGAGTGTGACGCTAGTGAATCGGCAAACTTGAGTCGTTGTTTGTGCAATGCTTCTGGCACTAGTACTCTTACTCAGGATTAAAAGAGCGATCGCCTTAGCATCTGAGTAAGGTTAAACTACCAGCAGAGCTAGTTTTCTGATTCAGAGTTCAAAACATAGAATTATGCCCTTGAGCGTAGCGAAGGGTCAAGACTCAAAATCTCTCCCGGAACCCTGGTTAGCTGTCAATCTCTCGATGTTCTTCCCTGGTATTGGACAGGTATATGCCGGGGAGAGATTAAAGGGAATGGGGTTTCTATGTACTCAAGGAGTGCTGATTGCGATCGCGTCTTGGTCTATATTCAGTTCCACTGGTAATACTGTTACTGGTCTTGGCTGTTTATTCCTAATTCTAATTATCTATATTGTGAATCTATTTGATGCCTATGCCTGTGTAAACAAGCAACTGGATGTCCAGCCAACTGAAAAAATACCCAGAATCATTAAAGATGCCTGGTTTGCCGTTTTTCTCTCCCGCATCTTACCAGGGTTAGGTCAGCTGTATATCGAAAAAGCAATTGTTGGTGCCTTTCTTCTGTCATTAATTATTATTTTTTCTACCCTTACTAGTATCTTTTCCAACTTACTTATATTTGTTCCTATCATCTCTGCGGTAGCCTGCTACCATGCCTTTGTCGCTTTTCCCCGACCTCGAAGACAAAGACAGCACCTGATTACTGTCATTGCTGTGTTAGTTCTTGCTTTTCGACTTTTTGGTAGCTATCTACCCACCTGGATTCAGCAAGAAATTGATCTTTTTGAAATACCCAGCAAGTCCATGTTACCTACGCTTGAAGTAGGAGACAGAATCTTTGTTAATAAATCCAACGATTACTCACCTCACCGAGGTGATGTAATGGTCTTTAGAGAACCAGAGGGGGCAATAGTTCTTGAGTCTGAGACAGACAAAAAAAAGCAACAATTTTTCGTCAAGCGGGTGATTGGTGAACCAGGACAAGTCGTTCGTGTCACCGATGGCGTCGTTTATATCGACAACCAGCCCTTACAGGAAGGGTACGTTGCAGAACCACCAGCCTACGAATGGGGTCCAGAATCGGTACCTCCTGAGTCTTATTTTGTTATGGGTGACAATCGTAACAACAGCTTTGACTCCCATGTGTGGGGGTTTCTGCCAAAACGTTATATTGTTGGTCGAGCTTACAAAATTTATTGGCCACCAGCAAGAATCAAGTCGCTCATGAGTAGC
>CBDTXL010000694.1:0-3209 GCA_965364435.1 uncultured bacterium
ATGGTGACTTGCTGCAACAGCTGATTGAAAAATATTGCCAAGATCTGAGTTAACCCACTAACAACAGTCAGCACCCTTGCCGGTTGCTTCGCAGTATTTGGCAAATCACCCTTCTAAAAGAAAGTCTTCTGGGTCGGGGCAGCAGCGGACGAGTAACTTAAGCCTTGTAGAGATGCACTCTTAGTCGTACTGCTCGTGTCACAACTATTCTTTGAGTAAAAATACGCAAATTTTCTCAAGCCGAAACTTTCATGTTCTTATGATAAGTGAAATCACTCAAATTTGAGAACCAGAAGTCTCAGATTTTTGAGCCAAATCTGAATTCTGGATGTTGAGTTCTGAATTAATTTTGATCTCTCTAGGATAAGTGCGATCGCTGACAATTCGGTTAAGCTTTTTAAATTCTACCCTGGGAATTTTTTTCAGCTAAGCTGATTTTGTTTCAAGGTCACGGAACAGCTGCTGCATTGCTTGAGTGTAAGGTTGGAAGAGGTATGCCTGAGATGGCTCGACACGAACCTGAAGTTCATCCATTAACAGCTTCAGCATTTGTCGCACCAGTTCCCATGTCACGTCCACGCTTGGAAAGACCATGACACATAAGGGAAGTAGTTCCTGTTCCACTGCCACCATACTTCTCTCTAAAACACACAGCCATAAGTAGCCCTGGAACATCACTAAGTCTCGGATGGTAGAGGCCATGACCCCTGAATCGCTAAGCGCTCCCCGACGGCTACGATGATCGGGGTACAATTTGGCTGCGCGGCGGTAGACAGTAGACGCAATATCATGACTGGCAGGTAACAGTTGCTGGACAACGGCTAAGGTGGGTGATTCAAGATGATGCTTGGCGGCGGCGGCGCAGACTCGCTGCCAGGGGATACAGACTTGCTCTTCGACGAACTTGAAGTATGGGCTGAGCAACACTTGCTCAGGGAGTGTAAGGTGCATTAGAAGCAACTTTGTGCTTAGATGAAACTGCGTGGTGATAAAGCCAAAGGTGCGCCGATTACTCGTAGATAGATGTTGCTCGCGAAGTTGCTTTAATACGGGTTCAAGCCCTATTGCTAGCTCTTCTATCGCTGGCAACTCTAGCGCTGGCATCGCCCACTCCCTAGAAACATCTGTTCCTACAAAGGGACTTAGAGCCGTAGCCAGTGGCATTGCTGCCAGTAAGGCGGGTGTAGGAGACTGTTGCAAGTAAATTTCCAGAGCCTTTTCATAAACACGCCCAGCAAATCGGGCGATTTGTCGGGCTTCGGTCAAATTCACAACATTAGGAATATAAGAAAACAGTGCATTCGTCTTTATCCCTGCACTCTCACAGTCGAGCTGTAATAAACGTTGTAGCTTGGCAACGGTTTTAGTTCGCCCCTCTCTTGAGGTAACTTCAACCAACTCAGAGACAGGCAAGCGACCTTCCGCTGAGTAGAGAGTTGACAAGTCAGGTACATAGCGCTCTGCCCAAAATTGGACTAGGTTACCAACTGAAGTGTTCTTGACAGGTCTGGTGGTTTTCAGCACAATTTTCTCCTAAAGATGTATATGACTATTGGGTAAATATTGCTACCCCCCCTTTATCAGAGGACAGCTTCAGTTATTTCCGCTGCCTTGCCAGACGGTTGTTCAGGATGGATTAAAGAAGGTTGAAGGTTGATTTTGTAGTGCAAACCCATGAATTGGATTGCCAACTTCAATTGCCCTTGTCAGTAGAGAGTACTCAAGAACCTTGCCTGTTTCTTCACAGGATTTGGTAAATTACCCGTATAAAAAGGTCTTCTTTGTTGGGGCAGCAGGCGAGTAACTTAAGGGTTGTGGAGATGCACTCAAGTCGTACTGTCAGTGTAACGACTATTCTCTGCGTAAAGATACCCAAACTTTTGGATCAAGCTGTAACTTTCGATGTCTACATCATAAGTGCGATCGCGGGGAATTAGGTAAAGTTTCGTTGAGTTCTCTTTAAGATTTCCTCGCAAGTTGCAGCTCTGTTGCGTAATGCAAGAAATTCTTACTCCCTAGTCCCTACTCCCTAGTCCCTACTCCCTACTCCCCATCGGATAGGTCTAGAGGACAAATCGCTTCGCCATCAAGAGGCGGTGACAACGCGATCGCCTCCTTGTGCCTTAGCACAGTTCAAAGCAGCATCAGCTGCCTGTATCACCGCCTTGCCAGTCATGCCATGCTCAGAGAAACCCGCTATCCCACAAGAAATCGTAATTGAATCAAGGGTTTGACGCCTATATTGGATATTCAGGTACTTGATGTTCTGCCGCAGTTGTTCAGCTCGCTGTTGGGTAATCTCCAAAGACGCTTCTGGCAGCAGCAGCAGGAACTCCTCACCTCGGTAACGGCAAGCAATATCTGAGGCACGAATCTGACTTGGCAAGAACATACCCATTTCTCGCAGCAGGAGATCGCTGGCCGCATGACCAAAGCTGTCATTGAAAAGATTGAAATTATCAACGCTGATCAAGATAATTCCCAAAGGCTGCGGACAACGCTCAGACCGCCGGATCTCCCGTTCTAGGGATTCTTCTAGATAACGCCGGTTGTAGAGTTTGGTTAGAGGGTCACGAAGACTCTGGTTTTTGAGGGTCTCCCGGAGTTTCAAGTTGGCTAACGCTAAACCTATATGTTTGGCAACTGTCAGCGCTAGCGGTTTAATTTCAGTGATTCGTCCCCGATGAAGTGTACTGACATACAACACCCCCAAGGCTTCCCCCTGCGCCATCATTGGTACACAAAACGTTTCAACAGGCAGGGAATGGCATCGGATATGCTGACAGAGCAAACCGTGATGTGTATCTTCCACTAGATGGGTCTGTCCTCGCCGCAGCGCTAGGCACTCGTTGGGGATAAAGACTGGATCACTGGTCAACGGTAAGGGTCCCCAAGTAGCGATCGCCTCCAGCTGGTTTTTTGAGGAACTCATTACATAAATTGCACCAGCTTCATTTGGGAAGAGTTGTCGCATCAACGGTTCGATTGCCGTGTATGCCTCTTCAACGGAAAAACAGGCTTGGAGTAAATCAATCAGCTGCTCCAGGAGAGTGATATTCAAATTAGTTGGCATTAGACCGCGATATGAAAGGTGTTGAGCTTTGAGAGTTTAGTAGTGCGCCCTTACACAATCGCTATTTAATTGTGGCATTAGGACTGGAGTGCCACGAAGCAAGTTACTCATTGATAGGCTCCTTCACAGGTAGCCT
>CBDTXL010000695.1:0-3203 GCA_965364435.1 uncultured bacterium
GTGAAAATTAGCCTACTTATTGCTTTCAGGTAACTCGGTCGCGCTTGGCAAAGGTTCAGCCGTAGTATCAATGATCTTCACTATATCAGCTGGTTGAGAAGCGTCTTGCTCTTTGGCTTTCACCTCAGACAGTTTATCTTTAGCAATATTTGTTACCTTGTCAGTTGTATCTCTGATTTGCCCAGTAATATTTTGAGCGCCGCGCCTTATCGCCTCCCAATCATTCTGGGTTTTCTTCGCGTCTTCCTTAAGAAACTCTGCCGCTTTACTCGCTTTTTGATTCAATCCCTCGGCATACTGTTGAGGGACTTGGATAATCGCATCTGGTACAATCACTCGTTTGCTACCAACGCTAGCAATAGCTGTAGAGGGGAGTAAGTAGAGACCATCCAGAACACCACGCCAGCCGCTAGAGACAAATAGGTAGTTAACCACAGCGCCAGTTTGGGGAACGAAGAGATAGTCAACTACCTTACCAGCCTTATTGCCAGCATCCGTCCACACCTCATGACCGATTAAAGAAACCGCTGACTCTGGCTTTTCTGGATTAACCTCCTCCGGTTCATAGTTAACTAAAATGCTATCGTTACCAATTGTCTCAATTTGCGCCCAAGTGAACGTGTGTTTCTTGCTGCCTAGAAAACCTGATTTGCAAGTCAAACCCACAACTTGATGAGATTGAGGATTTAGCCATAGTTGCTCTACACGCCCCACTTCTTCCGCTGTGCGACGATCTAGCACCAGTCGATTGAGTACCTCACTCTGCTTAACGATCTCTTGTTGTGTGTTCATAAAGAAACTCCATCGCTTTAATCTAGTATGCAATGTGTGTTGGCTTTGTTGACTTCATTGTGCTGACCAGAGCGTTATACAATAGATGGATTTCAGATCAAAGAGTTGCCTGTTAGACTCAAATCCGACTAATTCTGAACTGTGACCAGTAAGCCCCAATCCAGAATCCAAAATCTAAAATTGTCAATGCCTCGTCTAGCAAGCCAGATAGAAGCAATTCTCTACCTGAAAGGACAGCCCCTCTCGATCGCAGAGATTTCTGACTATGCAGGATGCGATCGCGAAGACGCCGAAGATGCCCTCATTGAACTCATGGCAGACTATGCCCACCGCGACAGTGCTCTAGAAGTCGTAGAGACGCCCACTGGCTATAGCTTACAGTTACGGTCATCCTTTCAAAGCTTAATGCAAAGTTTAATACCTGCTGAATTGGGCACGGGTGCCTTGAGAACTCTAGCTGCGATCGCGCTTAAAGACCCGATTGCTCAAACTGACCTGATCAACCTGCGTGGCAGTGGTGCCTATCAACATGTCCAGGAACTTGTAAATCTAGGGTTTGTCCAGAGACGCCGACAAACCGATGGTCGTTCCTACTGGTTACAAGTTACTGACAAATTTCATCAACACTTTGAAATCGATCAACTGTTGACCCGCCCAGAACCACATTCTCAATCCTGACAGCTACTTCATCGGTTCTTCATAAACCGTTCCTTATCAAAATTTCTTCCTAAAGAACTATGAGTTATCCGCCAAAGTAGAGGTCGGCTGACATCACAATCGTATAGAGTAGAAACTAAGTAAGTCCAACCTGAGATCCCTAATGGTCTTTAACCCTAACTTTCTCAGTTCTCAAGCTGAAGATGAGCCAGACAACCAACTTCTGAACTATCTTCAGCACCAGTCCCCTGATGTTTTAGCGCGGGTTGCCAAATCTGCTAGTCCTGAGATTCAACAAATCATCTCTCAGAACGTTCAGGGACTGGTAGGGATGCTCCCATCAGAAAACTTCAACGTGCAAATCACAACTGACCGGGAAAACCTAGCGGGGTTGCTAGCTTCAGCGATGATGACTGGCTACTTCTTGCGTCAGATGGAACAACGCATGGAACTGGAGGAAACGTTAATCAACTCAGTTCCGTTGCGTCGAAAACCGCGTCACGGTGAAAACTCCACTGATCCCTCTAAGCGAACTGAGCTTTAAACGCTGTGCTTTTTGATACATATACACTCCCCCGTCAAACTTAAGCGGATTTGGGGGATGTTTTGCTGATTTGGTACCGTGTGTTCGGCGATCGGGTTAGTGGTACACTCTGTTGTTAGCAGTCGCTTTGCCCCCATTAGACTTGCTGTTCTTGACAGGGGAACGAGCAGATTAGCCCCCAGCTGCAAAGGTGAGCATGATTACCGCCGAAAGCAAAAGCCCAGGACTCAGTAGTAGTAGTAACATCAACGCTTCATGCGAGGTCATAAGCCTAAATTTCCTAACTCCTTTTTGTCTAAGCTAACGTGTTATACCAGCGACTTCCTTAAAAATGAACAATTTCTTTCAAATTGCTACCTGGTCTATCCTAATTTACGGTTTGCTAGTCTTACTGGGTGGTGTGATGGGATACCTCAAAGCAAAAAGTAAAGCGTCACTGTTTTCCGGTTTAGGAAGTGGGATAGCGCTGCTTATTGCCTGGATTGTTTGTCGTCAGGCAGCAATGGCAGGACTGGGACTGGGACTGGCGACGCTGATTGCACTGGTTCTTTTTGTCGTCTTTATACTTCGCTTTTTGAAAACCCGTGCCTTTATGCCAGCTGGATTAATGATTGTTTTTTCTTTTGCCGCTACAGTTGTATTTTTACTTGGTTTGCTTGCCAAGGGCGGCGTCCTAACCTAATAACAACTTGCTGATTAACTGTCTTGCCGTCAATGACGCCTAATCTTTTATATAAATGAGCTTCCTACTGAAGCGCTTTACTAAAGCGCTCCAAGAGTTCCGAGCTTGCTAACAGAGCTTGACAATTTGTTGATTCTAAAGTTGGAAGAGATTCTATTTTAAATAGAGCGATAATCGAGAATGCACCCAGTTTAAAAATTACTCAAAAGTACAGCGACTGAAAAGTTTTTATCTCAGAAGAGTGGATGGGTAAATTCTTACACTGGAATGACTTATTCTACCACTTTTATCCATCCCCTATTTAAGCCTTGATAAACCTGTTCAACCATGTTTTTTTCTTCGGGTGAGAGGGACTTTTTCGAGAGTACAGCTGACATAAATAGATATTGGTCAATGCGAGTAATTTGGCGAAGACAAATAATCCGACTAGCAACGTGCTGAACTGGAAATTTGGGGAAGCAAACTTGAGTTCGTGTCATGGGTTCTTAACCAGCTCTGTAATTCTACTATCCGGCATATTGCCGAATT
>CBDTXL010000696.1:0-3193 GCA_965364435.1 uncultured bacterium
AAGCCCACGGGATGGGGCCAGAGGGACTTTATGACAAAGCCAAACAAGCGGTGCGGTTAGAAACCGATCGCCCCCATGTGCTGCGGCAAGCGATCGTAGCTTGTCGCAAAGGGGGTACGGTGTCAATTCCCGGTGTTTACGGCGGCTTCATTGACAAGATGCCAATGGGTGCTGCAATGAACAAAGGTTTAACCTTCAAAATGGGACAAACCCACGTTCATCGGTACTTGCAGACGCTACTTGATCGCGTCCAAAATGGCGAGATCGACCCCTCTTTCGTGATTACCCATCGTCTGCCGCTAGACCAAGCACCGCACGGCTACGAAATTTTCTGCAACAAGCAGGACAACTGTATCAAAATTGTGCTCAAACCCTAAGGGGTTTGGTACATCTACTTTTCTTGTTCCCCCTTATTAAGTGGGGTTAGGGAGGTCGATGTGTAGCGTGTTAAAAGTGAAATGGTATGACACCCCCTCCCTTGAGAACTAGACGTGCGCCTTATAGGGCGGCCGAACGATTTTGCAGCAATGCCTACCTCCTTCGGAGACGCTTCGCTAGTAGTTTAGGGCAAAAAACTTATGCACATTCATCATCTCAATTGTGGCTGCATGTGCCCGGTCGGTGGGGCACTCTTCGATGGCTTCAGTCGTGGTCTGACGGCTCGCCTCGTCTGCCACTGCCTGCTTGTCGAGACAAACCAGGGACTTGTTCTGATTGATACTGGCTTCGGTCTGCGTGATGTCCAGTCGCCTTACTCGCGGCTCAGCCCGTTCTTTATTCATTTCAATGGTATCCAGTTTGATCGCAAGTACACCGCGATCGATCAGCTTGAGCGGCTGGGTTTTTCTGCACGGGACGTGCGTCATATTGTGCTTACCCACCTCGATTTCGATCATGCTGGTGGGCTGGAGGATTTCCCTGAGGCAACCGTACATGTAATGCAGACTGAAATTGAGGCGGCGCAGGAGCGGCGCGGTTTCATTGCCAGCCAGCGCTATCGTCCAGACCTGTGGGATGAGGTTAAACGCTGGAAGTACTATTCGGCAGGGGGTGAACCCTGGTTCGGCTTCGAGGCAGTCCGCGATCTGGAGGGACTGCCGCCGGAGATTCTCCTCATCCCGCTTGCTGGTCATACGCGGGGTCATGCTGGCATTGCCATCCAGACAGCGGAGGGTTGGCTGCTGAATGCAGGTGATGCCTACTTTTATCGGCACGAGATGGACTCCGACCAGCGACGCTGCACGCCAGGAATGCGTTTCTACCAAACGATGATGGAGGTCGATCGGGAGGCGAGACTCCACAATCAAGAGCGGCTACGTGCATTATCGCGCGATCGCACTAAGGGCGTGCGCCTCTTCTGTAGTCACGATGCGATCGAGTTCAAAGCGTTCGCCGACCAGTCCAGCGACTCCGAGAACTTGAAACTTCTTCATGAATGATGAAGTCCTGTTTCGGTAATCTGAGCCGAGTCGGGTAAACTCCATCTCATTCACTCTCATTAAGTAGACAATAATCTTGTGTACTGAATCCTTCCTGGAGGAGTCCGATGCCGGGATTGACGATTAAAGACCTGGAAAAATTGCAACTTTTGCATCCAGACTATCGGATGGAGTTGGTGAGTGGGGAGATTATTGTTATGAGTCCGTCAGGGTATGAATCCGATGAAGTCGCTGCTGAGATTATCGCCCAGTTGCGTAACTGGGTTCGACCTCGTAGATTGGGGCGAGTAACGGCATCCAATGCTGGATTTATTCTCCCCAATGCCGATAAGGACGTGCGTGCGCCGGATGCATCGTTTGTGCGAGCAGAGCGGTTACGGCGAACAACAGAGGATTATGCTCAGTTAGTCCCTGATTTGATGTTTGAGGTCAAATCCAAAACTGACTCGTTGACTAAGTTGCGTCAGAAGATTCAGGAGTTTTTAGCTTTAGGAACGCAGGTTGGGGTTTTAGTTGACCCGCGAAGTCGGACGATGGAGGTTTATCGTTCAGGTGTGGAGAAGGAGGTTTTGCGAGATGGGGATGTGCTGACGGTGCCGGAACTGTTGCCGGGGTGGGAGTTGGCTGTGGCTGAGGTTTGGGCACCAGAGTTTGATTAAGTAAGGGGAGGCGATAAGCTTTCTTCGGCATGGCTACTGGAGGGTTCTGTCCCATGAGAATTGATAAACTATTGAGTACGGAACCCGGAGGTCAAAGACTTATGCTTAAAGACTCCCTAATTATTAGCGCATCCCCTGAGATTATGGGCGGCACCCCAGTTTTTACGGGTACTAGAGTTCCTGTGCAGACGTTTTTGGACTATCTCAAAGCAGGAGAATCGATTGACGATTTTTTAGATGGGTTTCCAACTGTGACTAGAGAGCAGGTCATCGCCTTACTAGAAGAGGCGGAAAAGCGGCTTATTGGCATGGTAGCGTAGCATGAAGCTCCTGTTTGATGAGTGTATTGACCGCAGATTTACTAGAGAATTTGTTGGCTACGAGGTGAAAACAGTTCCACAGATGGGATGGGCGGGAGTAAAGAATGGTGAACTTCTTGCCCTTGCAGAAGCAGAGTTTGATGTTTTCATCACAGTCGATCGCAACTTGTCGTTTCAACAAAATCTGCCACAGTTCAATATCGCGGTAATTGTTTTGCAAGCATCATCCAATCGTTTGGCAGATCTGAAGCCTTTAGCACCAGAGGTTTTAGCTGTTTTAGCTACGGCAGTTAAAGGACAAGCTACGGTAGTCAGTGCGTAAAAATAGAGTTGGGCAATGTCCACCTTGGTACTGGAGGCGTTTCCCTTGTGCAAGCAGAGCGATCGCGGCGAACGACAGGAGACTATGCTCAGTTAGTCCCCGATTTAATGTTTGAGGTCAAGTCCAAAACTGACTGCCGATCGCCTTTATCCGTCAGGTGCAAGCGGTTTGTTGTGGGGCATTGCTAGCCCTTGAGACTTTACATGACTAACCGACGATTGCCATACCATTGACTCAAATCATGCTCAATTCCTTCAAGGATTGCGATCGCATCCATTATTGATTTTGCATCAGCCGCTAACAAAGCAAACACTGACTCAACCCTTTGTTGATAGTTCTGTGGACAGAGCGCAAAACTGTTGGCAACTGCCACCGCACCTTTCTCATTCAATAGGTACTCTTCATTGAGTGCAAATAATACCTGATTCATACAAGCTACGCTGCGGAAACAGC
>CBDTXL010000697.1:0-3189 GCA_965364435.1 uncultured bacterium
TTTTTGTCGGAGTTAGTTTAGTGTCGCTTCCATTGTGCGGAGGGGTTGGACTTCTGTTCGTGCCCTTTCTGGCACTGTGGCTTAGTTATTGCGGAGTTCTTCATTGGTACGCAGTAAAAGCAAACGGTGGGAGGCAATGGATTAGCGGAGTTTTGATTGGATCGGCAGCGATCGCACTATGTATCATTGGCTTATACTTCGTTGGTTATCAGCGCCCTTACTGGAATCCCCCCAGTCCAGGAATTGGCGCAACCCTCCAAACAGCAGCGAAATTTCTCGCTTTAGGCTTTGGACCAGTTGCCGCCAAGTCGTGGAAGCTTTCAATATTCGTCGCCTTCGCCGTCCTTGTGCCAAGTATAGGGGTGGCGGTGAATGGGGTTTTACGCCATAAAGGTCTGGAGAGACACCGCGCCTTAGGAATTCTTGTATTCTTCAGTATCCTAGTCGTTTTTGCCCTAGTAATGGGCTGGGGACGCGCCGGACTGGTGCCAACGGTAGGGATGCCAATGCGGTATGTGCTTTTTTCCGTTCCCGCCCTCTGCACTGCCTTCTTTGTCTGGGAGCTTTATGGTTCGCGCAGATTTCGCACTCTTGTCCAGAGGGGACTCCTGTTAGGGATGTGCCTTTTGATTCCGTTCAATACAATGGCGGGATTTCAATGGCGCGATTGGTATCTGGGAGGGATGAATGCAGTAGAGCAAAATTTGTTAGCGGGAACTCCCCGTTCCCTGATTGCCAAACGCCATGGAGAATTCCTGATTCACTGGTGGGATGAAACTAAGCTCGCAGCTCACATGCAGATGCTTCACGATACAGGGAGCGGACCCTTCGCAAAGATGCGAGAAGATACTTCTAATTAACTCCTAACGATTGCCGTATTACAAAGCTAGTAACTGCCTTGATAGTTCCATGACAGTTTCTAGGAGAAGAATTTAATTAGAGCTTTCTTCACTCAAGCATTGCAACATTCTTCCGTATATTCAACCACCAGAAACAATGATAGCTAGAAACACTCCACCAGAAGAAGAAAGTTTATCTATCCAGACTCCTACTAGAATTCGAGACTGCCTGTTTCTAAGTCTTGTTGCACTGCTATCCCTTATTCTCTACATACAGAACATTGGCTTCTCCAGTGATGATTGGGGTTATATAGGGTACTACAGAACGTCAGAAGACCAGTCCTTACTGGGGCTGTTTTCTGTCCTCTCTGGTTCTGCAAATTTCAGATCGCGCCCAGTCCAGACACTTTATCAAGCAGTACTCTATTGGTTATTTGGTATTCATCCACTCGGATACCACTTGGTCAATGCTGGAGTTCTCCTGTCTGGTATAGTCCTGTTCTATCTTGTGCTGCGCGAACTGAAACAAGGGCGTGTACTGACCCTTGTTGTGCCACTGGTTTACGGACTGCTGCCTCACTACTCCACTGACCGCTTCTGGTTCTCAAGTTTCATGACCAGTTTGAGTATGCCTCTGTACTTTCTAAGTCTCTATGCTGACCTGAGGGTGTTGCGAACTAAGGGAATGCCAATATGGGGCTGGAAGCTAGTCAGTATCATGAGCTTGGTTGGCAGTACCCTTAGCTATGAGGTTTTTCTGCCACTTTTTCTTCTTAATCCGCTACTAATTTGGTATCGCGCACGACAACTCTATGGCTCAACCGAAAGCAAGCAATTGATTCAGACTAAGTGGGCCTTCCTATTCGGGAGTAATCTGTTCGTCCTGATATTGGTCCTTATTTTTAAGGCACTTACAGCCTCTCGCCAGGGTAGACTCGGGCTGATATCCCATAGTATTTGGTTTACTAAGCTCATCACGAAAGCGTTTATTGTAAGTTACGGCGACTATGGGCTGGGTTTACCCGGTGTAACATTGAAGCTCCTGCACGACTATCCCAATTGGGCAGTCCTCGCATTGGCAGGGATACTTGGCTTAGTCATATTTGGCTATCTTTACCTGGCAACTAACCAGTCGAAGGATGAGCTGACGGAGCGGTTCAAGTTCATCAGATTAATCGGTTGGGGCTTATTCCTGTTTTTCATGGGCTATGCAATCTTTCTGACCAACACAAATGCACTGATCACCCCTACCGGAATCAACAACCGCATTGCTCTTGCATCAGCCGTAGGCGTAGCAATCTCACTAGTCGGTGGAATAGGGTGGGTGAGTACCTTTCTTCCTTCAAACCAGTTGCGTAGACGTGGCTTCTGCATCCTTATTGCCCTGCTATGCACGAGTGGATTCATTATTAACAATACTCTCGCTTCCTTTTGGGTAGACTCCTATCGTCAGCAGCAAGCAATCATTGCTGATATCCGCCAGCGGTTTCCAACGCTACCTAGCGAAAGTACCTTAATTCTGGATGGAATCTGTCCGTATGCTGGACCAGCCGTTGTTTTTGAATCTAGCTGGGATCTAGCTGGGGCATTAATGATCTTTTATCGCGATCGCAGTCTGCACGCAGATATAGTCACACCCAATATGAAGATTGAAGAGGATGGACTTGCCTCAATTATGTATGGCGGCGCTAATTACACCCACCATCCCTATAGCAACAAACTGTTTGTCTATCACATTGGTCGAAAGACGACTCACTATTTAACTGATGTCCAAACTGCCCGCCGCTATTTTCAAACCTTCAATCCAGACTTTGACAACGACTGTCCTCCTGGTCGCGAAGGGTTTGGAGTGCAAATTTTCTAAGGGCGCATCGTTGCGAAAAGAATTTTTAAGAGTGAGATGACGCCCCATGAACACGAGGACGAGAGGTGGTAGAGCATATGGCTAAAACTGGTGAATAGATTTCAGCCTAATTTGAAGTTCTCATGTAGAGGAGACTTTGCCCAATGAACACCCAGCCACAACCAGCGATCGCTTTGTTACATTGGGGCGACCTCATCGAAGACTTTTTGGACACCATTGGGGTTTCCTTTGAGGCGTTCTGCAACGAGATGACAGGCGGCTGGATGTTCGGCTACATTGATGCGCTGCGTCTAGTGGGTGTGCGGACAGTGTTGTTCTGTATTTCGGCTCATGTTACTGAACCAATGCGCTACACTCACGAGCCTACAGGTGCCACAATCTGTGTATTGCCTGCGCCAAAAATCTACAACGCTGCAAGGCGGCAGATACCTAATCCTTACGGGTGGACTCTAAAGGAAGCATTTGGGGAGATTCACGGTGTCCGCC
>CBDTXL010000698.1:0-3187 GCA_965364435.1 uncultured bacterium
GCGATTTTGCAAGATACACCTTGGCTAGTCACCGATGCCAAATTAGATCCCCGCACTTTAACTAACCCATTAGTCGCAGGAGAGTTTGGGTTGCGTTTCTATGCCGGAGCGCATTTACGCACTTCAGATGGTTTTAACCTGGGAATGATTTGCGTGCTTGACAAGCAACCCCGTCAGGTTACCGAAGAAGAAGTGACTACCTTACAAATCCTAGCTGCTCTTGTGGTTGATCAACTAGAGTTGCGGCTTGCTGCCAAAAAACTAGAAGCTGAAAAACGCCGTTCTGAGCAACTACTTTTAAACATACTCCCTCTAGAAGTTGCCGATGAACTCAAAAACAGAGGCAAAGTGGAACCTGTAAACTATGAGTCAGTTTCGGTTCTCTTTACGGACTTCAAAGGGTTTACCCAGTTATCCGAACAGCTGACACCAAAAGAGCTAGTCGATGAACTGGACTATTGCTTCTCTTACTTTGATGAAATCATAGAAAAACACAACCTAGAAAAATTGAAGACAATTGGTGATAGTTATATGGCAGCTGGGGGAATTCCTACACTAAATACCACCCATGCCATTGATACTGTCCTAGCTGCACTGGAAATTCAAGCTTTCATGCAGCAGCGGCAAGAACAGAAAATGAGAAGTAATAGTCGATACTGGGAAATCCGTATCGGCATCCACTCCGGTCCCTTAATGGCTGGGGTGATTGGTCAGAAAAAGTTTGCTTATGATGTCTGGGGTGACACGGTTAATACGGCATCACGTATGGAATCATCGAGTGTTGCTGGAAAAATCAATATTTCCCAATCGACTTTTGAGTTAATCCAAGATTATTTTGAATGTGAATACCGGGGTAAACTTCCCGCGAAAAATAAGGGCGAACTCGATATGTATCTGGTGAAGGGCATCAAACACCATTTTTCGGCATCTACTTTGGGTAGTTTGCCCAATCCTGCTGAATTCAATTATCTGACTTCTGCAATAAAATGTGCTGAATATTGTTACGCATCACGAAGATGACCCGAATAAAAGACTGAGTTGGTCAGTGTTAGGAGCAAAAACAAGAAACCAGAACTAGCGGGAAGACTCTTACACAAGCTAACGCTAGCTCTGTATGCTCTTTCTATGGACTATAAAATCATAGAATTAATTCAAGCAAAAAAAATAGCTAAAGCCTAATCTTTATCTACTCTTTATACCTTTAAGTGTTGTAAAAAGTTATAAATGTAAACGCTCATTAAGTATGAAGTTTCAGGTAAATAGACACTGATGTTACTTTTGAAAAAAAGTTGTAATAATTATTCAAATTGATGAACTTCCTAGGAAATTTCAGTAATTGTTACGAAGCCGCAACAGTTAACCCTGGCCTAGGCTTTGAGTAGTCTAGGCAACCCAAGGGGCGAAAAGCAGTGGCAGAAAATTCAGCAGAGAGTGTAGTTTTCATTGCCGGTGGCGCTGCGGCTGGCGCTGGTGTGTCTGCCACAGTTGGTGGGATGGGATTAGCTGGAGGATTTGGAGCCATCGGAATTGGCATGGCTCCCGTTACCGTGGCTGGCGCGGTTGCTGGTGCAGCGGCTTATGGGGCTTTCAAAGCGATCGCAGATGGAGATTCGGCAGCTTTTGGTGCTCTAGGAATTGGTGCTTTAGGTGGTGCTGGTGTTTCGGCGACAGTTGGCGGGATGGGATTAGCCGGAGGATTTGGAGCGGTTAGCATTGGCATGGGTTCGATGGCAGCTGCTGGCGGAGTGATTGGACTTGGTCTTTACGGTATCGCCAAGCTCATTGATCAATCTGGTAATCGGGAGACGGCAGCACAGGTTTTTAACCGGATGGAAGAAAAAGTCTTGTGGCAAGATGCCTACACCCAGGCACTTCTAGAGCTAGAACTTGGAGCATTAGAAGTAACCTTACGAGGTAATCCTACAGAACAAAAATTTGCTGCCCTGGAAATGGATTCTGAGTTAGAGGCGTTAAAAGCTCAAATGCGAACCCAAGCCAAGTCAGTGGCTAATTCTGCACAATCAAGCTCCCATACCCCACCCTTTACAGCATCTGTAACCTCTGGCACTCAGGTACCAGCACAGGAAAGCCAATTTAGCCCTCCTGAAATTGAAGTAGAAGTTGTATCCATTGAAGCTCAACCGGCTCAACCCTGGAAATGTGTAAACACCCTCAAGGGACACTCAGGCTCAGTCTATTCCGTCACTATTAGCCCAAATGGTCAGACTATTGCTAGTGGTAGTGATGACAGAACAGTTAATCTATGGAATCTCAAAACAGGAAAACGGATTTACACCTTCCTAGGGCAAGCAAAAGAGGTTCATTCAGTCGCCGTTAGCCCGGATGGTCAGATGCTTGCCAGTGGTAGTTTTGATCAGAAAGTTACGAGTTGGAAGCTGGATACGAAAGAATTTCTCCGTACCTTCTTTTATTCAAACTCCCCCTACAGTCATTCGGGCTTTGTTTTTTCAGTTGTCTTCAGTCGGGATGGAAAAACCCTCGCTAGTGGTAGTGGTGATAAAACTATCAGACTTTGGGGTCGGTACACGGGAAAACTCATCCGCACCCTTAATGGACATTCAGACATGGTTTGGTCTGTTGCCATCAGTCCCGATAGTCAAACTCTTGCTAGCGGCAGTGCTGACAAAACAATCAGGCTTTGGTCTTTATACGGTTTGGAACAGCCTCGCCTTCTCACAGGACATTCAGGTTGTGTAACTTCCGTTGCTATCAGTCCTGATGGACAGACTCTAGCTAGTGGTAGCACAGACTCAACAATCAAGTTGTGGAATCTCCATACCGGACAATTAGTTCGTACTTTGGCTGGACACTCAAACGCTGTTTTGTCGGTTGCTATCCACCCCGATGGAGAAACCCTCGCCAGTGCAACACGAGACGGCACTATCAAACTTTGGAACCTAGGCACTGGGGAACAGCTACAAACTCTTTCTGGATGCAGTCCCGTTGCCTTCAGTCCTGATGGACAAACTTTAGCCAGTGGTGGCGACGGCAGCACTATCAAACTTTGGCGTCAAATGCTTGGCGGCGATGAATCTATACTTGACCCCATGCTATCTGGGGAATGGTGGCAAGTCTTGGGGGTGGGAAGGGACGCTCATCCTAATGATGTTAAGGGTGCTTACCGTCGATTAGCGCGGCAGTATCACCCTGATATTAATCGTTCTGC
>CBDTXL010000699.1:0-3178 GCA_965364435.1 uncultured bacterium
AGTGTTGGAATTATTGAAAAATCTTCTATCCCCGCATTCCTATATTCCACACGGGCATTGTTACCTCTGGCAAACTCCCCTGGTCGGATTGCACCTGGTCAGCGATGCGCTGATTGCGATCGCCTACTTCTCCATTCCGGCAATGCTCATTTACTTCGTCCGCAAACGCAGCGATATTCCCTTCTCCAACGTATTCGTTCTATTTGGCGCATTTATCGTTCTCTGCGGTACGGGTCATCTATTGGACATCTGGACACTCTGGCACCCCGCCTACTGGCTGTCGGGTATTGAGCGAGCCTTCACCGCCTTAGTTTCTTGCTACACCGCCTTACAACTAGTTGAGCTACTGCCGAAATTTCTGGCACTGCGAACGCCAGAGCAGCTAGAAGCCCTGAATCGGGAATTAGAGAAGCAAGTTGCAGAACGGCAACAAACCGAGGAAACCTTACGGATGATCGTCTCCGGAACCGCATCCGTCACCGGAGACGATTTTTTTCCAGCCCTGGTGCAAAACCTAGCAACAGCGTTGGATGTTCCCTACGTGCTGATGTCTGAGGAAGTCCCCGATTCGCGCCAAGCTTTGCGTACCCTTGCCTTTTGGTCGGTGGATTGTCTGGCAGAAAACTTTGAATACGAATTGAAAGACAACCCTTGCAATTTCGTCGTCGAGAATCAACAAATTTATTGCTATCCAAAGGACTTACAGAAGCTTTTCCCCAACAGCCAATTACTAAAAGATATCGATGCCGAGAGCTACCTGGGCGTTCCATTATTCGATAACAATCAGGCAGCAATTGGCAACCTTTGTATTCTTGATACCAAACCCTTGCTCACAGACAATCGTGCTAAAGCGATCATGAGTGTTTTTGCCGCACGCGCCGCGACCGAACTGCAACGCAAATGGGCAGAAGAAGAGAAACGCCGCGCCTACGAAGAGTTGGAATTCCGGGTTGAGGAGCGTACTACTGAACTGGTGAGTGCGAATGCTGCCCTGGAAACAGAAATTCGAGAACGGATCGCTGCTTCGGCAGCGATGAGGTTGATGGCGCAGCGGGAAAAGGCAATCAATCGTATCATCCTGCGGATGCGCCAAAGCCTGAATCTGGAATGGATTTTTAATGCCACCACTGCCGAACTACGGCGAACTATTTTATGCGATCGCGTCCTCATCTATCGCTTCAATCCTGACTGGAGTGGAGCATTCATGTCGGAATCTGTGGCTGAGGGTTGGAATGTCCTGCTGCCGACACGAGCAAACGATCTGGAACTGACTAGAGTTGCCGTCGATCAACCCGACTGTGTTGTCCCTCGGCTAAGTAGTTCAGATGGAGTCATTTGCGACACGTACCTGCAAGACAATCAAGGCGGCATTTATCGTCAAAAAAATAGCTATTGTTGCGTCCCAGATATTTACCAAGCTGGATTCAATCCCTGCTACCTGGAACTCCTAGAACAATTGCAGGCAAAGGCTTACATTACCGCCCCGATCTTTTGTGGCAATCAACTTTGGGGCTTATTAGCGGTTTACCAAAATGGCAGTCCAAGACAGTGGCAAGAGGGAGAAGTCGGAATTGTCACTCAAATTGGGAATCAACTTGGAGTCGCTGTGCAACAAGCCGAACTGTTTGCCCAAACGCAGCACCAGGCGGAGGAACTCAAAACAGCAAAAGAAGCCGCCGATGCTGCTAACCGGGCAAAAAGCGAATTCTTAGCCAACATGAGCCACGAACTCCGTACCCCACTCAACGCCATTCTGGGTTTCACCCAACTGATGCAGCGCGATCGCACTCTCACCTCTGAGCATCAACAATATATCGAAATCATCAACCAAAGTGGTGAGCATCTGTTGGGACTGATTAACGATGTGTTGGAGATGTCCAAGATCGAAGCTGGACGAGTCACACTACACGAAACGGAATTCGATCTGCACAAGTTGCTGCATAGCCTGGAAGCCATGCTGCAACTGAAAGCACAATCCAAGGGCTTACAACTAAGTTTTGACTGTGCGGCGAGTGTGCCGCAATTCATCAAAGCCGATGAAAACAAACTTCGTCAGGTATTAATTAACCTGCTGGGCAACGCGATTAAATTTACTGGCAAGGGCGGTGTCACATTGCGAGTAGAGACGTTGCAGCCAATGTCTCTACAGAGTTCAGCAGGAAAATTCCCCATTCCCCACTCCCCACTCACCCTTTGCTTTGAAGTTGAAGACACGGGAGCGGGAATTTCTGCCGAGGAACTTGGCAATCTGTTTCAGGCATTTAAACAAACACGAGTGGGGCGGGAGTCCAAAGAAGGAACAGGTTTGGGACTACGGATCTCTCAGAAGTTTGTGCAATTGATGGGAGGCGAGATTACGGTTAAAAGTGAATTTGGCAAAGGCAGTTGCTTTACATTCCAAATTCAGGCGGGTTTGGCTCAGGCAGAACCAATGGCAGTATCATTTGACATCAATAGCGCATCAAGTCTTGCACCAGGACAGCCCAACTATCGCATCCTCATTGCGGAAGATACACCTGCCAACCGCCTACTGTTGGTCAAACTGTTGAGTAAGCTGGGCTTTGAGGTAAAGGAAGCTGAAAATGGGCAGGAGGCGATCGCTCTCTGGCAACAGTGGCATCCTCACCTGATCTTCATGGACATGCAGATGCCTCTTGTCAATGGCTATGAGGCAACCCAGCAAATCAAACAATCCAAAGCAATATGGATTGGCAGCGCTAACTCAAGCGCCCAAAAAAACCGGGAAGTTAGTCCGCCATACTCCGATTTTGCAACCCTTCCAGTGATCATTGCGCTGACGGGTAGTGCATTTGCAGAACAACGGGAACAAAGCTTAGCGGCTGGCTGCGATGATTTTGTAAGCAAGCCGTTTCGCCGGGAAGAAATTCTCGAAATGCTAACCAAGTATTTGGGGGTGCAATATTGTTATGAAGCCGATGCGATCGCGCAAGTGGGTGCGGCTAAGGCAATTTCTCCAAACTCAACGCAGCCCCAACCTGATTACACGCTTGATTCGGCTGCCCTATCCATCATGCCATCCGAATGGATTGCCCAATTCCACAATGCAGCCGCCCAAGGTAACGATGAGGTCTGTCTCAAACTCATTCACCAGATTCCCTCTGAACAATCCTCTCTGATTGCGGGTTTGACCCAGCTAGTGGAAACCTATCAATTCGAC
>CBDTXL010000700.1:0-3169 GCA_965364435.1 uncultured bacterium
ACCACTTAAGAGCAAAAAAACAAGGAATAGCTTTTTCATCAAAATCCTCCGGATAGCGTGGATACCCCTTCCAAGGGCACAGCAGAACTTAGTCTAGCGACCTAGGGAAGAGTAGTTGACAAATAGTTCACAGTAGAGATAGAAATTATGCCTCAATAATAATTTACGTTGCCTCATGTCTAGACGGTTGTGGAACCAAATTTTTCGATTTGTTACCTTGCTAGTGGGGCTATGGCTGGCTTGGGACTTGCTGTCTCACCTGGTAGTAGAAATTTTGTGGTTTCAGGAAGTTGGTTATCTAGCAGCGTTCCTCAAGCGTTTGCAGACCCAGCTACTCCTGTGGGTAGTCGTGTTCAGTACATCGGCTGGGTTTTGCTTTAGTAACTTGTTTCTGGCAAACCGGCTTAAGTATCGCAAAGAAAGTGTTGAACCCTTAGTTTCGGGTTCTAAGTTAGAGAAGTCCATTCAAACGTCACAAGGGACTACATCCCGCAACACTAACGAAACGCAAAACTCTCCTAGACCCTCAGCCACCCTGACGTTGCGATCGCTTCTGCCAGTGGTGCTAGGATTCAGCTTAGTGGTAGGGATGATGCTGCTGCACTACGGCAAAATCGTTGTATCGCTTTGGCGTCCCGGCATCCCTAATGCAACACCACTACTGCCGCCTATCTTCAATTTGGTGTCTGCACAACAGCTATTAGTACAGCAGTTGCCAGCACAAATTTGGCAGCTAGGTGTGCTAGGAGTGATTGTGGCTGCACTGTTTGTCCGTCCTCAGTTCTGGTTAAGTGCGATCGCTTTTGCCCTTTCGTTGTTCTGGGCGCTGATACTGTCTGGACACTGGGGCAGGATTTTACAGTATTTCCATCCCACTGCCTTTAATACGGTTGATCCAGTATTTAAACGGGATATTAGCTTTTATGTATTTAGCTTTCCAGTGTGGCAGCTGTTGGATTTTTGGCTGGGAGGGCTGTTTCTCTTTGGTCTAGTGGCGGTAACGCTGATTTATCTAGTTTCAGGAGACAGCATCTCTCAAGGTAAGTTTTCAGGATTTTCTCAAAGCCAACTTCACCACTTGTACGGACTGGGTAGCGGCGTTGCGGCGATGCTGGCTGTTCATTATTGGCTGCATCGCTATCAATTGCTGTATTTCACGCATGGGATTATCTATGGTGCTGGTTACACCGACATTCATGTTCAGCTGCCAGTTGATATCTGTCTAGGCATTCTGGCAGGAGCGATCGCACTTTTCCTCCTGTGGCGGACAATATTTTGGTCTAAACATTTACGGTTGCCGCTAACAGGGTTGGTCTTGTATCTGGCGTTAACCCTCATTGCCAATTTCGTCTTACCTGAGGCAGTGCAACGCCTGGTTGTGCAACCCAATGAACTAGCGCGGGAACGACCTTACCTCCAGCGCAGCATTGCCTTTACAAGGGCAGCGTTTGATTTGAACAATATTGAAGTTAAAACCTTCGACCCCGAAGGAAAACTTACTTACGCTGACCTCCAGGAAAACAACTTGACGATTCGTAATATCCGCCTTTGGGATACACGCCCTCTGTTGCAAACCAACCGCCAGCTACAACAAATTCGACTCTACTACAAGTTCCCTGACGCAGACATTGACCGTTATACCCTGAAACAAGAGGTCAGTACAGAAAAGCAACAAGTAATCATCGCTGCTCGTGAGTTAGACTACAGCGCTGTTCCCCAACAAGCTCAGACCTGGATTAATAAACACTTGGTCTATACCCACGGTTATGGCTTTACCCTCAGCCCTGTCAACAGAGTTGGTCCTAGTGGGCTACCATACTACTTCGTCAAAGATATTGGCACCAGTGCCAGAGCTGATGAGAACAGAGCTTTACAGACTTCCAGTGAAGGCATTCGAGCCAGTATTCCAATAGGGACACCCCGGATTTACTACGGTGAAATCACCAACACCTACGTAATGACATCAACGAAAGTCAAGGAGTTTGACTATCCCAGCGGTAATGACAATGTGTACAACACCTATGATGGTACTGGTGGCGTCCCGCTCACCTCTTGGTGGCGCAGGGGAATGTTTGCTCAGGCTTTAAAAGACTGGCAGATGCTCTTTACCAGAAATTTCACACCAGCAACCCGGTTGCTATTTCGCCGCAATATTAACCAGAGGATTCGTGCGATCGCGCCTTTTCTAGAGTACGACAACGACCCCTACCTCGTGGTTGCTAAGGCAAATAAGGGTGGTAATAAACCCCGACCGCAGAACTTCCTCTACTGGATTGTGGATGCCTACACGACGAGCGCTCACTACCCCTATTCCGACCCAGGTAAGAATGGGTTCAACTACATCCGCAATTCCGTCAAAGTCGTCATCGATGCCTACAACGGTAACATTGACTTCTACGTAGCCTACCCCCAAGACCCAATTATTCAAAGCTGGGCTGCGATTTTCCCTGGCATGTTCAAACCCCTAGATGCTATGCCAGCAACCCTACGCAGCCATATCCGCTATCCAGAGGACTTGTTCAGCATCCAATCGGAGCGATTGCTGACTTACCACATGACCGACTCTCAGGTGTTCTACAACCGGGAAGACCAGTGGCAAATTCCCACTGAAATTTATGGCAGTGAAACGCGAGCAGTGGAACCGTACCATCTGATTATGAAACTGCCTCTTGTAGAGACGCGAAATTTCGCGTCTCTACAAGAAGAATTTATTCTGCTTCACCCCTTCACGCCCACGCAACGCAATAATCTAATTGCTTGGTTAGCAGCACGTTCGGATGGAGACGAATACGGCAAGTTATTACTCTACCAGTTCCCCAAGCAACAACTGGTCTATGGACCAGAGCAAATTGAAGCCCGAATTAATCAAGATCCGGTGATCTCCCAGCAAATATCTCTTTGGAATCGCGAGGGTTCACGGGCGCTTCAGGGGAATCTGTTGGTGATTCCGATTGAGCGATGTCTGACGACAAGCCGCTGCGCGTCTACGCTCCTTTATGTTGAACCCCTCTACCTGGAAGCCGAACGAAATAGCCTGCCGACGTTAGTGCGGGTGATTGTAGCCTACGAAAACCGGATCGTTATGGCTGAAACTCTAGAACAGGCGCTCCAGACTATCTTCAAGCCAGACCAAGGGTCAACCCCAGCAATTGTCCGCCCGGTAGAGTAA
>CBDTXL010000701.1:0-3168 GCA_965364435.1 uncultured bacterium
GGTATTCTCAGGATCAGAACCTGTTGGGCCAGACGGTGGACTAAATTCCCATTGGTTCGGTAGCTTGTTGCTGAGTGAGTCCGGTCTCAAGGCACCTGACTCCTGTGCTGGGACATTGACAGCTTGCCCCAGGGTCAAAGCCACTGCCACTATTGTTGCCAGTATTGTGAAGCGTAATGAGCGTGTGAACCAAGCCATAAGAAAAATATTTTCTGATATAGAGGGTCTTTACTATAAAAATGGCATAACAGAAGCCTAGGTGTTCTGTTAAGTGATTAATCCTATCAGCCGCAGTCGCCGTGCAGTCTGAGAATGTTCGGGAAATTGTTTAATTATGTTAATAATTATTACCAGGGAAAAATCCATCCTTTTTATCAAAAAATTCTGAGGAATCTGGTAATGTCATTCCATCAACAGAACATCGAAGCCTTCATTCAGTTGTTGAAAAGTCAGCGATCTGCCAAAGGCGGCAGCGCTTCGCGATCGCTTTTTTCGGATCAAGATAGGGCTAACCTAGATCAACTCGTCGCAAAGCTTCCTGATGATGAAGAGAAGATATCAGAAGCGATCGCATCTTGGTATGAAAAACACCCAAAGATTCTTGACGCTCAGTTAGAGATTCTCAACACCTTGCTCACTGACGAACTAAACGCGAGTCGCTCAATTGCAGGTGCGATCGCATTAGCCGAAACTGAAGCAGAAAAAGATTACCGAAAAGAGCTTATTGACGCGATTAGAACAAGTGCTAGATAAATCATCATACACTGCTGTAGGGGCTAAGGAAGCCTTAGCCCCTACTAGGGCACTCGATTCTAACTAAACCTCGACTTTCACCCCTTTCCAGAAGGCAACATATCCTTCAATGTTTTTCGCCTTCTCCTTGGCAGTTGGGTAATACCAGGCAGCATCCTTGTTCTGTTGCCCATCAACTTCTATGGTGTAGTAACTGGCGACACCTTTCCAGGGACAGCTAGTGTGGGCATTGCTTTCCTTAAAATACTGCTTGTTGATGGCGTCAGGGGGGAAGTATTGGTTGCCTTCCACGACTTCGCACTTGTCGCTCTCGGCGAGAACCGCTCCGTTCCAGATTGCTTTTGGCATTGTTACTTTACTTAATAAACTTTCTAACTACTATTATGAGGGGAGCCGCAGGAAAGTTTTGCTTGTGTAACCGCTTTCTTCACGCAGATAAACGCAGATAGTAAGGAGCCTCATCTGGATTTATCCGCGTCCATCCGCGTCCATCTGCGGTTCTAAAATGATTCCATCATCAGCGCCAAAACCCTCAACCATGCCACAGTTTCAGTCCCTGGAGGAAGCACTCAAACAGTTCTTCGGTTACGACAACTTCCGTCTAGGGCAGCGACAGATTATCGAAGAAGCGCTCCAGGATCGGGATTTGCTGATTATCATGCCCACAGGTGGCGGTAAGTCCCTGTGTTTCCAACTGCCAGCATTGCTTAAACCCGGTTTAACGGTAGTTGTGTCGCCGCTGATTGCTCTGATGCAAGATCAGGTGGATGCTCTGCAAGATAATGGCATTGGAGCAACATTTCTCAATAGTAGTCTCAGTTGGGAAGATGTGCGATCGCGCGAATTCGCCATCCTTAAAGGCAAGATTAAGTTACTCTATGTAGCACCGGAACGCTTACTGGGGGAGAAATTTCTGCCATTTCTGGAGCAGGTGCGATCGCAAATTGGGATTTCTGCCTTTGCCATTGATGAGGCACACTGCGTTTCTGAGTGGGGACACGACTTCCGCCCAGAATATCGGCAGATGAAACAACTGCGCCAACGTTACCCGGATGTCCCCATTCTCGCTCTTACCGCTACTGCTACTGGGCGTGTGCGCCAAGACATCATCCAACAACTAACCCTCAAGCAACCCGGAATTCACGTTGCTAGCTTCAACCGCGCTAACCTCTACTACGAAGTTCAACCCAAGCAGCGCCAAAGTTATAACCAGCTATTAAAACAAGTTCGCTCCCATAAAGGCTCAGGCATCATCTACTGTCTCAGTCGTCGTAAGGTGGATGAAATTGCCTTTCGGTTACAGCAAGATGGCATTTCTGCTTTACCCTACCATGCTGGACTGAGTGACGAGGATAGGTCAACCCATCAAACTCGCTTCATCCGGGATGACGTTGAGGTGATGGTAGCAACGATTGCCTTTGGCATGGGTATCAATAAGCCTGATGTGCGCTTTGTTATTCACTACGACTTACCTCGCAACTTGGAGAGTTATTATCAAGAATCGGGACGAGCGGGACGCGATGGAGAACGAGCACACTGTACGCTATTCTTCGGCGCTAGCGATATCCGGACTATTGACTATCTTATTGAGCAAAAACCCGATCCAAAAGAGCAGCGAGTTGCCCGTCAACAGTTGCGTCAGGTAATTGAGTATGCTGAAGGGACAGACTGCCGCCGCACGATTCAGCTGAGCTACTTTGGGGAACGATTTAAGGGGGATTGTGGTAACTGTGATAACTGCCGTTCTCCTAAACCCGTAGAAGACTGGACAATAGAGGCACAAAAGTTCCTTTCCTGTGTGGCGCGTTGCAAAGAACGCTTCGGGATGACTCATATTATTGATGTGCTGCGTGGCTCTAGAAGGCAGAAGATAGAGCAGTATGGGCATCACCTGCTATCTACCTATGGGATTGGGAAAGATAAAAGTATAGAAGCTTGGAAGATGTTAGGGCGATCGCTTTTACACCAAGGGTTAGTAGACGAGACTACTGATGGCTACCGGGTGCTGAAACTCAACAAACTCAGCTGGGAAGTAATGCGGAGTCAACGTTCTGTTCATATTGCCATAACCGAGACACCAGCCGCTAAGGCTATAGCAGATACTAATCCCAGAGGCGCTGAAGTAGAAATCCTCTTTGAAAGACTGCGAAAATTGCGTAAACAGCTAGCAGATGCCCAATCTGTTCCCCCTTATGTTGTTTTTGCTGATTCCAGCCTCAAACTGATGGCGCAGCAGCAACCCCAAACCCTTGACGCTTTTGCGAAAATTTCTGGCGTAGTGACTCATAAAGTCAATCAGTACGGTGAAAAATTTGTTTCAGAAATCCGCGCCTTTTGCCAGGAACAAAAACTGCCAGTACCCCTCCCTTCCAATACCCATATGGTAACGCTGCAACACTACCAGCAAGGGTTGAG
>CBDTXL010000702.1:0-3167 GCA_965364435.1 uncultured bacterium
ATTGTTCCAGAAGACTTCTTAACATCCAAGCTGTCTTTTCATGCACTTGCAGCCGTTGAGTTAATAAATCTGCTGTGGGTTCGTCGTTTACTTTTTCAGCGATGGGGAAGATTGACCGAGCTGTCCTTGCCACAGCTTCCTGTCCTTCGACTAGAAGGCGAATCATCTCGTCTGCTTTGGGAACACCAGGAGTTTCTTCAATTGAACTCAGTCTTGTAAAATCGCTGTAAGTACCGGGAGCAGGGAATCCTAAAGCGCGGATGCGTTCCGCAATCAAATCCACAGCTAAGGCAAGTTCGTTGTATTGTGTCTCAAACATTAAGTGCAACGTCTGGAACATTGGGCCAGTAACGTTCCAGTGGAAGTTGTGGGTTTTGAGGTAAAGCGAATAGGTGTCGGCGAGGAGGCGAGAAAGCCCGTCAGCAATCTCTTTGCGGCTTTCTTCTGGAATGCCGATATTTACTGGAATGCCTTTTGGTTGAGTTTGCATAGGTGTCTCCTAATTTAAAAAAGATAATTCTGTCTTGAAGGGCTAGCTATACCTTATCCCTTTATAGAAGTGGCACAGGGCGAAAACTAGATGATTAAGCTAGGTGCCTCTGTAGAACTGACCGAGGCGCTTTGCGAACTCGGCAACGAATCGTTTCCTTACCAAGGCGTTGGTGAGCCTCAAATCTGTGGCAACCAGAGAAGCCGTAGTACTGCCCCTCCACTTCCAAAACGTCAATGGGTTCGTGTAACCCCTCTTCTTTAATCGACTTCATCAGCGCCGCGACTTTATTTGGGTCATTTGCTCGCGGCAGGGGACGGCGAATTTGCCCCAGAGGAATCTCTCTTATATCTACCATGTTGCGAGTTGCTAGCTCAGTTCCAAATCCTTACTTCTAAATCATAATCGTTATGACTTTGAGTTGCAAGCTTGGGCTAAGCAACTCAGCTGGATGGGTTATCCCTGGCAGTAGCCAGGGATTTTTTTCTGCAATACCCAGGTAAATTGGGGAATTTTGCGATCGCGTTGTGAATTTGGCTCAATTAATCCGGATATTGCGATCGCCCTTGGAAGAATGAATTGGTAGATGCACCCTGATTGACATCCCTGGCTCCCCGGTTTGAGTCGGGGATTTTTTTTCACGGTTAGTCAGAACCAAGGACTTCAAAGGACTTCACTTCCAGAACCGGACCAATCATGGCAAACGTCATGACATCCTCTCGCACCTCACCCTGGACTTTTACCTTTAGTCCGGATTTGTGTAACTCAGATGGGGCGTCCTTGAGTTCATAGGTTTCCCCTGAGTCGGCAACCAATGCCCAAGTCCCTGGTCCTAGTCCTTTGCGTTCGATGACGCCTGTGACTTTAATGCTCATGCGGGTTGGTCCTCTCCTTTTGAGGCTAGATAGGCGAGTCCGAAGCACAAAAGAGCATTAGCAACCAGGAACAGGCGAGCAAGAACGCCACTGCCCAGCCACATAACGCTTGGTGACACCACAGCACTCACCGCCAAACAGCTAGCGACGCCGAGGGCAGACCCAATTGCCACCCACTTCCATTGTTTATGACCTAGCAGTAATGCAACCAAGAGAAAGGGAATTAGCACACTGGCAAAAATTGGGTTTAACATACTGCTACCCTGCACGGCGCTACCTAGTTCGGGGATAGAACTACCCATGACTCGGAACGGCCACTGGGGAAGGTCAAAGATATAAAAACCGCGCAAGAAAAACAAGCCAGAACTACCAGCAACCAATCCACTGGTAAGCGACCAACTCCAGCTGAAGGGGAAGTAAACCCGTAAGAACCAGGCAAGCAGATAGGAACCGATGACCATCCCGATTTTCGGCAGCAACATGATAGTTCCGCCGTCAATCCAGAAGCGGGGGTTCAGGTAACCGTTGTCACGTAACCAGCGGAAGAAGTCGCGGAAGGTAATTTGTCCCCGCACAGCAAGCTTAACGGCTGCTGAGGCATCTAGATGACCAGCACCGAAGTGGTTTAGGGGGTCTTCTTTGATAACTCGTGCTGATTGCTTCAAGACACTGAGCACTTCATCCGGTTCTTTAACGCCAGTCGCTTTTACTAAAGCTGCAACACCAGCAACGTGGGGAGCTGCCATGCTGGTGCCTTGATAGCCAACAAAGACGGGTTCATTGGTTTCGGGGTCGATAGTCTCTTGCAAAATCTTACCGGCTTCACTACCACCAGGAGCTGAGATATCTACACCAGCGCCAAAGTTGGAGTAGGGAGCTTTGACACCAACGGAATCCAAAGCGGCGACGCCGATAACGTGAGGATAGCGGGCGGGGTAAGACGCTGAATTTTGGCTGGAATTACCAGCCGCTGCCACGAGGAAGACACCTTTTTGGTAGGCATAGTCGATCGCTTCTTCCATCAACTTGCTCTCGCCAGAGCCACCCAGACTCATATTGATGACATCGGCACCATTATCAGCCGCATAGCGAATCGCTTCAGCAATATCAGCAACTGTACCGCCGCCACTGGCAGCCAAGACCTTCAACGGCATGAGGCTGGCTTCATAAGCAACTCCAGCAACACCATAACCGTTGTTGGTGGATTGAGCGATCGTTCCAGCAACATGGGTGCCGTGACCCGCATCATCATATGCCTCAATCCGGTCATTAACAAAGTCGTAGCCTTTGACAAACTTTGTATCTTTCAAATCTGGGACGGGGCTGATGCCGGTGTCAATCACCGCAACAGTGACGCCACTTCCCTTGGTTTCGTCCCACGCCGCTTCAACGTTGATGCTCCGAAGGTTCCACTGCTTGCTATATTCAGGGTCGTTGGGAAACTCGGAGGCACTGTAGACGTAGTTGGGTTCAATAAATTCCGTTGCCTTGGAGAGTTTTGACTTTTTCAGGGCATTGAGTAATCGCTTGTCGCCCTCCAAGATATAGATATGGTCAGCTTCTGAAAATTCGCTATTGAGTCGAGGATTGACGTTGTATTGTTGTGCGATCGCCCTCACTTCTTCTGCAATCTCAGCCGCTGGGACATCTTCCCGAAAGTCCAGCACAATCGACTGAAACTCTCCTTGATTGGCTAGACCTTTGAAGTTAAACAGGGCAAAACCCAGCCCCAATACAAACAAACACGTTAACAAAAACTTTCTCATGGCAAGCCGTCCGCTGTCGCGCCAGTTTAACCACTA
>CBDTXL010000703.1:0-3167 GCA_965364435.1 uncultured bacterium
CCCCATCTTCAGCCGCCAAATTTCAGCCCCATCATCACAAATCGCAGCACAAAGATGCCAGCCAGAATCCACACAGCCAGACTGATTTCATGACCTTTGCCCTGAAAAGCCTTGATCAGGGGGTATGTAATGAAACCGATCGCCAGCCCCTCGGCAATGGAGTAAGTCAAAGGCATCAGCAGAATTATCAAAAACGAGGGAATTGACTCAGCGGGGTCATCCCAACGAATCAGCCGGACATTTCCTGCCATCAAAACACCGACAATAATCAGTGCAGGTGCTGTAGCAAAGGCGGGAACGGCTGCCAAAAGTGGGATAAAAAACACTGACAAAGTGAATAAGGCGGCGACAATAACGGAGGTAAACCCAGTACGGCCCCCCTCTGCTACTCCCGCTGCTGACTCAATGTAGGTAGTAACGGGGGAAGTTCCTAGCACGGCTCCGATTGTGGTGCCACAGGCATCAGCAATCAAGGTTTTACCGGCACGAGGCAGTTCACCGTTTTCGTCGATGTATCCCCCTTGGATGCCAACTCCTGACAAGGTGCCAACTGTATCAAATAAATCCACAAACGCTAAGACAAAAACAACGGCTAGCAAATCCCAGAGATTAGTTTGGGTAAGCTGACCAAGTCCGATAATAGATTGACCCAGTAAATCTCCCGGCCACTGGGGGAAAGCGATAATTCCCTTAGGCCAAGGCGCGACACCGAGAATCCATCCTAGTAGGGCGGTGGCTAAAATGCCCCAAAGCAGCGCCCCTTGGATGCGTCGAGCGACAAAAGCGGTAGTAAGGAGAATACCTGCGATCGCCATCAAGGTCGGTGGCTGACTCAAGTCGCCCAGAGCGGTTTTAGTCGCAGGGTTAGCGACAATTAGACCTGCACCACCCGTCTTTGGATCGCCAGCTAGGGCGATATAGGCAAGAAAAAAGCCAATTCCAGCTGCCGTTGCTTGTTTGAGGCATTCTGGAATCGCGTTGACCACGTAGGTGCGAACATTGGATACCGTCAGGGCAATCGTCAAGAGTCCCTCCAGTAACACGGCTGTCAGGGCAACACGCCAATTAATCCCAAGTCCCTTGACAATGGAGAAAGTAAAAAAGGCATTCAGCCCCATACCAGGAGCCATTGCAAAGGGGTAATTGGAGACTAAGCCCATGAGTAGAGAAGCGATCGCCGATGAGATGGCTGTAGCAATTACCAACTCCCCAAACAAATCCTCTGGCTGTTGCAAAAAAATTGCATTCGACAAAATGCCCGGATTGACTGCGAGAATATATGCCATTGTCATAAAGGTGGTGACACCCGCCAGCACTTCTGTCCGGAGATTCGTGCGGTTTTCCTCAAAATTAAAGAACCGGGCGATTGCTCCCTGCCACCCATTGGGTTGGGGTTGAGGAGAAGACTCAGGACCCGAATCGGTTTGGCGATCGCTCAACTCATTAGCTTCTCTATTACTCATGGTCTACCCCGACACACACTGCCCCTAGATTAAGGTCTAATTGAGTATCGTTTGGAATAATGCGACACAGTTCTCAAAAAGCCTTTGAGCTACGAAGCGTGGTTTTATGACGTTGTTTAAAAAGCTGTCTAACTCATCTACTTCTTGGTTTAGCATCGGCATGAGTGGCATCTTTATGCTCTCAGTTGCCCTGCGCTTCTGGGGACTGGGTCGATTTAATGCCCTGGTGTTTGATGAAGTTTATTACGCCAAATTTGCCAACAACTACTTAACCGGGACGCACTTTTTCAACGCCCATCCTCCCTTGAGCCAATACATAATTGCCATTGGTATGTGGATTGGCTCTCACCTTCCCTTCGGGCAGGATACAGTAAACGGTTTGACAGGTTCTTTGCGTTCCACCTGGAGTTACCGCTGGCTGAATGCTCTAACTGGCTCCTTTATACCCTTAGTGGTTGGCGCACTTGCCTATCAGCTAAATCAGCGTCGTAGCTATGCCTTTATTGCCGCGCTGTTTGCTGCCGCTGATGGTCTATTCCTGGTGGAGTCCCGCTATGCTCTAAACAACGTCTATCTGGTCATCCTTGGATTACTCGGTCAGTTGTGCTTTCTGGTAGCCCTAAGTCAGCCAAAGCAGCAGCGCGGGGTAAGTCTTGCCGTATCTGGCATTTTTTTTGGGGCATCAGCCTGCATCAAGTGGAATGGCTTGTGGTTTCTCTTAGGAGTCTACCTAGTTTGGGTAGCCGCTTGGGTGATGCAGTGGGTACGCTCAAAAGTCGGGAGTTTAGAAGTCAAAAATACAAAACTCTCCCAAACTCGGCTGGCAAACCTGACCCAGTTGAATGTTCTCCACATTCTCTGGAACTTTGCCATTATTCCGGTTGTTACCTACAGCCTCCTCTGGATTCCTCACTTGCAGATGAATCCAAAGCCGGGATTTTGGCAAGCACAGCATGATATCTTAACGTTCCACGAAAAAATTGGCAGTGGTCCTGAGGTACATCCCTACTGTTCCAAGTGGTACAGCTGGCTCTTGATGTGGCGTCCGGTTGCTTACTTCTATCAGACTGCTCAGAATACGACTGAGCAGGTGCCAGCTTACCCGCCCTTGCCTAAGGGTGCCGGTAAGGTGATTTATGATGTCCATGCGATGGGCAATCCTTTCCTGTGGTGGCTATCGACAGCGGCAATTTTTTTGCTGCTGTTGATGTTGACTCTACGCTTCCTAGAAGGAGTGGGTTGGAAATCTCCCCCAACTCGCCACAGCTGGATTGCCCTCTACCTGGTTCTTAACTGGCTAGCGAACTTGTTGCCTTGGATGAGAGTGACTCGCTGCATATTTCTCTACCACTACATGGGTTCTTCTGTGTTTTCTGGGTTGGCACTGGCTTGGCTAGTTGACCGCTGGCTGCACAGTGACGAAACTCATTTCCGAAGTGCTGCTGTCACGATAATTTTTTTAGTCCTGCTGGCTTTTATTTTCTGGTTACCAATCTACTTAGGTCTGCCCTTGCCGTTTCAAGGTTATCGCTTCTGGATGTGGTTCGACTCTTGGATTTAGGGCTGTTGTGCTTGTTCTGTGACCGAAAAGGGTTTAGGGACTGGGGGCTAGAGCGCCGGTTCATACCAAATCCGCATCTATAACCCCTCAAATCATCAGACCTCTTGCAAAAATCAGATATCCCATCTGTGTTCATCTGTGTT
>CBDTXL010000704.1:0-3165 GCA_965364435.1 uncultured bacterium
TTCTGGCCCTACAATTGGCTTATTCACGTAGTCATCCGCACCCGCTGTAAACACCTCATGCACTGTCTGGGCATCCGTCCCAGCCGATAGAAACAGCACTGGCAACTCACTCCAGTTTGGGTCATTGCGTACCACTTGGCACAAATCAATGCCGCTCAACTCCGGCATTTCTACATCCAAAATTAGCAAGTCGGGAGATGTCTGTTCTAAGGTGTTCCAGAACTGCTGTGGGTCGTCTAGTAGGGTTAGTTTGAATCCCCAAGGCTCTAGTAAAGTGCGTAAAAAATCCAGTAACTGAGGATCATCGTCTACAATCAGCAGCTTTGCCTCAGGCGTAGTGGATTGTTGCAGGACTTGGGCGATCGCTTCCATTACTTTAGCGGGAGATACTGGCTTTTGTAAAAAACCCTGTCCCCCTAAACGAGCCACTTTGACCCTGTCTGCAAAACTCTCCTGAGCGGTAAATACCAGCACAGGCACGGGTGGCTGATAAGTCGCCAATTCCTCTAATAGCCCGAATCCGTTCTCAACCGAGTCGGGAAAGCACAGATCCAGCAGCACTACATCGGGTCTGGTTTGAGCTAAAGCCTCCCTTGCTTTAGATAGATTTGTTGCAACCTCTGCCTCCATTCCCCAAGCGTTAGCCTCTGAAATTAAAGCAAGAGCCAGTGCAGCATCATCATCAACGATTAACAGTTGAGATTGCTGCTTTACAGTTGTGGGTTGAGGAACTTGAGTCTCTAAAGTTGCTGGCGGTTGCTCCAAGGCTTGCCGCAATGCCACAACCAGTCCAGAAATAGGCTCGGCTTGCGCTCGACTCAGGCTTTCGTCAGCTTTAAATATGTGTTCGAGTTCACGAGACAAACGAGAAGCTTCTGCAAAACCAAAGCTGCCTAATGAACCTACCAGCGTGTGAGCTTCTACTATTGCCCGATGTCGTAATTCTTCAGTGAGAGTGCCTTCTAGGAGATCCGTCACAGCTTGCTCCAAAACCGTAACGCGATCGCAATATTTCTCCTTGAATCGCTCCCAAATGGCAGTCAGTTCCAGCGGAATTGGCTCCTGGCTTTGACCTTCTACCGTTGTGGAGTCGGGAGGGTGCATTGGGGGAGAGTTTTGAGTTTTGAGTTTTGTTAGCGTAGCGGGACGTAGTCCGTTTTGAGTTTTGTTAGCGTAGCAGGACGTAGTCTGTTTTGAGCTTTGAGTAGTTTCTGATTCAAAACTCTTCTCCTGACTTTTGAGTGCTGATTCTTTTGATTTGAGGCGATAGCCCAGCCCATAGACTGTCTCAATCAAATCAGCTGCCGCCCCTGCTTTCTTAAGTTTGTGCCGTAAACTCTTGATGTGCGCTCTAACAGTATTCTCTGTAGGAGGTTCTTCAAAGGCCCAGAGATGATCGATCAGCGCACTTTGGCTGAATATTCGCTGAGTGTTACGTAATAAAAGTTCTAGGAGAGAATACTCTTTTGCTGTAAGATGCAACTGTTGTCCGTCGTAAGTGACCTCACAGTTACTGGGGTCAAGATGCAGGTCTCCCCAGGTCATCACCGGCGATATAGTCGAGCTTCCTCGACGCAGCAATGCTCGAATCCGGGCTAATAATTCGTGTAAGTCAAAGGGCTTGGCGACATAATCATCTGCTCCAGCATCCAATCCCATAACCTTGTTGGTGCTGGTGTCGTGAGCGGTCAGCAGCAAAATGGGAGTGCGATCGCCCTCTTGCCGTAGCTTTTTGCAAAAGCTAATACCATCAAGCTTAGGCAGCATCAAATCCAGCAAAATCAAGTCATACTCATAAGCGTCTGCCAGTTCCCAACCAGCCTGACCATCAGTAGCATAATCAACCAGATAATGCTGAGTTATGAGAGCTTTCTGGAGTACTTCAGCAACAAGATCATCGTCTTCCACTAGCAGAATTTTCACCTAACACCTCCAGGCTGCCCCGCTAACCCTAGGGGTATTGCGGTGGAAGGAATTGACGCGGTAAGGTTGGGGTATTTTTGCAACTGTCAAAAGTGAGAATTCTATACTAAAGATAGCAGGGAAATCTTTAGAGATATTCGCTATGGCTCCCGATCACACAATCATGAAAGCTGTTGAGCAGCTAGGCTACCGCGTCACTGTTGGGGACGTGGCTACCCAGGCTGGATTGAATATAAATCTGGCGCAGCAAGGATTACTTGCGCTGGCATCTGATGCTGGTGGACATTTGCAGGTAGCCGAGTCAGGCGAGATTGCCTACCTGTTTCCCAAAAACTTTCGTTCAATTCTACGGAACAAGTTCTTGCGGCTGCAATTGCAGGAATGGTGGGAAAAGGTCTGGCGTGTCTTATTTTACCTGATTCGGATTTCCTTCGGGATTGTCCTGCTGCTTTCTATTGTCCTGATTTTTGTGGCGATCGCGCTGATCGTCATTGGCATCAATTCTAGCAGTGACAATAATTCGGGGGGTGGCGGCAGAAATCATTCCGGCGGTGGTGGCGGCAGCTTTTCCATGCCCTTGTTCTGGATTGGACCAGATATCTTTTGGTTTTTCCACCCAGGCTATGACCAGCGCTACCGCAGACAACGCGCTTCCTCCGAAAGAAGTGAGATGAATTTCCTAGAGGCAATCTTCTCGTTTCTCTTTGGTGATGGCAATCCCAATGCAGACTTAGAAGAATGTCGTTGGCAAGAAATTGCCACCGTCATCCGGAATTCCCGAGGTGCTGTAGCCGCTGAACAGATTGCGCCGTATCTCGACGATATCGGGGAAGGATACAAGCGCGAATTAGAAGACTATATGCTCCCGGTACTAACCCGATTCAATGGGCGTCCTGAAGTCAGCCCCGATGGGGAGATTGTCTATCACTTCCCAGAGTTGCAGACAACAGCAAAAGCGCGAGAGGCGCAGGCGGTGCCTGCCTATCTTCGGGAGCGGCTTTGGCGCTTTAGTCAGGCAAGTAGTGGGCAGATCATGCTGGCGATTGGGCTAGGAGCGATGAATTTTGTCGGTGCCTTGGTTCTCGGTTCCCTGTTGAAAGGTGGCATTGCGGTACAACTGGGGGGACTCGTTGCCTTTGTGCAGTCAATTTACTGGATCTTACTGGCTTACGGCATTGGGTTTTTGGCAATACCGCTGATTCGTTATTTCTGGATTCAGTGGAAAAATAGCCAGCTTGAAGC
>CBDTXL010000705.1:0-3162 GCA_965364435.1 uncultured bacterium
GCCTCCGGTATTTTGACGCTGCCATCCGGTTGCTGATAATTCTCCAGAATCGCCGACATCGTGCGCCCCACCGCCAATCCAGAGCCATTGAGGGTATGGACAAACTGAGTGCCTTTTTTGCCAGCCTCTTTGAAGCGCATGCTGCCGCGCCGCGCTTGGAAATCCAAGCAATTTGAGCAACTTGAAATCTCGCGGTACTTCCCCGCAGAAGGCAGCCAAACTTCTAAGTCATAGCACTTAGCGGCTGAGAAGCCTAAATCTCCAGTACACAGTTCGATAACGCGGTAAGGCAATTTTAAGGCTTCCAAAATCGCCGCCGCATCCTGAACCAGTTTTTGATGCTCCTCCTCGGAGGTACTGGGATGGACAACTTTCACCAGCTCAACTTTATTAAACTGGTGCAGTCGAATCAGCCCCCGTGTGTCTCGCCCGTAGCTACCAGCTTCGCGGCGAAAGCAGGGCGTATAGGCACAATGATTGATAGGCAACTGGGACGCTTCCAGAACTTCGTCTCGGTAGAGATTCGTTAACGGGACTTCGGCAGTGGGAGCGAGCCACAAATCATCGGTATCGCACTTGAAGCTTTCCTCCGCGAACTTAGGTAGCTGACCTGTAGCAGTCAGAGACTGGCTGTTGATGAGTATCGGTGGCATCACTTCCACATAACCGGCGGCGATTTGCTGGTCGAGCATGAAGCTAATCAGCGCCCGTTCTAAGGCAGCACCGGCACCCATCAACGTCACAAATCGGCTTTGAGCGACTTTCACCGCACGCTCAAAATTCAGGATGCCGAGCTTTTCGCCGATTTCCCAATGGGGGAGAATCTTGGCATCCTGGGGAATGTATTTATCACCCCAGCGACGTACTTCTACATTCTCCTGTTCACTCTTGCCGATAGGCGTTGATTTGCTGGGCAAGTTAGGGAGTGATAGCAAGAATGCTTCTAGCTCTGATTTCAAGTCTTTTTCCTGTGGCTCCAGTGTACTTAGAGTCACTTTGACTTGGTTCCCTTCTTCCCGCAGGGCTTGAATTTCTGGTGCGTCAGAAGTGCTACCCGCTTTGACTTTTTGACCAATCAGTTTCCCAATTTCGTTACTACGGGCTTGTAACTGGGTTCTTTGTGTCTCCAGTTCCCGTTGACGTTGGTTTAGCTCCAGAATTGGCTGGAGGACGTATTGACCGGCACCGCGCCGGTCTAGTAGTTCTTGGACGCCTTGTGGGTTTTCCCGAATTTGCTTTAGGTCCAGCACAGATTTTCCTACTACTTGGCGCGATCGCGTTTTGTGCCAAGTTACAGAATCAAAGAGGAGCGCGATCAACTCAATCTTTCCAATCTGCCACAGTTGGCTCTCAAAGTACAATCAGCTGTAATCAGGGCACCTTAGCTCGACTTTATCCAATTGAACGCAAAGATGCCAGAAGCTGGAAAGCCTTATTTACCAAGGAGAAACCAATGTCCCATCCCCCCCTGAGACTTTTTCCCATCAAACAGCAACCTGCGTACACCAAACTCGTTACTTTCACAACTGCTTTAGGCTTAATATTTGCCACAGGAGAAGCCGCGAAAGCGGCTACGTTGACCGCCCTGAATAAAGGAACTGTCGTTGATACATTTACTGAATGCATAAATGATGGTATTGCCCTGATGGTTGGGAAAAACCCTGCGGACGAGCATGGATGGGAGTACGCCATAGATTCCTTCAATGATGGCGTCAGTGGTACTCAAATTGGTGGCAATGTCTATGAAATTTACAGTCTGGCTCTCAGGGAAACTAGCGATAGCATCTGGGTAGCCATCAATGGAAATTTGCCCTTGACTGGGACAGATGCAGTGGGTGCTCAAGACGGAAATATTGGTTGGGGCGATTTGTTCTTCAACTTCTCAGGTAAAGACTTCACCACCGCCAGCAAGGAAGGCAGTTTATTCGCTGTCCGTTATGCTGGAACCAATGATTCGTTGGCACCCAAGATCGGTCTTTACGGCAACGTCACTGCCACCAGCACAACGGCAATCAATAGTGGGTTTAGTAGCATAAAGGCTTACAACCAGCAGGTGGCAACCTATTGTCAGGAACCAGGCTGTGGGCCGAGTCTGGGTGATTTAGCAGCAGACACTTCCTATTTTGAGCAAACTCAAAGTCTCAACGCGATCGCTTCTGGGAAATTCCTCACCAGTATTATGTATCTCTCCGATGCTGAGTTGCTTAAAGCTGGCTATGAATTGAATCGGTTTGGTGGTCACCACACTATTGCCTTCAAGTTCAATAAATCCGGCATCTGTGAGAGTGGTTACTGCAAGTCAGTCCCTGAACCTTCTGCTGTCTTGGGTTTAGCGGCAGTGGGCTTAATTTTTGGGGGTAGCAAACTCCGCAAACGCTACAAGGATAATTCACTTAAAAAAGAAAACAAATATAGCCCTAGTCCCCAGCCCCTAATCCCTAGCCCCTCTGAATTCTGCTGCGCTGCACTAGCGATTCACTCGATTGAACAGCCAAAGGGAAGCGGCGATTCCGACAAAATGGGCAGCAATGGTGTTGGTGTTTGCCTGCACAACAAACAAATCCACTGACTGCACAAATCGGCTGGGGTCAATTGCCGTAAAACCGCCTTGTGGCTGAGACAAAGACTTTGCCAGGATGCTGCCGACGATCGCTTGCGCTCCCAAAATTGTCAATAACATTCCCACCAAATTTACAATCAGTCCCAGCCTGATTATTTGCAGTGTGTCTGCTTTGCTTGGTCGCCCAGCCCCATTAGTCAATAGGAGCTCTCTAGAGATGCGAGTGTAACGGAACGCAAAATAAGCGCCTACACCCAGTGTCACCAGTCCACAGATGGCGAAAAAGATGCCGAATCCAGTTCCCTGATTACTGGCTTGGTTTGCTTGGCGACCTACACTACTACTGAAGGTCGCAAAAATCAAAACTAGGGCTGAAATGACCCCTAGAACTGTCTGGAGCCAGAAAGAAATATTACCAATTGTGCGAAGCGTCAAGGCGACTCGCTGGAGGGCTGGAGGGAGTGAAGATGTGTCAGGCTTTTCTCGCATCGGCGCTGGAAGCTCTCAATAAAACCTATCTCAATTTCATTCTCACGCGAAAGCTGGCTTAATGTGGCGCTGATTCCTGATCAACTGAAGAAAAAAGTGCGCTTGAGGTTCCC
>CBDTXL010000706.1:0-3158 GCA_965364435.1 uncultured bacterium
CGATCGCATTTTTGACCTGTAGAGCTGTAAAATGAGTGTGATTGAGTTTATCATTGCCCCCTGTGGCATTTACTGCCAGGGTGTTGTGAGGCTGGAGATACTGCTCCCACTCGATATTCTGCACCTCTTGGTAAAGGCGATCGGCATCTGGACAGGGAAATTCACGTAGAGTGACCAGCACCCGGAAGATTGTTCTCGCCCAGAGATTAACTCGATAGAGTAAGGCAGAGTCGCCGACAAAATGCACCCCCGTAAAATCAGGGCGGACTTCTAAGGCACCGAGACGTTCCAGTTCTTGGGCTGCGATCGGTTCTAGACCACGGGCAACCGTAGCAAAGTATTGGTTCATGGTCTATGGTTGATTGGACACTCCCACAGGTCGTTAACGTTTACTTTCGTCATGGTGCGATCGTAGCAAAGCGATGCGATCGCCTCACTTGTAGGATTCTTGCTACCCTTCGGAAAGGCTTCTCCAAGATAGGGAGTTTAACGAGTTTCCTCTATGCATGCAATTGCTCACATTGCTGTATAAAATTTAGCATTTTGACTAATCTTGCAAGAATCTTCATTGTGAAATTGTTGATTGTGTTTTTTGAGTGAAGTTTCTCTAGAAATAGTAATTCTCTCTTAGAGGTGGATTATACTCAGCCCCACACCACAATCAGGGCAGAATCTACGGCATTGGCGGAAAGAGCGTGCTTGCCCTGTTGCGATGATTTTCAGGAAAACAACAAACCATCGGAGACAACAATGGCAAACGTCTCAAAAAAATTAGCAGTTACAACCGCAGGCATAGCCCTGAGCTGCGTTGCGATGGAAGCTAACCCAGCAAAGGCTGCCGTCATTACTTATGATTTCACAGTTACGGGGACAGGTAATGTTTTATCGGGACAGCTCGGTTCGGGTTTTTTCACCTACGATGACGCAACAACTCCCTTTTTTGGTTTTTTTGATGTTTTGGACTTTTCGTTCAATTATTTAGGTACGACTTATACTCGCTCCCCGTTCGTGCGAGTCGGTGACTTCCGTGGGAATGACTTCGCAGGTTATGGTGGTTATTCCACTAGTAGTTTTGCTGGGCTTGAGGCTGTACTAGGTGTTCCGCCACAGAACCAGACTCCTGGCTTGTTGTTCCAATTCACGGGGAATTCATTTTTTAATGCCTTTACCCTAACTAATGCCGAGCCTCCTTTCAGGTTCAACGTTATAGGTATAGAACGTGCGAGTGTCGCTTACACCTTGCATACTACCCCCACCTCAGTTCTCGAACCAGCAACTCTAGGTGGTCTATGTGCCTTGGGGCTCTCTTCTATATTCCTTAAGAAGAAGGGAACATCCAAATAAAGCACTTAGAGGTTGTCTCTAAGAAATGTAAAGGGGACAGAACCCGGCGATCGGATCATTTAAGGATTGAGAACAAGTAAAGCTGTTGGCTCTCTAAAAATGACACGAAAAGCATACCCTTCTAATGACGTACACAACCAATATCACAACTGAGAGATATGAAGCTAAATAAGAAACTAGCGTTTACCACGGCTGGGGTAGCTTTGGGTTTCACTGCAATAAAAGCTAATCCAGCACAGGCTGCTGTGATCACAGTTGATTTCACTATCACTGACGTTACTCAAACAGCTGCCTACGGCGGACCACCACTACTTATAGAGCAGCCGCTCTCAGGTTTTTACAGCTTTGATGACGAATTAACACCCGTCATAGTGCCTCCAGAATCTATTAATCTTTCTCTCTTTCCTTTGACAGATTTTAGTTTTAACTTCCTGGGACGCCAATTCTCGCTTGCAGATATAAGCGGCTATGGTGGCACGGCAACAAGCTTATTTATTGGCGGCTCTATAGTGGAGAGCGATACCGTAGAAACGAATTTTTCCATCTTTGCGATTCCTAGACCGGATTTTGCTGAACCGCGCTTTGATGGATTTGCCAAACGAGGTCCTTTTTTATACTCTGTAGAGGGCAGACCACAGCTTTCTCAACGTACTTCCCCCACTCCGGTTCCCGAACCAGCAACTCTAGGTGGCCTATTTGCCTTGGGACTCTCTTCTGTATTCCTTAAGAAAAAGGTAGCATCCAAACGCAGCAACAATTAATGAAAGTCTTATTGGGATGGGAACTGGGAGGGGGACAGGGACACATTCAACGTCTAGCGGCACTTGCTCGGATACTGGAGGCACAAGGGGTTGAGCCAGTCTTTGCGTTGAAGTCCTACAACATCAAAGGGATGAGTTTCCCGTGGCAGATTGTCTTTGCCCCGCGCCTGCCATTCTCCGGGAGAGCAGAATCCTATACATTTGCGGATATCCTGGAAACATTTGGCTTTGGTAATACAAACCTCCTGCGATCGCATCTAAAGGAATGGCAATCAGTTCTTTTAGAGGTGAAACCAAGCTTAATTATTACCGATCATGCCCCCGGTCTGGTGCTGGCAGCTCGCGGATTGGTACCCACGCTTGTCACTGGAGACAGCTTTGCAGTGCCACCACCCGTTGAAGTTTTCCCGCTCCTGAGATTTCCCGCACCGCCTGAATCAGCGCAGCGCCAAGAGCAAGTCAATAACACGGTTCGCGAAGTTGTCAAGTTGGATGCACCTTTGGGGCAGGTTCTGAATGGGGATGCCAGTTTTATCTTTGGCATTCCTGAATTAGACCCCTATCGGCATCTACGGACTAATGACCAATATGTCAGCGTACACATTACACCTATCCCTAATGATCTGTATCGTGCTGATGGTCCTGCTTGGGCTTATCTATATGATGACTATCCATACCGTGACCTAGTACTGCAAACCCTCAGACCTCAATGTGAGTTTAAACCTTTAAATGAGGTTCTAGCCGGAAAGTCCCTGGCTATCCACCACGGAAGCTCAACAACGGCGATTACTTGTCTGCTTGCGGGCATCCCTCAGTTAGTCTTTCCCAGGCACCTAGAACACCAACTCAATGCGATCGCACTTTCTCAGTTAGGTGTGGCGACGATGCTCGCTAAACCAACATGGCAAGGGTTGCTAATGGCACAAACCCAAGCTTATACCCTCACTAAGAATGCCTTGCTTCAGGCAGAAAGTCTTGCCCATTGGAACCAAAACTTCATGGAAGTCGTTATTCAAACCTGTCTCAAATTTTTGGATAGACCAAGTCTAGTGT
>CBDTXL010000707.1:0-3157 GCA_965364435.1 uncultured bacterium
CAATTTCTGGGGAACAGATATTTCCTGTAAACCCGCCCTTACGAAGTTTTAAATAATCACTTATGAATGAGAGAGTTTTGAATTATGAATGAGATTGCTTACGAAATTGAGCATTCCCCGGCTTACGCTTCCCTGTGCCTTAATTTAAAGGCAAATCAAGCCGTGTTGGTAGAATCAGGAGCGATGGCGGCAATGGACCCCTGGATCAAAATGAAATCTAGGGTGCAAGGCGGCTTAATGAAAGGTGTTGGTCGGATGCTGGGCGGTGAATCGCTATTTATGAGCGAGTTCACTGCTGAAGGAAAACCGGGACAACTTTATATTTCTCCGGGTGTCCCTGGAGATGTTCAGCATTACTACCTCAGGGGCAATGGCTTGATAGTGCAATCTTCTGGGTTCGTTGCAGCTAGTCCCACTGTCGAGATTGATACCAAGTTTCAAGGCTTCAAAGGCTTCTTTAGCGGCGAGTCTCTATTTCTACTCCGGGCAACTGGCACGGGTGATATTTGGTTCAGTTCCTATGGTGCGATTGTGGAAATTCCTGTTTCTGGTGCCTATGTGGTAGACACTGGCTACATTGTGGCGTTTGAAGATACCTTGAACTATAACGTCGAGATGTTAGGGGGTTTGTCTTTTAGAGGGTTGAAAACTGGGATTTTAGGGGGTGAGGGATTGGTCTGTCGCTTTAGTGGTACAGGACGGCTGTGGATTCAGTCTCGTGAGCTTTATGCTTTGGTTAATTTCTTAAATCCCTTCCGTCCCACTAAGAGTAACAACTAAATCTACTTGCTTAACGAGTACTCCCTACTCCCAATCTTCTACTGCTCAGGACTTACGCAAAAACTCTCTCAAACTCTTATTTCTCCGTGTCCTCTGTGTACTCTGTGGTTCGTTTTTTCATCATTGTGCGTAAGTCCTATGCTCCTAAAGCTCTATCACTCCTGTCAAAGCAGACTAATGCCTTCAACTCCCTGTAACTTTGCATCAAACGTGACCGTTTCATGGCATCCAGCTTGTTGGTTAATTTTATTAATCAAGTAGTCAGAAAAATCTGCTTTTCCCTGCTTCATTTGCTGTACTGACCACCAAGCTGCTTCTCTATTTTCAAAGTCAAAGGCATCCGCTTTGAGTATCTTTTCTAAAACGTCAATAATTTCATTTCTAGTGAGTTTGTAAGCTGTTTTGAGTACCCAAACGAGTTCGCACAGAACGATGTTGTTGAGAAAACAGGTTTCCCCGTTTGCCTTGACTCGTTTAATGTATTCATCTGCTAGTCTCCACTGCTCCAAGTCGTCTTGGACAAGATAGCGAACCAGAACATTGGTGTCTAGCCCATTCATGACAAGCTTCCACCAGACTGTTCAATAGCTTCGTTCATCTGCTCAATGGAAACTGGTGTTCTTCTATGGTTGTGGAGGATACCGGACAAGTCTTCAACCTGGACATTTATGGGTTGAATGTAGACTCTGCCGTCTGCTTCGATAATAAAATTGATGCGATCGCCTGGACGCAAGTTGAGTAACTCTCGGATTTCTTTGGGGATAGTCGTCTGACCTTTGCTGGTAATTGTGGCAGTTGACATACTATATCCTTACTAAAAAAACATTTCTTACTTTATAGTAAGGAATAAACTAGCATCCAGTCTAGCTAAGGCGATCGCACTTTCTCTTGAGTATGCGTTAGCGCATCGCGCCAGCTCCGTCAAGCTGGAGCCATTATTTGACCTCGCTTTAAGGTGCGATAGCGAAGCGCTGCTGCGAAGCGCAGATCGCAGCGGTCATAGGCATTCAAGACACTGGAACTTCAACGACCACTAATTTCAGTTCACTATTGCCAATATTTTTCAGTCCGTGAGTCCCACCAGGTCGATTGACGATGACATGACCAGGTTCTACTTCAAATTCCTCTCCGTCAAGGTACATCATACCTTTACCTTCTAGTACGATATAAATTTCCTCGTTGTCAAGAGAGTGTGTATGTTTCCCAATGTCTGCACCAACTGGAACAACGGCTAGGTCTACAAAATTGCAAACGCTACCTTTGGCACGCTCGGTAACCCTTTTGAAGAAAATACTCGCCTTACCATGGTGGGCAATTACCTGTTCAAACTCAACTGAATTGAAATTGAAAACCTGTTGCTGTTTCATGTCAAAGGTTGCTCAGATATTGTATTGACTTGTTGACGCCTTAGCAAAGCTCCAGGGACTACAGGAACTAGGGCAGTGTAACACACCTGTGATCTGACTAATGACAAATAAATCACCAGAAGCAACGAGCGATCGCAATCCACCGCCCAGTAACCGCCAACTGCTTATTCTCTTGGGGCTGTTTGTCGGGTTTATCGTGGGCGTCATTTTGCTGCTGAACTTGCTAGTTAATGGTCTAATCTGGCTAATTCCTCCTAGTGTGGAGCAACAATTAGGGGCTGTGGTGGTTCCGGTTTATGAGCAGCAGGCTAAACCCTCACCCGCTCAAGACACCCTGAATCAGCTGTTGGATCGATTGGAAAGCCAATTGCCGCCGGAACAAGCTCTTCATCGGAATTACCGGGTGCTGTATGTGCCGGATTCCACTGTGAATGCCTTGGCGCTACCGGGCGACGCCATCTTGATTTACGCGGGTTTGGTGGAACAGGCGAAGTCTGAAAATGAGCTGATGATGGTATTGGGGCATGAGTTGGGTCATTTTGCCCACCGGGATCATCTACGGGGTTTGGGACGAGGGTTGTTGGTGCAGATAGTGATTGCAACGTTTATTGGGGATATTGGTTCGTTGCAATCTGCTGCTGTTTCCGCGATCGCATCTGTCAGTCGATCGCAGTTTTCCCAATCTCAGGAACGTGAGGCGGATGAGTTTGGCTTGATGTTGCTACAAAAGACTTATGGACACGTTGCTGGGGCAACGGACTTTTTTGCACGGTTAAGTCAGCACAAAGGTGCGGACTTGGCGTTTTTATCCACGCATCCTGCGCCCGGTAAACGAGTCAAAGAGTTGGAGCGTCTAATCAAGGAGCGGCAGTATCCAGTAAAAGAGCGATCGCAACTCCCAAAAACCCTCATCAATTTGAAGTCATAGGCTTATCAAAAGCTAGCACAAACCTCTTTCCCATTACCCATTACCCATTACCCATTACCCATTACCCATTACCCATTACCCA
>CBDTXL010000708.1:0-3155 GCA_965364435.1 uncultured bacterium
TTAGGCTGTCTTTACTACCTCATTGAGTTTGATTTCTAACGGTAAAATTACAGTAAAGGTAGATCCAACCCCAACCTGTGAAACTAGCTCAATTTTGCCTTGCAGAAGTTTTACTAGCCGAGATACGATCGCTAATCCCAGACCTGTGCTATCAGGAAGGTATGACTGTTCGCTAGAGCCGACTCGAAAGAAGGGTTCAAAGACACGAGTTTGGTCTTCTGGAGCAATTCCACAGCCCGTATCAGAAACAGCGATCGCCCATTGGTTATCGCTTAATATCTGGCAGGTTAATTCAATCTTGCCCAGTTGAGTGTAACGAATTGCATTGCTGACGAGATTTGTCACAATCTGCTGTAATCGCAAAGGGTCTGTCAAAATTTTTTCGGAACCTAGAGAGCAATCTACCACCAGCTGTAGCTCTTTTGATAGCGCCAACGGTTCTAAGACTTCTATAACACTCTTAATTAAAGAGCGCACATCGGTTGGCATAAGACGCAATTGCATCTTGCCGTCGTCGGCTCTAGAAAGTTCCAAAGTATCATTGATTAGGCGCAATAACTGGCGACCATTGCGTAGTACTCGCTCAATATGATCTAATTTGGGGAAATTGTCTTTGTCCTCTGACCTTCGTGCTTGATGGCGCAAAAACAGCTCTGAGTAACCAATAATTGAGTTTAAGGGAGTTTTTAATTCATGAGCCAGCACAGAGAGGCTTTCTTGATTAGCGCGAACTAAACGAGTCAGTTCCTGATTGGTACGGGTGAGCTGATTTTGCAGCTGCTGTAGTTCTCGAAAGCGCTCATCCACATAACTTTTAAAGCACAGTGCGATCGCTTCATCAATCACCGCGTCAATCAGACGAACCGCTCGAATTCCTTCGGCGGTTGTTCCTGCCAGCAGGTTCGCTTCTAATACAGAAAATATCACTTGGCGCAGTAGACGATACTCCCGTGCAACTTCTCCTGGATCAAAGCCTTGTTCAGCCCGAAGAACTCCATGATGCAAACTCGCCTCCACTATTGGCCCAATCTCATTATCCTGAGAATCGGAAAGCACGGTTGCCATCGCCGAGAGGACATGGGAAAGATGATTTTCTATAGCTGGGCGAGGGAGATTATCGGCACTTTCAATCTGTCTATCCCGGCGAACGGCTTCAACCCATTCCACTAGAATTTTCTCAGTTTTATCAACAAGCAATTGACTAAAATTTATCATCAGTTTGATACGGGCAAGAGCCACAAAACTTTATATTGTAACTAAGCTTAGCGATTGTGGCATCTCCTGAGCGATAGATATTTGGGTTCACAAATTAAACAAGAGCATCGCTCCTAATTCCCGCTTAATTGTTCCTAGTCCAGCTGTTGGGTATCACCATTACTTCTTGATTTCTAACTTTAGACTCTTGTAATTCAAAACTCATAACTCGTAAGTTGTAAAGTAGCGTCGGGAAGCGCTTTCTTAGGAGGAGTTGTGGTGATGAAACCAAAGGCTATTGTAGGACTGCTGAAGGAAACATGGACTGAATGGCAAGAGGATAAGGCATCGCGGTTGGCAGCGGCACTTGCCTACTATACTGCCTTCTCGATCGCACCTTTACTCGTTATCGCGATCGCGATCGCAGCGCTCGTCTTCGGTGAAGAAGCGGCTCAAGGTCAGATTGCCACGCAACTTGGAACCTTAGTCGGCCCAGAGGCGGCAGAAGCGATCGAGTCCCTGGTTGAGAGTAGTTATCGCAAGTCAGGAGAGGGAATCATTGCCACCCTCATCAGTATAGGTCTCCTCTTTTTCGGTGCTTCCAACATCTTTACCCAGCTACAAGACTCCCTCAACACCATCTGGGAAGTTGCACCCAAGCCGGGACGAGGAATTAAAGGTATCGTCAAAGACCGCATCTTATCCTTTGGTATGGTGCTGGGCATTGGCTTTTTACTGCTAGTGTCACTAATTTTGAGCACTGTTTTAGCGGCAGTAGGCAACTACTTAGGCGGCATGATGCCCGGTCTTCAATTCCTTTGGTCAATCCTCAACTTTTTCCTCTCCTTCGGTGTTATTACCCTGCTGTTCGCCCTCATGTTTAAATTCCTGCCCGATGTCAAAATCACTTGGGGGGATGTGGGGATTGGTGCTGCGATTACTGCCCTACTTTTTACAATTGGCAAGTCTCTAATTAGCTTATATCTGGGCAATAGCGGCGTTGATTCAACTTACGGGGCAGCTGGGTCCTTGGTTGTGCTGCTGCTGTGGGTTAATTATTCTGCCCAAATTCTCTTTTTTGGTGCTGAGTTTACACAGGTCTATGCCAACAAATACGGCTCCCTGATTGTGCCAAGTGAGAATGCCGTACCCCTAACAGAAGAAGCTAGGGCACAACAAGGCATACCCCGTACTGAGGATGTTGAGGCAGCAGCGGCTCAGGATAAAAGCAACCGGACGGCGACTGTTGATAAGCCTGCACCACAGCAATCTAATCTGCGTTCCAAAAGACACCCAGCAGCGGTGGCGCTAGGTGGTCTTATTGGTCTTTACCAGAGCTTTACCCATCTGGGAGGAGCTAAAAGAAACCGGAAAAACCGGCGCAATTGAGTATGCAAATTCAGTCTTAGGGTAGATGTTTTTTGCCTTAGTTTTTGCAAAAGACGAGCGCCCAGTCAGCTACGCGCTAAATAGTCGTATAGCTTTAGTTTTGAATTAATTTGTAATAATTTGATGACAAGTTCACAAAAGTCAATCTTTTGAATTCACACTCCAAGGTAGACTGATTTCTAAATATTAATTTCAAGGTTTCTTGTTCGCGATCGCACGAGGCATGAGTCAAGTGCGATCGCGAGTGATTAGTGGCTGTGAAAATAGTCTGTAGAGACGCAATATATCGCGTCTCTACAAATTTATATTAGTTAAGTCTCAATAAAATCCATGAATCAAAACAACAGACGAGCTTATTGGCGATCGAATACGTCATTGATTCGCAACCTGCTGATCATCTGGGCAGTTGTTTCCCTGGGACTCAGCATCCTACTGGTTCAACCTCTCAACGCTGTGAAACTAGGTGGCGTTCCTCTTGGATTTTGGATAGCACAACAAGGCTCCATTTATGTATTTGTTGCGCTCATTTTTGTCTATGCCTACCAGATGGACAAACTTGACCGTAAATATCT
>CBDTXL010000709.1:0-3155 GCA_965364435.1 uncultured bacterium
TAGTCATGGATAGCCAGGATGTCGGTGGCTGCACTCTCCCAGCCGTCATTGCCGATTACCGGGCGAGTCGGGTCGAGAGTTTTGGTCAAGTGATAGAGCGCTTGGACACAGTGCCGATGAGCGTCTGTCGCCGTTAAGTCAGGAACGCCCCACGATTCATTGAACGGCACCCACACGACGATACAGGGGTGGCTGGCATCCCGATTGATCACCTCAGTCCACTCTTTTGTAATTCGTTCCACTGCTTTGGGCGTGAAGCGATAGGGGCTTGGCATCTCTTCCCAAACCATCAAACCCAGCACATCCGCCCAATACAAGAATCGAGGGTCTTCAATCTTTTGGTGCTTGCGGACGCCGTTAAAGCCCATCATCTTGGCTAACTCGACATCGCGTCGCAACGCCTCATCGGAAGGGGCAGTCATCAGGGTGTCAGGCCAGTAACCTTGGTCTAGGACTAGCCGTAAATAGTAAGGACGCCCGTTGAGCATGAAGCGATCGCGCTGTATGGCTACAGTCCGCATCGCCGTATAGGACTTCACTTCATCAATCAGCTTGTCCTCAGACCACAGTTGAATTTCCGCATCGATTAGGGTTGGCTTCTCAGGACTCCAGAGCAACGCATTGCGGTAGTCGTCGATACCAGGGTCAGACAGGGCAATGCGTCGGTGAATTTCCCCGTTGATTACCTCGTAGGTATCGTTCACCAGCAACTGGCAGCCCACTGTAAGTTTCACATTGATCTGCATACCCTCGTACTGCTCACCCGCGACAAAGGCTTCAAAGCCAATCTCCCACCGCTCGAAGTGCGGCGTCCAGCGGATGCGATCGATGTAAGTGTTGGGAACTCGCTCAAGCCAAACTGTTTGCCAAATACCGCTAGTGCGCGGATACCAAATACTATGCGGCTCTAGCTGCCAATCCTGCTTACCTCGCGGTTTTGCCAGATCGAACGGGTCGTCTTGCGCCCAAACAGTTACCCTCTGTACTGCGCTTTCATTCAAAACAGGCGTGATGTCGATACTGAACGGGGTATGTCCACCTTCATGGTCAGCCATGAATTGACCGTTGACCCAAACACGCGCACGATAATCTACAGCCCCGAAATGGAGCAGCACCCGACCTTCTCCCTTGGGCAGGTCAAATTCGCGTTCATACCAGCAGTTGGGGTGAAAACCTGTGTCGCCGATGCCGCTTTTGCTGGACTCTGGAGCGAAAGGAACTTCAATGCGATGAGTCCAATCAGAAATATCGCTGGGTTGAACAAATTGCCCAGCATCCTCAAATGTAAACTTCCATACACCGTTGAGACACATCCAGTTAGAGCGTCGCAGCTGTGGACGCGGATATGCTGTTTCTCTCTGAGGAAAATTAGCCCTTGTAGCGAGATCACAGGGCAATTCATAACAATCTTCCAGCCGCTTTCCCAACGAGTGCATAGATACATCTACCCTAGGTTATATATTCTAGGGTACTCACAAGAATCTCTATTTAACAAGTGCTTGCACGTCGTTGATTGACAAAAGTTTTGAAGCTTTACAAAGCTCAATCTTTGGCTTCTTCCCTGAGGGATTTTTGCTTGCTTCAAGCGGCTAAACTCGACTTTATCCATTTAGCGGAACTGTGATCCCCTACCCTAAAGCCTATAAAGCTATCAATACCTTTAACTTTTACCATGTCGCCCGTTTCAACCTTGCATAGTAAAAAGTTCCAGCTACGAACTGGAACTTTTTACCATTAATCTGGCTTAGATCACTCGATAAAGTCGAACTTAATCGCTTCCACCACTAAACTGCTTTTAAGATCTCTTCATCCACAGAGAAGTCAACCTCGGCTTCATGACGCCCAGATACCTGATAATCGTTCTGGAAGGAATCTTTTAGACCACTGATAAGGTCATATTCCGGCTGCCAGTTTAGTTCGGTCTTCGCTTTATGAACTGAGGCGAAGAAGTGCTGGACTCTCAGGGGAAACGCTTTGCGCTTGCCAAAATCAAACTGTTTCGGGTCGTAGTGTACCAACTGCACGACGTCAGCGGACTTACCAGCTGCTTCGGCACAAGCACGGGCAAGACCATCAAAGGTAACGAAGCGATCGCCTGATACATTATAAATCTGCCCGACTGCTGCTTGGTTCCCCAAAACAGCTGCCATTGCGTTCGCTAAGTCTTTACAATGACCAAATTGTGTGATATGTAATCCATTACCAGGGATGGGGATAGGGCGATCGCGTACTATCCGATCAAAAAACCACGCTTCCAGGTCGTTGTAGTTCTGGGGTCCGTAAATATAGGTAGGACGAATGGATGTCCAGGGTAATCCCAACTGGGTTAGGTAAGCTTCGGTTTCATGCTTGCCTTTGTGGCGGCTTTTTGGGTCAACCGGGTCACCTTCAACATGAGGCAGTTGGTCTGATTTTAGATAAACACCAGCAGAACTCATGTATACAAAGTGCTGTACCCGGTCTTTAAATATCTCGGCTAGGGGTTGAGTATCACCGAGTTCCCGACCATTGTTGTCAAAGATGGCATCAAACTGTTCTTGTGATAACTTTTCCTTGAGTTGGGATGCGTCTGTGCGATCGCCTTTTATCTGTTTTACTCCTTCCACAGGTGCCGGTTTATTGCCGCGATTGAATAGCACCACGTCATGACCTTGTTCCACCAAGATTTTGGTTAAGTAAACCCCGATAAACCGGGTGCCACCCATGATTAAAATTCGCATAATTTCTTAATAAACGACGCGCTAAAGCTATCTTACCGGAGGAGTCCCCCCTACTCCCCACTCCCTTTTTCATAGTCGCAGCAGAGTCACAGCGATTTTGCCTGAGAAGCAAACATCGACATCGGTTCCGGGAGTGCGTCCGCGTTTGCCATATTCCCCTGCGTAATAATATTGATCACCTTCAACTCGGTACTTTACTGGCAAGGGTTGCGTAGAGGGTTCACAAAACACCACTTCTGGGTCAGCTGAACCGGGTTCCAGATGGGGCAAATTGACATTCCAGAAGGTTTTCGGTTCAATCGGGCGAGTGAGTAAGTCAGCCAACACGTTAGCGGTACACCGCGCCGCGACATCCCAATCGACAATCAGGGGTCTTCTAATCCAGTGGGAAACGGCAATTCCTGGAACGCCTAGCATCGCCGCCTCTCGCACAGC
>CBDTXL010000710.1:0-3152 GCA_965364435.1 uncultured bacterium
GCCTCTGACCCGATGAAGCAAGCTGGATAGAAATTCAGGTGATCGCGACGGTCTTTGATTTCCAGCCCTCCCGGTTCCCGCATCGCTGTTACCAATGCCTCAATATCCACCGCAGCCAGTTCTTTCCCTGAGGGAGCGGTTGCTAAAGACTGCTCTGTTAGGGGTTCTACCGAGGCGACAACTGAAGAGTCTTGTGGCTGATTCTCCTCCAGTGCCGCTTGTGTGCGATCTTCCTTCGGAGGTGCTGACGCTCCTAACGTCGCTACCGCAACGCTCTCGCTAACGCTTAGCTTGTCCCCATTGGGAGAATCGATCGCTGCTTTTTCCGGAGGCGTTGGCGCGTTCTGCCGAAGCCAAGCAGCAATGAACTCTTCTAGCTGGGGCGATCGCACATTCAGGTCGCGCTGGGGAAATGGCACTTCAATGCCATAGCGGCGCAGACTTGCCTCAATTCGGTAGTAGAGGTCACTCTTGACGCGAGCCTGATTCTTGGGTTCTCCAGTCCAGACCAAGAGGTCAAAGTTGATGGCACTCTCACCAAATTCCTGAAACCAAACCTGCGGTTGCGGTCTGACTAGCACCTCCGGGTGACTCTTTGCGGCTTCCAAGAGCGCCGCCTGTACCTGCTCAACATTGGAACCGTAAGCTACCCCCACCGGAATCCGCAGACGAGAAACTGGGTCACCATGACTCCAGTTAATCACCTCAGTCTCCAAAAAACGCGAGTTGGGCACAATAATTGTCACCTGGTCAAGGGTACGAATCTCCGTGCTACGTGCCCCAATACGTTCCACAGTCCCGACCAAGTCGCCCACCTTGACAAAATCCCCTACCTGAATCGGTCGTTCCAGGGTGATAATCAAGCCGCTGATCAGGTTGTTGGTGATGTTCTGCACACCAAAGCCAATCCCAACCCCCAGGACGCTTGCCAGAATTGCCAGAGAGCGCACATCCAGCCCCCAGATTTGCAGCAGTACAATCAGCCCCAGGAAGGTGAGGACATACTGCGTCAGAATGGCAACCACTTCCTGTACCCTCAGTTCAGCTCCAGTTCTGCTCAAGACGTAGAACTTGAAGATTCGCGTGAGACCGCTTACAGCAAACCACAGCCCAATTGTAAAGGCTAGCAGTAGCAGCAGTTGGAGGGCAGAATAGTTGCTCTCGCCCAAGCTGACAATCGGGGAAGTGAGGAAGTTGAACAGCTTATAGCGCCAACTCCGAGCTTGGGGGAAGATGTCAGTAATGTAGAAGACAACGGCAGTCCACAGTCCTGCCTCCAAGCCCAGCAGCGCTAGTTGTAGAAATAATTTGGCAGACGGCTCCCAGGGGTGGAGGGGGGAAGCGGGGTGACCCAGCAAACGCTTCAGTTGGTGGGATGCCAATTTCCCTAAGACTCTGAGACTGAAGTGAAGAGCGATCGCCCCCAGCAGCACCCCTATACTATAAAGCCATGCCTGACGGTAATAGAGAGGGGTTCGCTCCAGCTGACCCTGTCGCAGTGCTTCTTCAATCAAGCCCCGCCAGATGTTGGCTTGACGGATGGGGCTGGTACCTGGAATGACATCCCCCTCGGTTAGAGTCACGAGATCTCGCTCCTCTGAAGCAGGCGTTGCGTTAACGTCTCTGCGAGAGCGAATGAGCGTCAGCCGGTTTTCCTGAACGACCTCAATCTTCACCGCTTTAGGGGATTGCACCTCCTGCTCAAGGTTACTATTGATGATCCCAGCCCGCTCAGCGGCGGTGAAGTTGCCGGAATTTCTCACCTTAAACAAGACCCGACCATCCACCACCACGGGAGCCTCCGCCGAACCGTTTGCCCGAAGAGATTGCGCCGAACTGGGAGGCGACACCAGGGTCAGCAGCAGCGTGAGTACACCAAGTAACACCACCGTCCTGCAACGCCCAACGCGACGCGATCGCTGACCCAGTGCTGTTGATGGTCGTTCAGCAGTCCCCCAGAGTCCACACCTAAACCGTAGAGCCACCGCGTTGAGAGCTAGGGGTGAGGCGGTGAAGGACGTTTGCTTGAGGGAAGCCATTGGATCAAAGGGGCTAGGGACTAGGGGTTAGGAACTAGGGAAGAAAGCCGACTACCGAAAAGGGGCTGCGGACTGGGGGCTAGGGACTAGTGCATCGGTTCAGTAATCATACAAATCCTCACCCCCGCTCCGAGAGCCCCCCTGCTCCCCCGCCGTCTCAACAAGCAAATTAAATGCGTAACAGCTTAGAGCCTATCCGAAAAGTAGATTTAGAGATTTGAAACCACAGATGGACACAGATGAACACAGATGAATACAGATAGTTAGTCTTCTTGAACGGATTTTTCGGATAGGTTCTTAGTGCGTCAGTCCTATATCTGATTTTTCTCTTACCAGGGTGCTAAGCTCTCATTATGCCCTAGGCTTGTCGCCCTTTATAGTCGCTGTCTGGCAAGGACTTTGCAGCGCCGATGCTGGAGTGAGTAACTGCATGCTACTCCTTGGTGTTGGAGTTGCGGGAATACGGGGGCGCGATCGCTCCAGCAGTTTGCTGACCAACAGCCAAGCGCCGATACCCATAACCAGCAACACTCCCGCGCCAATCAACCAAATCACTAGTGTGTTCTTGTGGAGAGAGTGGGGTTGCTGGGGGAAAGTTGTTTGCTCACGGTTCTGTTCGGTGGCGTCGAGGTCATTCTCCCGCCTCAAGGTAGCTGTAATCTTGTAGGGGCCAATCCGCAGCGTATCCTTACTAGAAAGGGGCTGAATGCCTGGGCGAATCGGTCGCCCATTCAGAAATGTCCCGTTGGTACTCTGGTCGGTGACATACATCTGGTTATTCGCTACTGTAATCAGTGCGTGAAACCGAGAGATCTGATTGTCAGCTAACTCTAGACGAGAGACAGACTGTTCTCCCAACTGCTGGGGCATTTGCTCTTTATCTCGACCAATAGCGATCGGTGCAGTTAAAAGCGGTCGCTGTAACTCGCCAGTCACTGGGTCTTCCCACATCAATTGAACATACAGAGGCTCGGCAGACATAGCACCCCTTGCAGCGTTTGGGCTGGGTTAGGTCTCGATGCAGTTTGGTTCTCCACTCTTTGGGCGGGAAATGGAACTATAATGGTCGGTCTGCCGTCTGGTCGCCGGTGGGGTTCGGGGCAACGTTAATGC
>CBDTXL010000711.1:0-3142 GCA_965364435.1 uncultured bacterium
CTGCTTCGCCACTTACTCCAAAACAACCAGGGACGACGAATTGCTGTTGTCGTCAATGAATTTGGCGAAGTCGGGATTGATGGGGAACTGCTGCGCTCTTGCCAAGTTTGCGACGATGAAGAAGATGCTGCTAACAACATTGTGGAACTGACTAATGGTTGCCTGTGTTGCACTGTCCAGGAAGAGTTTCTCCCCACGATGCAGGAATTGCTGAGGCGTCGCGAACAAATTGATTGTCTGCTCATTGAAACCTCTGGGTTAGCCTTGCCCAAACCCCTGGTTCAAGCGTTCCGCTGGCCTGAAATTCGCACAGGTGCCACAGTGGACGGCGTTGTTACTGTTGTGGACTGTGAAGCTGTGGCAGCGGGTACTCTTGTTGGTGACCTCGATGCTTTGGAAGCGCAACGCGAGGCTGACCCAAATTTAGAACATGAAACACCAATTGAGGAACTGTTTGAAGACCAGCTGGCTTGTGCTGATTTGGTGCTGCTGACTAAGGTTGATCGAGTGGATGCTCAGACTCAAACCAGGGTACAGGAATGGTTGCGACAGCAGTTGCCTCAGGGGGTGAAGGTAGTTCCCTGCCACAATGGCGAGATTAACCCTGACCTCCTCCTAGGATTCAATGCAGCGGTGGAAGATAACTTAGATGCTCGTCCCAGCCACCACGACACAGAGGAAGACCACGAGCATGATGACGAGATCAACTCGGTTCACTTAATTTTAGACCAATCCTTTGAGCCGAAAGCTCTAACCGCTAAGTTAAAACAGTTGGTGCAAGACCAGGAAATTTACCGCATTAAAGGGTTTGTGGCTGTTCCCAACAAGCCCATGCGGATGGTAGTACAAGGAGTAGGCGATCGCTTGGAGCATTTCTTTGACCGACCTTGGCAAGCGACAGAACTGCGTCAAACTCGTCTGGTACTGATTGGTCGTGCGCTCGACCAGTCGCAAATTGAGGGAGTTTTGTGTTCGCTTTAAGGACGGACTTCAGTCGTGGGAGGCGCTTCCTCAGAGTGCAGATCACACACTGCTCCTTGCTGCTCTAGCTCCCGTTTCATCCCCTCGGATAGTCCTGAATTCTCGCTAAACTGAGTACCCTGCACATTCACTCCGTTCAGACTGGTACTGAACAGATTCGCACCCCTGAGATTAGCATGGCTCAGGTTAGCACCAGTAAGATTGACGTGACGTAGGAGAGCATCACTCAGATCAGTACCCCTCAGGTTCCCATAACTCAAGTCTGCACGGCTGAGGTTGGTAGAGCTGAGATTGGCACCCCTCAAGCTTGCATGACTCAGATTTGTATGATGTAAGTTTGCACCCCTCAGGTTGGCATTGTGCAGCTTAGCATGACGTAAGTCAGCACCCCTCAGGTTGGCATTGCTCAGGTTGGCATTGCTCAGGTTGGCATTGCTCAGGTTGGCATTCTGTAGGTCTGCATTTTGCAGGTTTGCACCACTGAGATCAGCAGCATTCAGCGTCGCACTGCTTAGGCTGGCACTGTTTAGATCCGCTTTTTTAAGGTTAGAACGGCACAGTTTAGCCTCTATCAGGCTGCTGCCACTCAGATTTACATGCTGTAGATCAGCACGACGCAGGTCGGCACCGCTAAGGCTGGCACCACTCAAATCAGCGCTATTCAAATCAGCAGCGTTCAACTCTGCACCATTGAGCATGGCACTGCTCAAATTCGCTCTACTCAGTTTTGCCAGACTCAAGTTAGCCTGACTTAGGTCAGCACCGCTTAGATCAGCACCACGCAGGTCAGCAGCACTCAAATCAGTACTGCGTAGGTCAGCGCCGCTTAAATCACTATCACGCAGGTCAGCACCTTTTAACTGTGGAAAGATTCGGTAAGCATCCAAATCAACATCACTCGGATTATTTTGATTATCTGAAGCCTTATCTTTAACTTTGACTAAGTTGTATTGAACATTTTCCGTGTAAATAGCAAAGGCAATGTTAAAAATTTCCAAAAAATTAATAAACCACTGACATTCATTTTCCGGATAGTTTTCGTAATAATGAATCAGTTGTGCAAGGCAAACGTCTAGATGGGTGCGAACATACTTGCAAACCAAAATTATCTTGAGCAGAATAATAACTAAAGCCAGGGTACTTCCTTGAGTAGTGAGTAAAATGAAGAGGGAAGAAGGGTTCTGACCATCTTCCGTCGTTAAAAATTCAATTAACTGCTTACAGGTTCGTAGTAATAAATCAACACTTAATATCTCTTGATGATGTATTTCATAGAGACTATCTAACTTTTCACCTAGTTTTTTCTTTAAGACTCCTAAAGATATTTGCTGGTCAACGTCAAAAAATAAATAGTTCTGTAAGCTTTCTTTAAAATCTCTATACTTAATATTTTTAATTTGCTGAAGAAATATATTAGCGGAGTTTTCATAACTAAATAATAGATTCCGAGACACAATCTTTTTAATTAAACTGATTCCTCCATTTTCTATAATCGTAGGGGGAGAGCATTTTTCCCCTTGAAAGGTAGGAGAATCACAGCGAACTGTGTACATAGCCAGATCAAACTTGAACTTTTCTCTCAGCTGCTTTGAGAGATTTCTAGCGACTTCACGCTGTTCTATCGGATTGTTCGCATCGAGGTATTGAGGAACTAATAAATAAGAGGTGTAACGATGACTCCAATAACCTCTGTCCTGATCTGTATAGGGTGAAGCAAATAGTTTAATTTCTTGATAGTCCTCACTATTGATAAAATTCCCTATCCAACTCTTCAGGCGATTTAGACTTCGAGACAAGCTGTTCTGCGTCTCTGCCACATCAGCAAGTAGTTGAATGAGTTCTTGTATATATATATATTTTCGGTTAGAATACCAATTATTGATTAGGATGTAGCAGGCTCTTGTTAGGGTATTTCTAAATTCCTCTTCGTTGTTCCTGAAAATAATATTATTCAAAGCATTAACAGCATCTGAATTAACCGTGTCATCACAAGAAATCAACAAGTGCCTCAGTTCCAGTAAAACCGTTTCTGGAGAATATTTTTTAACAATCTCCAGAAGGAATTTATAAATTACCTCCTGAGCTTGCTGAAGGCTTTGCTGCTTTAGTTGATTTGCCTCAGCAGGCAAATTAAGTTTATAATCATCGGTTAAGCTGCGTC
>CBDTXL010000712.1:0-3134 GCA_965364435.1 uncultured bacterium
CGCATTGCTACCACCCATTACCTGGGGAAATTGACCATTCCATTTTTCTATCGCCTGCTTTTGCAGTATTTCTGGGGTTAAATTTTGCCGCAGTAATTTCTGAGCCTCAGCTTGACCTTTAGCGCGATTCACCTCTGCTTGTGCATCCTGAGTGGCTTTCAGGGCTACAAACTCTGCCTGCTTTGCCTGTTGCTCGGCTATCTGCTTGGCTTCAATCGCTTTAGTAAACTCTGGAGAAAAAGCCACATTGACGAGAGAAACATCATCGAGCTGAATTCCATAAGCTGCAAGCCTTGATTTAATATTGTTGTCAATTGCTGCTTTTATATCTGCCCGTTCCTTGAGAATTTCCTCCGCAGTTTTTTGGGGAGTGGCTGCCTTCAATACCTCAGTAATCGCAGGCAGTATAATTGTTTTGACAATCTGCTCTTCATCTCCAATCCGTTGATAAACTTTGTTGACCTGGGTTGGATCAATGTGCCAGTTGATAGCAGCCGCTACATTAATGATTTGTAAATCTTTGGTGCCTGCTTCGGATGCAATATCAGTTTTTTGAACGCGAACGCTGAGTCTTTTGACGGATGTCACAATTGGCATGATGAGATGGATGCCCTCACCCATGATGAAATCTTGGACTTTTCCGAAGCGCATCACAACGCCTCGCTCACCGGCATTGACAATGGTAAAAGGCTTGAAGATAGTTGTTGCCAGTAAAAGGACAATCCCTCCGGCAATGTAAAGGGCAGTGGTTGGTCTAATGTTATGGAAGGGGTTTGTAACTGTCATATTTGGCTAACTTCCCTGTTGGTGCCAGAGCGACCGATACGGCGACGCTGCTTGCCACATACTTAGATTCCCAGAAACGCTGACGCTTGGTGACTCACCATTTGACTCAGTCTTTTGGTTCAGTTCCCGACTCACCCCGCGCGATCGCTGCGCCCAAAGGTGAGTCACAATTGAGAAACAATTGTGGTATGGGCTAAGTATGGCGGGTTCTCTTAGAGCCTCGGCACAGGGGCTAAAAATCGTTGACCAAGCCAGAAAAAGGCAAGGCTGGACAAAAACAATGACCGTTGCTTGGTGGCAGACTGCTCTAACTTCCCAAGCAACCTTGAGGCGCTTTTGGCGCAAGCTACCCATTCAGCAAGAGACTTTTATCAAGATTTGTGAGGCTGTAGGCGTCAGTAACTGGAAACAGATTGTTGATGGCAGTGTAGCTGAAGAACCAGAAGCGCGTGAAATGGCGCTCGCAGATTGGGGTGAAGCGCCTGATGTCTGTGGTTTCTATGGACGCACGGAAGAACTGACTCAGCTAGAGCAATGGATTGTGAACGAACGATGTCGCTTGGTGACGCTGTTGGGGATGGGGGGAATTGGCAAAACCGCTTTGTCCGTGATGCTAGCTGAGCAGATCCAGAATAAGTTTGACTATTTTATATGGCGATCGCTTGCGGCATCCCCATCAGTAGAAGACCTTTTGCCACAGCTAATCCGATTCTTCTCCAACGGGCAGGTAACTAATTTACCTAATGACTTTGGTCAGGCAGTTTCCCAGCTGATGAAGTATATGCACTCATCCCGCTGTCTGCTGATTTTGGATGAGGTCGAGACGATTCTACGCCCTGGAGAGCCAGCTGGCTACTATCGAGAAGGATATGAGGGCTATGGTGAGCTAATCAGACGGGTGGGAAGAGAGCGCCACAACAGCTGCTTAATGCTGATCAGTAGGGAGCCACTCAATGAGATTGCCTTGATGCAGGAAGAAACTGTTCAGTCATTGCTACTGTCTGATTTAAATAATGCAGCAGCTTGGCAAATATTTAGAGACAAAGGTTTGTTAGACGAGAACAATTGGAATCAACTCTTACAAATTTATAAAGGAAATCCCCTCGTATTAAATATAATATCGGGTTACATAAAAAACTCCTTTACTGGTAAAGTATCTGATTTTCTCCGGCTGGAAACAATAGTTATCGGAGATATTCATCTAATTCTAGATGGTTCGTGGCAACGACTATCGAGTCTCCAACGAGAAGTGATGTTTCAATTAACAACAGCTCCAATTTTACTGTTGGCACCTACATTAAATAGAAGAGCAGTTTCTAAGTCAGAAATATTGGAAGCGATACAGGCATTAGAGCGTCGTTCGCTGATAGAAAGACAAATAAAAGACGAGGAAGTTATTTACACTTTACAACCGATTGTAAAGAAGTATGTTATGAGAAAGTTTAATTAAGGGCTTATTTAAAAATTTAGTTTCTTGTGCCCTACAAGTTATAATGCGCTAATATTCCCACCTGAATCGGGATGGTGTATTCACTGTGACTTACTGCATCAATCCCCAATGCCAGAATTTTCGTGAACCGCGTCACCAACGCACTTGTCCTAACTGTGAACCAGAAAGATTAATTCAAGGGCGCTATCGGGTGATTCAACCTCTCACCAAAGGAGCCTTTGGTCAGCTATTTGAGGTGGAGGATGTGCGAGATGCCGCCAGTGACGAAGGACGCATACGAAAAGTCCTGAAAGTTTTGCTCACCGACTATCCTCCGGCAGTCGATCTCTTCCAACGGGAAGCAAGGGTATTGAGCCAGCTGAAGCATCCAGGAATTCCCAGAGTGGGGGTGGAGCCTAATGGATACTTCAGATGGCCAGAAAATAGCACAAATCCGTCGCACTGCCTAGTGATGGAAAAGATTGATGGCATCAATTTGCAGGACTGGTTGAGCCATCGTAACCATCAACCTATCAGTCAAGAGCAAGCGATCGCCTGGTTAAAACAGCTGGCAGAAATATTGCAGCAAGTCCATCAAAACAACTATTTTCACCGGGATATTAAGCCTTCTAACATTATGCTTAAACCCGATGGGCAACTGGTGTTAATTGATTTTGGTGCAGTACGGGAAGTCACAGAAACATATTTACGCGGCTTAAACGGCCAGGGTGGCACAGCAATTATTTCACCAGGCTACACCCCACCAGAACAAGCCGATGGCAGAGCTGTTCCACAATCGGATTTCTATGCTTTGGGGCGAACCTTCGTTCATTTGCTGACGGGCATACATCCCAATGACCTTCCTCAAGAGCCTCAAACAGGTCAGATGGCTTGGCGAAACAGTGCCCCACAGATAAGC
>CBDTXL010000713.1:0-3131 GCA_965364435.1 uncultured bacterium
GGTGACTCTGATTCAGACTTTAGCTACCAAAAGAACCAGTGAGGCGATCGCTACCTTGCTCCAAATGTTGCACCATCATCACCCGGCTGTATCATCAGCGGCGGTGGACGGCCTGGTGCAACTTGCGCCCCTATCGGTAGAACCTTTAATCTCAGCCTTCCTATCCTGTAAAGATCATGGAGTACAGGCTTACATCGTTCAGGCATTAGCCCGAATTGGCGATGCTCGTGCGCTGGATTTATTAATTGAAGTAGTCGGCATAGAAGTTGCCAATCACTGTCAAGGCAATGTCCGGCGAGTAGCTGCACGGGGTTTAGGGAAAATTGGTAAGAAGCATGATCCACAGACAAGACATCTGGCTGTAGAAAAACTTACTTGGGCGCTGTTCGAGGCAGAAGATTGGGCACTGCGTTATGCGGCTGTGGTTTCGTTAGAGGAAATTGCAACAATGTCGGTATTCGCCACTTTACAAGAGGCATTGACCCAAGAACTAGACAAAGTTGTACAATTGCGGATTAAAACAGCTCTAGAGAGCTAAGACCTTCCCTTAATGGCGGACACTGATTAGCATAATCCTGATGAGATTGGCTTACTATAGCCTCATGACTCTGTAAATTTGGATTGCTCTTGTTCATCTTTGGTATTGCCAGTCCAGTCTCGATTGGGACTGGGTTAGGCATTGTGGTTCTCTTCGCGGTTTACTATCTGCTCTGTCAAGAAGTCAACAAACGTCGGCAAGCAGAGGTTGTACTGCGGCAACAGACTGAACGAGAGCGCGTCGTTACGCAGATCGCTCACCATATCCGCGAATCATTGAATCTGGAGGAAGTGCTTGTCACGACAGTAGCTGAAGTCAGACACTTTCTCTCATGCGATCGCGTTCTGATCTATCGCCTCTGGGAGGATGGCACCGGCAGCGCGATTACAGAAACTGTACTGCCTGACTTGCCGATGATTTTGGGACAATCCTTCCCAGAGGAAGTCTTTCCCAGACAATATCATCAGGCATACACCAAGGGAAAGACTCGTGCGATTACTGACTTAGAACAGACTGATGTGGAGCCTTGTCTGGCAGAATTCTTAAGACAGTTTGGCGTGAGGGCGAAATTGGTGGTGCCTATCCTTCAGGGAGAAAACCTTTGGGGATTATTGATTGCTCATCACTGTAGTGAACCGCGGCAATGGCAGCCTTTAGAAATTGAGTTGATGAAGCAATTGGCGACGCAGGTAGCGATCGCTATTCAGCAATCAGAACTCTACGAGCAGTTACAACAACTCAACGCCCAACTGGAAATCCGGGTACAGCAGCGCACAGAGGAATTAGCTAGAGCCAATACCTCCCTACGGGCTGAAATTATTGAGCGTCAGCGTACCGAAGCCGCCCTGCGCCACACCAATCAAACCCTACAAGCCTTAATTGCGGCCTCCCCCCGTGCTATTTTTACCCTTGACCTCAACGGCAACGTCAAAATCTGGAATCCAGCTGCTGAGCGTATGTTTGGCTGGACTGAGGCAGAGGTGATTGATAAGCCAAATCCCATCGTTCCGGAGGAGAAACTGGAAGAGCACAAAGCGCTACGGCAGAGTGTGCTGCAAGGGACAACCCTCCCCAGTGTAGAGTCGCGCCGACAAAAAAAGGATGGTTCCCCCATCGATATCAGTTTCTCTGCTGCCCCATTACGGGATAGCGAGGGTAACATCAGTGGTCTGGTGGCTGTCGTTGCCGACATCACGGAACAAAAGCGTCAGGAGGAGCAGGTGCGACTGCTCCAGTCTGTGGTAGTCAATACCCACGATGCCGTATTGATTACAGAGGCTGAACCCATTGACCAGTCAGGTTCGCGCATCCTTTACGCCAACGACGCATTTACCCGCATGACTGGCTATAGCCTGGAAGAAGTCCTAGGCAAAACTCCCCGCATCCTCAATGGACCAAAAACTGACCCTGCTGAACTCAACAAAGTTCGGGCAGCTCTTTCCCGTTGGGAGCCAGTAACAGTAGAGGTGATCAACTACCGCAAAGACAACTCTGAGTTCTGGGTTGAAATCAGCATTGTACCAGTAGCGAATAAAGATGGCGGGTACACACACTGGATATCCGTGCAGCGCGACATCACCGAGCGCAAACAAGCCGAGCAAGCTCTGCGCCAAAGTGAAGAGCGATTCCGATCGCTAATTGAAAATGCTCTAGATATCATCACGATTCTTGATGCTGACGGAACGGTACGCTACGACAGTCCATCGGTTGAAAAAGTTTTAGGCTACCCATCAGCAGATTTAGTCGGCAAAAATCTTCTTGAATACATTCACCCGGATGATGTTGCTAACACCCTCCATACCTTTACCCAGGCCATCCAAAATCCAGACACGGCTCTATCGATCGAATTCCGTTGCCGACATAAAGATGGCTCATGGCGTATTTTTGAAGCCATCAGTCAGAAATTTATTGACTATGCAGAAAGAACGAGAATTGTTGTCAATTCCCGCGACATCACCGAACGCAAGCGGCTGGACGAAGTTCGTCTGGCGCTAGAGAGAGAGAAAGAACTCAGCGCACTCAAAATCCGCTTCTTCTCAATGGCATCCCATGAGTTTCGTACTCCACTCAGTACCATTCTCGCTGCTGCCCAAATCCTGGAAAATTACGGAGATGAAGGGGTTGAAAGGGAAAAAAGGCTTAGAAACCTCCAGCGGATTCAATCCTCTGTTAAACATATGATCCAGTTACTGGATGATATTTTGACTATAAATCGAGCAGAAACCGGAAAACTAGAATTTAATCCCACATGGCTTGTTCTGGAAAAATTCTGCCGTAATTTTATTGAAGAGATACGGCTGAGTTCAGGCGCTCAACATACCATCACTTTTGTTTGCCAAGGACAAGGCGGTGATGCCTACCTGGACGAAAAGTTGCTACGGTCTATTCTGGCTAATTTGCTCTCAAATGCAATTAAATATTCACCCCAAGGGGGTAATGTTGATTTTGTCTTAAAGTGTGAGCTGGGCAATGCCATCCTTAGGATTCAGGATTATGGCATCGGTATTTCCACCGCTGATCAAAAACAGCTATTTGAGCCATTTCATCGCGGAAAAAATGTCCGTAACATCCCTGGAACGGGACTAGGGCTTGT
>CBDTXL010000714.1:0-3127 GCA_965364435.1 uncultured bacterium
TCTAGTCTCGCTTCTACATCCGAAGATTTTGCAGTAAAACAAACATAAAAACTTCCCTTCTCCGTTGCTTTTTCCAAGACCTTGCAATAAATATCAACACTTGCTTTTTTGGGGTTATTTGGTATTAATAGATTCAATTTAATATTCGTCATTGGAGGCGGCACCTCGTGGTTTTCTCCCTTCTCGGAGAGAATTTTAGCCCCCTTAGGGGAAAGCTTGACTAAACTTCCCTTGAACAAAGTGTCACCGATATGCTTTCCATCCAGAACGCTGTATTCTAGCGGGATCGCTTTAGGAAGTGGAAAGAATACCTCTTCTTCTTTATCAAGAAAAAGGTTGTATTCCCCGCCGATGCCACCGACTTCATAGATGGTGAGCGGCTGTGTAACGCCTTTTGGCTGAACCTTCCTTTGCCCGTCGATTCTTACAATTGACCCGGTCTCTTTTAAGGTCGATTCTGTGATAAGAATTTGACCGCCTACTGTATAAGATTCAATGCGGTAAGTCAGGTTCACTTGGCTACCAACAACACCGTACTTACTGCGTTTCTCTGAGCCGATATTTCCCACGACGACTTCACCCGTGTTAATGCCGATGCCCATTTCTAGTAGGCTAAAGCCCCACTCTTTCATCTTTTCATTGACAGTAACCATGGCCAATTGCATGGCAACCGCGCAGGCTACAGCTCTTTTGGCGTCGTCTTCTCGTGCCGTAGGTGCCCCAAAGAGAACCAGAATCCCATCGCCCATGAATTCATCAATCGTTCCCTGGTAGGAGGTAATTACATCTGCCATGCATCCCAAATAGAAGTTGAGGATCTTAACGACCTCTTCGGGGGACAATCGTTCTGAAAGACTAGTGAAGCCTCTTAAATCTGAAGTCATTATGGTGATGGTTCGCCTCTCCCCACCGAGTTTCAAGCCTTCGGGGTGTTCCAGTAAGTTGGCGACGATTTCATCGGTGAGATAACGCCCAAAGGTTCCACGAATCTTGCCAGCGGTATGGGCAATGTAGGCTGTAATGGCGATCGCACTCATTGCCAGTGCTAAGATTGGCGGGACAACGGGTATCCACCAACTCCCTAAGAAGGCAACATAGGTGCTACCCACCAACGCACCCCCGGCAAGAATTGCGGCATTAGCCCTCTGGAAGGAAAACTTTCTAACGCCGCCAGTATATCGCCTCTGCCAACTCAGCATGCCACCAACTGTAGACCAGAGCAAAATCCACAAACCCTCTAATGGCTCTGATAAGCTCTTGATCAGGGGGCGACCGTCAATCGCCGCGCTGATAATCTGACTAGCGATATTGGCATGGATTTCTACTCCCGCCATACGCTCCGGGAGGCCTACCAAACCGCTACTGTAGGGTGTGAAGTATAAATCCTGAGAAGTCTCGCTAACTCTACCAATTAGGATAATGCGTCCGCGTCCCCAATCACTTGGAACTCGGTCTTTGAGAATATCTGTCATCGAGACCGTGCTAAAGTGCTTACTCGGTCCCCGGTAGTTCAACAATAGCTGGTAACCACGGGCATCAGCTCGCACATAGCCACCATCATTGGCTTCAAAGGGGACAAAGGTTGTCTTACCTAGCTGCCAATAATTTTTCGTCCCTTCAATTGGCTTGGGGGCAATGCCTTGACTATTGAGATAAAGCAAAGCTAGATGCATACCGAAGCTGAAGACAGTTTCACCCTTTTGATCCTCTACATACACTAAGTCACGCCGCACCTTGTTATCGGCATCCAAGATCACATCATTAGCACCCACTTGCCCTTTGGCTTTTAGCACAGGTGGCGGTGCCACCGCCTCGCGCCTGCTATCCCCAACTACTTTCTCAATGCCAACCAGATTAGGGGTCGATTCAAACACCCGGACTAATTGCTGATGACCCGGTTCCACGGGTAAATCGCGATAAATGTCCAGACCAATGGCCCTGGGGTGCCTAGCTTTCAGTTTTTCTAGCAATTGGGCATAGACACCATCTGGAATAATAGCCTGCCCAATTTCTCGCACGTCGTCTTCATCAATGCCGACAAGTACAATTCGGTCATCGGGGGGTTCCAGAGGACGCAGACGAAGATATTGGTCAAAAGCTACCCATTCCCAAGACTGGAATAAGCCAAGCCAGCGAACTAGAATCACTAATCCCGCTACACTGGGAGCGGTAATGCACACCCCACGCCATTCCCAAAGAAGGCGTTTTAACGTTTTTCGCATAAAACTCTCTTACTCGCTTCGTTCGCAGTTATGAGTTAGGAGTTATGAGTTTTGAATTCGGAACTGTATTTATCTCAACACTGCCAGTGGACGAGGCGGTGCAACACTCACTCAGAGGTTCAGTGGCGATCGCTTCTAGCTGAACTGACTTTAATAGTTCTTTCCATGCCTCAGTGATATCAGAGTCATTCGGACGGTCATGGCGCAACTGAGCGAGAATGGTCAAGGTCTCTTGCCAAACCTTCGCCCCAGCATACACCTCTGCCTGTTTGAGGGGTTCTGTTGCCTGTGCTAGCTTCGTCTTCTGCTCTGAAGTTAGTTCACTACGCTCGATTATCCCTTCGATAAACTTATTTTGACTCGGCTCTTCCCTGTTGCAAATTAACCCAAAACGCCACCAGTACTCCTTGCCCGGTTCCAAAGCTACAGTCGCTGGGAGGCTTAGTTTGACGACACCGGGAGTGCCATTAAGTGCCAAAGTAGTTTGGTAAATTTCATTGTCTTGGTCTTGATTGTCAAATACCACAAATTGTGCGAACTTAGCCTCAGTTTCGGGAACATACCAAAACAAGGTGGGATTAGCGGAAACTGTTGTCCCGACATTATTGCTGGGGGCCAAGGCAGTTAAAGGAATGTTGCCCTTGACGCAAGTCCTTATACCACGAGTTCCTGCCCCAGCTGTTCTAGCAGGTGCCCCTCGGTTCGCCGTAGGCGGGAAGGTAAGACTAACTTCTAAGGACTGCGCCCTAAGCTGTGGCGTCAAGCTAGAGAACGTCAAAAATTCTACAAAGAGGGCGACTGAAAGAGCGCCCCAAGAGGAAACAGACTTCTGGCACCCCATGCTGAAAATTTCTCCTGGTCAAAAAATTAGAACTTATGCATTGACATAAAAGCAATACTATGGT
>CBDTXL010000715.1:0-3121 GCA_965364435.1 uncultured bacterium
TTAGCCTCTTTGGTGAATCCCTATCCTTCAACTTTGGCTGAATACCTGAATCAGCCAGCGATTAATTTCTCCATCATCCTGGGTTTGGCTGCGTTGCAAGGCTTCTTCAACGAGTGCGTGAAGCGAAGCTATCCCGAAGGGAATCGCTAATCCCGGCAAAACCTGCGACTCTTGAATTTCACCACTACGCCCTTCGGAGATTGCAAAAGCGATTACTCTCCGTGCCTTCGCATTATTCACCCAATATTCCCGTACTCCTGCCCGTTCATAAAGTAACCGCTTCCACCCTAAATCATCACTGACAGAGGATGCACCAATTTCCACCACTAAGGTAGGTGGATCGTATTCATTCAAATCAACAGGGGAATTAGTGTCTGGAGGCAGTCTCAAGCCTGAACCGAGGTAGAAAGCCAAATCCGGTTGAAACTCGTCTAAACCTGCTTTCCTAAAACTGGTATTAGTAAACTCAACGATTCGGATATTCTTGAGGGTAGCAAAAAGAGTAACCACATTAGAAATAATTGAATTATGACGACCGTGACGAGGAGCAATTGGCGACATTTCAATTCTTAAGTAGCCCTGATGATAATAGAACCTGCCGTTAGCATAAATTGAGTTATTTACCAGCGCTATAAATTCTTCCCAACTTGCCTTTACCCAAGTATCTGTAGCCAAATTCTGCAAACTCGTAGATGAATTAGAAACCATAATCCACCTCTACAATCTCGGTATATTCAAACTCATTAGGGCTTTGCCTCACTAAAGGATAGCGAACGCCACCTAACTCAATCCCATCTTCTTCACAGTCAGGCTTAGGAGAATTATAAGTAAGAACATATTCTCTACCAATGTGCTTCTCCATCTCTTGCTCAACTTCTCCTCGCCACTGCGTTTTAGTCACTAAAACCACTAATTGATTCGCTAATCTGGGTAGCGTTTTCGCAATCTGCCTGCGGTAAACTTCATCCAAACTGCCAAAAGGCGAATCCATAACAATCGGGAAAGTGCTACTATCTGGTCCCATGAGTGTATTCTCTTGAATCCACTCCCGCACCTGGTCAATAATGCCGCCGATAAATGATAGGCTCAGAATCTGGTTTTCCCCTGTAGAAGCAGCAACTACCGTCTCTTGCCCTGCTGTATTCTCTACCAGCGTCAACTCATATTTCTCACTCAGTTTAGGAATGTAAGGCGTGAAGGAGATTGAGGTGAATATCTCCTGTACCCGCTTCTCCAGGGAAGATCGAAACTGTGTATCTAGGCGCGATCGCACTTCTGTTAATCGTTCGATCGCATCCTGAGTAGCGACAATGCGACGCTGTGCCAAAGCTTGCTTAGTCTCATTTGTTTTATGCTTGGCAATTTGCTTAACTTTCGCCTCGATATCACTTGACAATCGAGCAATTTGCTGCTGATTTGCCCCTTTTTCTAAAGTTAAGTCACGAATCTTTTCTTCTGTTTCATCTAGACGCTTTTGCAACTGACTGATATCTTCATTGGGAAAAATCCTCAACTTTTTCTTAATATCATCCAGTTGTGTCTCAATGCCAGAAAGCTCAGTTCTCCACTTCGCAATATTGTCCTGCTGCCTATCAATCTCCTCCCAAAACTCCGGTGCCTGCTTGTCGAGTTCATCCACCTGGGCACTCATACGAATCGCCGTCTCCTCAACATCAGGGAGTCCTGCTTTATCCATCCAAGCTGATACCTGTTGATGGGCATGACTTCCCTCTAGCAATTCTGCTCCACAAATGCAGCGCTGCTTGTTCAGCAAATCGCCAACAAATTGCTGTTTAATCCCAACTGGTAACTCGCCTCTTTTCCGCAAGTCATCGACAATTGCCCGAAATTCCGCTGTTGTCTCTGAAAGTAAAACGGTGTAGCCTCGCGTGGAAATCGCTCGTTTCAGTGCATCCTTTGCCTGTTTGAGTTGTTCTCGCAGTAATTTTTCTCTAGCTTCAAGTTCGTCTCTCAGGTTTTGCAACTCCTGAGCGCCACTGAGTTCCAATAAACGATTACCAATTGTTTTCTTTAGTTCGTTTTGATGTTCTAACTCTTGCCCAATCTCAACTTGCCGCTTTGAGAGTCGTTCACTTTCTTTTTCTAACTTTTCCTGCTCTCGTAAGAGATTTTTAGTTTCAGAATCACCAATTGCTGCCAGTTCTGCTTCTAGAGTTTTTTTCGCTTCCTTGAGATGCTTGAGCGAACGATTCAATACCTCTACACCTAGTAATGTCTTTGTCGCCTCAGCGATTTCCGACTTCTTATCTGAGCGAACAATCTGTTCAATCCGTTCCCCATCAAAGAAGAAGTATTGATGCAAACTTACAGGCAAAATCCGACCAATTATATCTTCGGGTAGTTGTTGAGGTAGTAACCAGCGCCCATCATCTCCTGCTATCTGGAGGTACAACTCACTTTTTCCCTGCTCGACTCCAGCTTCTGTTTTGTAAGCACGGCATACACGCCTCACCTGGTAGCGTTTGTCACCATGTTCAAACCCTAATTCTACCGAGCATTCCACTGAGCCTTTGTCCCTTGCCTCGGCAATTGCCCGTTTATTAACCAATTGGTCTTCCGATGAAAAAGCCGCACTGAACTTCTCGTACAGTACCCAGCTAAAGGCATTCAGTAACGTTGTTTTACCTGCTCCATTATTGCCGTGAATAATCGTTGTATTTTGTTCTCCAGATGACAGAAATATCTCTGGAGTTTTGCCATAAAACTGACGGAAGTTGCAAAGCTTGATTGACGTCAGCTTCATTGCACCGCTTCCTTAACAATTTTAAGGATATCATCATTAATATTGCGGGGGATTTTCATATAGAGTTTGTCTTTTTCGGCTTGCAAAACCCGCTCAATAATTTGGCGAACCTCCGGCGAAGCGCTGGTAATTGGCTCTTGGACATCACTTAGACCAATGTTCGTTTTATAGGAGGAACGCTTTTCGGATAAAACACTTGGTATAACTGTAGTAGCGCCGCTTGAGTAGCTGAATGCCATTACCATGTTGAGACTTCCTGAGGCTTCACAGATCTAACAGCCCATATCTTCGCACTCAGCTGTAGAAGTATTGATTCTAGCTTCTCCGGACAAAAACTCACCCAGTTCAGTTTGGGCA
>CBDTXL010000716.1:0-3115 GCA_965364435.1 uncultured bacterium
GTATCGTTGTTACTCCCGCCAGTGACGTTTTGGATGTTGCTCAGTCCACCCGTGTTTGTCGCTGTCCCCAGACCAAGATTTACCGTGATTGGGGTGTTGTACGCCGAGTAGTCGAGGGTGTTAGTGCCAGCCCTACCGTTTATTGTGCCACTAACGCCTACGCCGTTGCTGAAGAGGAATGTATCATTGCTCGTGCCGCCTGTCAGGTTCTGGAAGGAGGAGAAGCTGACTGTCCCATTGATATTCCCAGTGTTTGCGGCGGTGATGTTCCAGGTGTTAGCTGTATTTGAACTAACCAGGGTGTTATTGCCAGAACTACCGCCAATCAAACTTTCAATACTCAGAATACCTGTCCCCAGATTCACTGTGACTGGGGTGGCGGTAGCCGAGTAGTTGAGGGTGTCAAAGCCAGAAGAGCCGTTAATGGTGCCGCTGATGGAAGCACCGTTGCTAAATTGGAATGTGTCGTTGGCTGTGCCGCCCGTTAGATTCTCAATTGAGGAGAAGGTTAAGCCGTTGGGGAAACCACTGACACGGCCAGCGTCTGTGCCAGTAAGCGTCCAGGTGGTATCCTGGTTGGAACCGACTAGGGTTGACCCTCCCGCAATATTGACGGGGGCGTTGAAATTGAAGGGATTGAGGGTAATCGTGCCGGTGCCATCTGCCTGTCCAATGGTGATGGAGGTAAAGCCACTTTTGATGGCAGCTAAGTCAGTTGTGGTCAAATCTAAAGTATCTGTACCACTCTCACTACCCGCACCAATCGCGATCTCCTGAGTTAGAGTTTTGGACCTAAGAACCAGTGTGGCGTTGTCACCCCGCACTGAATCAGTTCCCCCTGTAAAGTTAATTTCGTTGCCAGTCAGGCTGATATTCCCGTACTTGATAGCGTTGTCGGTAAAGTTGTTAATGCTGGATGTGGTGATGCTTTTGCCAGCATCGAGGAACACCGCTCCCGCATCGCTAGCATTGCCGTCATAAGAGGCAGAGTAGGAGTTTAGATTGCCTGTAGTGATGTCACCCTTGGCAGCAGTGAGGGTTATTGCTCCTCCATCGCGAGCATTATCGTAAAAACCGTAAGAATAGGAGTTTAGATCGCCGGTGCTGATGTTGCCATTGGTTGTCGTCAGGGCGATCGATCCCCCATTGCCAGCCCCCTGAGAACTAAAAGTAATATTAGAAAAGGAGGATGCATTGCCTGTGATGGTAATTCCATTTGCGGCAGAGAGGGCGATCACTCCCCCATCGCCAACAATAAAATTACCATTAGAGCTGGAGTTTAGATTGCTGGTGCTGATGTTGCCCTTTGTTGCCGTGAGAGCGATCGCACCGCCATTGCCAGAACTGCCAGAACTACTTTCAGATTGGGAGAGTATACGGTTTGTGCTGATGTTGCCGTTGGTAGCTGTAATAGTGATGGCACCACCATTGCCAGAAGAACCAGAGCCAGATGTAACTTGAGAGTAGGAGTATAGAAAGTTTACGCTGATATCGCCGTTGGTGGCTCTCAGGGTAATATTGCCCCCATTGCCTGAATTGCCGTCCCCAGAGATAACTTGAGAGTGAGACTGTATAAGACCGACTGTGCTGATGCCGCCATTTGTGGCACTCAGGGTAATATCGCCGCCATTGCCAGAAGGTCCATTCACGCCAGCGCGGGAGGTTAGACCGCCGGTGCTGATGCCGCCATTTGTGGCACTCAGGGTAATATTGCCGCCATTGGTAGATGGGTTATTGGTATTGGTATCGATGCTTCCAACAGTTATGTTCGCTCCGGAAATCGTTACCGCTCTCCCCTCAGCGATGATGGTGTCTCCTGAGTTCATCGTGAAAGAGCCAAAACCATCGCTATCCGCGTCCGCCGTAAAGCTAATCGACCCACTACCAGGGGCAAAGGTTAGCTTATTATTAGTTAGAGCAAATCCAGCAGGAGCGATTGTAATATTGTTAGTTGCCTGCAAAGTAATGTTGGTAAGGTAACGCGCATCTAATTTGCATATTGTTGGGTTGTCGGGAAAACCATCAATTCCTCTCCCTGTCCCCCCGTCTCCCCATCTCCCCGTCAGTCTCAACAGGCAACGCGAGAAGCGTGACAGCTTATTACCTGATAGCGCCTCTAGTTCTGACTGGTAGATGATTGTTGGGTTCGAGTCCGTAGAGAGTACCTGACCTGTCGTGCCAGAAGGTTGCCCTGCAAACGTATTAGTGCCATCACCCACGCCATCCCCAGTGCCGCCTCTGATTTCGATATCAGTTGGATCGAGCAGTAATGTGCCAGTGTAGCCCATTGGTGCTACAGTATCGACAACACCTCTGAATATTAGGTTATTTTTCCCTGACACCTCGACGAACCCGCCATTTCCTGAATTAGGACCGCCACGAGCGCTGATGTTGCCAAAGAAGCTGGAAGTCTCGTCAGCCCAGAGGATGACACGACCACCATCCCCGTTGAGGAGACTGTCAGCATTAATCACAGAATCGCTACTAACAAACGTGCGAGATGCACGGGGCAGCGTACCATGACCCTGATAATCGCCGCCAATCAGCACGGTGCCGCCGCCCTGGGTGCCGGAAGCGTTAATATTAGCGCCCACGAGTCCCACCTTGTCGCCCACAACCTTCACAGAGCCACCTTTGTGGCCCAGTGCAGCGCCCGATACATCCACGCTGCCGGACACAATAGTAGTGCCAACAGATGTAGGCACCTGTATGCCGGAACCCGTCAGTACCACCTGCCCAGCATTGTTGACCGTAACTCCGGTGGCATTCCCCCCACCTTTGCCCGTCAGCAGTTGAGGGAGGGATAACACCGAGAAGTTATCTGGTAGGGGCGCAAGGTCTTGCGCCCCTGTGGGTTGAATCTCTAAACTCAGAAGGTGTCCAGGTTGGCTGAGACGTACCAAGTTTTCTCCAGGCACAGCTGCCACAGTGATGTTACCTCTGGGTGCCGTCAGAGTCCCCGTGCTGACCACAGTACCGCCTAGGAGTGTGAGATTCTTCCCCTCTCCCACAGCTAGCTGCCCCGCATTAACGATCGCTCCTGGTGTCTGGGGCGTTCCAAAGGCAAAAGCATTAGGCGTCCCAACTAAAGCACTGTAGTTATTAGCACCTGTGG
>CBDTXL010000717.1:0-3114 GCA_965364435.1 uncultured bacterium
TTTTTGAGATGTGCTTGCCAATACCTAATGAAGTTTGCTAACTTAGTTAAGCGCGAAAAATCACAAGCCGGGATAGCTCAGTTGGTAGAGCAGAGGACTGAAAATCCTCGTGTCGGCGGTTCAAATCCGCCTCCTGGCATAAGCTAAACCAACACAAATTAATAGGTTCCAGGTCTGTCACATTTATCCTGTGTGACAGTTTTTTATAAGATTTACGGTTTGTTTGGGTACTAAATGGGATAGCTTATAGTACTCACACGGGTTCGAGTTGGAGTCCTCAAGTCGATTGCAGATGGCATATCAAACATGCTGACGGTTGTTGTAGTTCTCAATGTGTTGATCTCGCTGATATGTCTATATGTAGCTTGGCGAGTGTGGAATTTGCGGCGGGCGCTAGCGGCAGCAGCAGATGTTTTGACGATAGCTGAGCGCAATACCTATGCTGTGTTACATGGTGCCCCCAATGCTATATCTAACGGGCAGGTAGGCGTCCAAGGCTTGAGAGAGCGTTATCAGCAACTGGAACTTCAACTGCAAAAAGTTCAGCAAGTTTTGACGCTCTTGGGTTTGGGACAAAGCGTTTGGCGCTCTGCGCGTCGCAGCGCTTCGCGATCGCAAGCCAAACGGTTACGGCGTCCAAAGCGCAACAGAAGGCGAGGGTAAGAGTAGGTGCTAATTCTTCACATCTTTGCATAGAGCGATCGCCTCCCATTCCCTTGAAAGACCCGATCGCATTCTGATGATGTCAAGTGACCGAGCTTAAGCGGATAATACTAGGCATCTTAGCAAAACAGCAGACTACTCAGGGATCAAGCACAATTTCCCTGAGCAAATGCATAGAATTGGTGTAGGGATAGAGACCAGAAGATGTCAAAGAAAAGTGCTGGATCATTTATTGGGGGACTGCTGTTGGGCAGCGCCATCGGAACCGTGACAGGTTTACTGATTGCGCCCCGCACAGGTCGGGATACGCGACAGTTGTTGAAGAAATCCGCAAACGCCTTACCAGAGTTAGCCGAAGATCTATCGACCAGTGTGCAACTGCAAGCCGACCGCCTTTCAGAATCTGCACTGCGTAACTGGGATGGCACAATGGCTCGACTGCGGGAGGCGATCGCGGCAGGCATTGAGGCTTCTGGGCGGGAGAGTCTAGAAATTAAACAGTCCAAGGCTGAAGTGGCGACTGAGTCACATCCGTCGGTTCCTGACCACCAGCTGTAGGCGACCTTTCGGTGATTGACCCTCTATTTTGGCTAGGACTATCCATCCTCTTGGTTGCCGTCAGCTTAACTGCTGTCTTAATAGCGGCACTGCCTGCCTTGCAAGAATTAGGGCGGGCGGCGCGAAGTATTGAAAAGTTAGCTGACACTCTCCGGCGGGAATTGCCGCCAACCCTGGAGGCGATTCGCCTAACGGGTTTGGAAATCAGTGATTTGACGGATGATGTCAGCGAGGGCGTGAAAAGCGCTGGTCAAGTGGTTAAACAAGTTGACCAAAGTCTCAGCGGCGCTAGAAACCAAGCGAAAAAGGTGGAGGTCAATACTCGTGGTGTTGTTGCAGGTGTCAAAGCCGCCTGGAAAACCTGGAGGCGTCCCTCAACAGGGCGCAGGTCAATCGACCGCCTCCCACCGTCTCAACGAATGCCTCTAGAGCTTCGTGAGCATGAAACTGCTGCCCCAATGGCTGAACCCTCATCAGCAGAAAATCCCTATCGAGAGCGAGATGCCGACCATAAGGATGCCGATCCTCGCGATCGCGAAGCATCTTATCAGGACACCCACGATGATTCTCTTTCACCAAGGCAATACGATGACTTGGAATCGTCTGACGAAAGCACAGAATATTAAGCTAGTGTGCATTTAAGTTGCCTATTTCTCATCAGAACTGGAAGTGGGGAAGATTGGGAAGTATTTTCTCCCCCAACTCCCCCAACTCCCCCAACTCCCCCAACTCCCCCAACTCCCCCAACTGATTTTGACCACACCCCGTGTAGGGGGCGTCATTAACGCACCCTAGTACTGCCTCATCCGGAGTACGGAGCCAGAATCCCAGAGGTGACAGTTCAAGGTGCGGAAGGTCGGTTTTAAGTAATATTGCTTAACTCAATAGCTAAACGCTTTGCGATCGCCACCAATATTAGATTAAAGTAAACAAGTGTAAAGAAATTCTTAGTTTGACCTTATCCTTCGTTTAAAACATCCCCTCAGTGTCCACGCTAGAGACTTTGAGATAAATTCACGATGCAGCAAATTTTTCCAAAACGACTTCTGGTATCCCTAGCGGCGTTTTTCCTGGCCGTCTCAGTTTGGGCGATCGCGCCAGTAGCACAAGCTTACGACAATCCCGACCTACTGCCTAAAACTCAGACGCCGGTAATTGATCTTGCTAACTTCCTCCCTGCGCTTCAAGAAGAGGCACTAATCAAAGATTTGGAAACTTTTGAGGCTGAAACTGGCTGGAAACTGCGAGTTTTGACTCAATATGACCGCACACCCGGTCGGGCAGTAAAAAATTTCTGGGGACTCAACGATAAAAGTGTTTTACTCATTGCTGACGCACGGGGCGGTAATCTCCTTGGTTTCAACGTTGGCGATGACCTTTATCAGTTCCTACCTCGCACCTTCTGGGTTGAGTTGCAGACACGCTTCGGCAACCTCTACTTTGTACGCGAGAATGGTGAAAACCAATCGATTGTTGAATCTTTAAATACAATTAAGAATTGTTTGCGTCAGGGGGGTTGCGGCGTTGTGCCCGGTCTTCCACGGGAACAATGGATTCTCACTCTCATTACTTCAGTGTTGGGTGGGGTAATCTGTGGATTTGCGGCTATTCCTCGCAAAGAGGGACAGATTTTTGCTTGGCAGTGGGCTTTGATTTTCTCACCCCTCTGGGGCATCCTGTTTATTGCCTTCGGGATTGGACCCGTAATTACCCGAACCTCTGATTGGCTGCCACTATTTCGCAATATTATCGGCTTCCTCCTTGGAGCTTTAGTGGCTTACTTGTCACCGATTGTCAGTCAATCCTCTACCTCTGAAACGTGACATACTCCAGACGCCATACCCTAACGGCTATGGCGCTGGCTTTTCCTAGGGAACACAGATTTTCCCTTAC
>CBDTXL010000718.1:0-3113 GCA_965364435.1 uncultured bacterium
GCACCAGCAGCATCTAGATTCACGACATCCTTATGTCATTTTTGACCAGTGTTTCTCTGTATCAATTGAGTGAGCCTCTCCACACCCTTAGCGTACTGAGGGTCAGCGTTTGTACCTGCTGAACGCTCTCGAATCATGGCTTCTTGTTGAGCTTGTGTCAGGTTCACAACCACATCGGGGGTAATTCCTGACTTGCTAATATCTCGTTCTTTGGGGGTACGCCACTTGGCAATGGTTACAGCCAAACCAGATCCATCTCCCAATCCCCGCACCGACTGGATCGAGTTATATCCAGCAGTTTGGACACCCACCAAAATGGCTCGCTGCTTATCCTGCAATGCTGCGGCGAGGATTTCACTACCGCTAGCTGTCGCTTCATTGACCAGGATAACGAGTGGTTTCTGGGTGAGAGCTTTTTGATTGGCCTGCTGACGATCTATCTCTCCCTGACGGTTGAAGGTAGAGACAATAGTACCCTCTTGCAACCACATTCGAGCAATTTCAATGATGGAGTAGAGTAGTCCACCTGAGTTAGTACGCAGATCCAATATGTAACCAGCAACCTGCTGCCGTTCTAAATCTTTGATCGCATCTCGCATTTCCGAAGCGGCATTTGCACCGAACTCACTCAGGCGGATGTAGCCAATGGAGCCAACGGGGGTTTTCTGGGTGCGGTAGCGCACCGGAGACGATTCAAGTTGCTCTCTGGTAATCTTAAACTCCAGTTCCTTTTGACCCCGCCGCACTGTCAGAACAACCGTCGTCCCAACTGGACCTTGGGTGCGCGTATCGGCTTCATAGGAATATAGTTCTTGGGTGCTTTCACCATCAATTTTCACGAGGATATCCCCAGGCAAAATCCCAGCCTTGTAGGCAGGGGCAACTTCAATGGGAGTGGCAACCACTAGTTCCTTTGTTGTCTTATCCTGAATTAGTTCCACCCCCACCCCGGTTGAATCTCCAGTTGTCTGCATCTGCACTTTCCTGAAGTCCTGAGGGTTCATGAACCGAGTCAAGGGGTCGCCCAACTCCCCTAGCATTTCCCGAATCGCTTTATATGCCTCCTCTTGAGATGCATAGGAACGATTCAAATACTGCTGGCGCACAGCTCTCCAGTCCTTCCCGTTGAAGGTACTATCAATATACTGTCGGTCAACAATTTGCCAGACTTCATCCACAAGTTCTTTTGGACTGTTCTGTGTCACTGAACCCGAACTTGGCGGCGACTGGGCAAAGCTTTGAGACACATAGCTCCCAGTTCCTGCGATCGCTACTGCCGTCATCGCGATCGCTGCTGTTGTTCCTACTATGAGCCTTCGTTTCATCGTTGTTCTAGCTGATGGGAAAACGTAGACAGTCTGTTTTAAAAGTAATTATCTTACCCAAGGGCATATTGAACAGACAATAGACCTCTTGCTCTCTCGTCGATCAATCCTATCAAATCCATCTGTGTTCATCTGTGTCCATCTGTGGTTAAAAATCCTTGCATCAGCAATGAACTTCTCCCCCTTTTTACAGCGCCAGTGCCAACCCATCCCCACGGGGTTCAGAAGCCGCCACGAGAACTCCTTCGCGGCTTAGGATGATTTGACCTTTCCCAAACAGTCCCCCTTCCGCGCTTACCTGAACATCATGACCCCGTTCAGCTAGTGCCAGGGCGACGTGACGGGGTACACTCTGCTCTAAAAGCACTCTATTCCCAGAAATAAACTGCCATCTGGGGGCATCGAGAGCGGATTGAGGGTTCATCCCGTAGTCTGCCAGGTTAACCACCACTTGCAGATGTCCCTGTGGCTGCATGGCTCCCCCCATGACCCCAAATGGTCCCAACGGTTGACCGTCTTGTGTGAGAAAACCGGGAATAATGGTATGGAAGGAACGTTTAGCGGGTGCCAATTGATTGGGATGACCCGCTTCCAAGGTGAAACCAACACCCCGGTTTTGCAGGGCTATCCCGGTTCCGGGAATGAGAATCCCACTGCCAAAGCCTTGATAGTTGGATTGGATGAAGGAAACCATCAGTTCTCCATCAGCGGCAGCTAGATAAACGGTTCCGCCTTTGAGTAAGCCAGGGTTAGCAAGGGGAATAGCCTGTTCTCCAATTAGCTGTCGGCGCTCTTTCGCATAAGCTTTATCTAAGAGGTGTTCGATTGCCACTTCCATAAAGCGAGGGTCAGCAGCGTGCCGGTGAACATCGGCAAAGGCTAGCTTCATCGCTTCGATTTGCAGATGGTAGCTTTCAACTGACTCACGAGGATAGCGATCGAGGTCAAAGCCTTCTAGAATGTCTAAAGCCATCAAAGCGGCAATCCCTTGGGTATTGGGGGGAATTTCCCAAACCGTAAGGTCGCGATAGTTGGTTGAGAGGGGTTCTACCCAGTCGGCTTGGTGTGCGGCGAGGTCAGCTGTTGTTAGAAAGCCACCAGTGTCAGCAGCAAAGTCAGCAATCTTTTGGGCAATTTCCCCTCGGTAAAAACTTTCGCCACCACTTTGTGCGATCGCTCTCAATGTCTTGCCATGAAGTATACTTCCCCATACCTCCCCAGCGGCGGGTGCGCGGTTACCAGGGAAAAATACGTCTTTAAAAGGCCCAAACTCAGGAGCAGTGAGGGGTAAATAAACGGCGGCTGCAAGCTTCCAGGCAGTTGCCGTTACAGGTGAGACGGGGAAGCCTTCCTCTGCGTACCGAATTGCAGGTTCAAACAGCTGCTCAAACGGTAGCTTTCCCCAACGTTCTGATAAACTTCGCCAAGCGGATACCGCTCCCGGCACGGTTACAGGGAGCCACCCAAACGAGGGAATTTCTTCCATCCCAGCAAACGGCTCTTGAGTGAGTTTTTGAGGACTTCTGCCAGAAGCATTGAGACCCTGTAGTTTCCCGTCCCAGACGAGGGCGAAGGCGTCTGAGCCAATACCGTTGGCAGTGGGTTCTACTACAGTAAGTGCGATCGCCATTGCCAAGGCAGCATCGACTGCATTTCCCCCAGCCCAGAACATCTCCATACCAGCTAGAGTCGCCAGAGGCTGGCTCGTTGCAACAGCGCCCCGCTTGCCCATAACCACCCGCCGTCCAGACGGATAGGGGTAGTCACTTAGGTTTCTCAAGTTCATTA
>CBDTXL010000719.1:0-3111 GCA_965364435.1 uncultured bacterium
AACTAACCAAGGAAATCTCAGATGAAACTTCTACCGTTGGATAAGCTTGGAGCCAGAGAAACCAATGGAAGCATTGACTTCGGACTATTTCTGCCTTGGGTATCTGCAAGCGACGGCAATCGGCTGTGGGTCAAAGTCATCCACGAACAAGATCAATTCCTGCAAGACATGCAGCCGAGTGTGTTTGAATTAACTCATTCAATCGATCCAGAATATGGCGATTATTGGTCAGTAAACGTAGATATTAAAAGCCAACCAAAACCCAATTCAAAATCTGCATGGGGTAGTCCCGGAACCTACGTCTACCGCTATTGCCTGAAAAACCCCAATAACCCAGAAATCGATTGGATCATTGACCCCTTTGCAAGAGAATTTGGCGTTGGCAAGTTATCCGCCATCACCGTGGGATACGAAGACCATGTATGGAGCGATAACGAAAATGTCTGGAAAACTCCAGCGTTGAACGATCTGGTTATGTACGAACTGATGATCGACGAGTTCGGCACAGATATCGATGGGACAATTGAACGACTGGATTATCTGGCAGATTTGGGAGTTAACTGCATTGAGCTGATGCCTATCTCCAATGTTGCCCTGACCGTAGACTGGGGCTATCTGCCAATTGGCTACTTTGGTGTCGATGAGCGATTTGGCAACAGGAAAGATTTCCAAAAATTGATAGATGCGGCACACCAAAAAAACCTCGCCGTCATCTTGGATGCTGTCTATGGTCACACCAGCGACAGTTTTCCTTACTCTTATGTTTACAGACAACTGCGATACAAGGAAAACCCCTTCATGGGTTCATTCGCCAAGGATTATTTTGGCGAAAGCACAGACTATAACCGCAAGTTTACCCAAGACTTTTTCTTCACAGTTAATTACTACTGGCTCGACCGTTATCACGTCGATGGCTTTCGGTATGATTGTGTACCTAATTACTGGGATGGCTCGGCAGGAAAAGGCTATGCTAATCTGACTTATCATACCTACCAAACGGTCAAAGATAAGAAAGACGCTGGTGGTCACTGGCAGAAATTTTTTAACAACGATACCATCAACCTCATCCAGTGTGCTGAACAATTAGAAGGACCACAAGAAATTCTTAATAGCACCTATAGCAACTGTACTTGGCAAAACGAGACATTGGGTGCAGCTAAGGATGTAGCTCATGGAAATCGAGACCAATTGACTAATCTCGGCTTTCGTTTGGGTCTTGATAGCTATCCGCTAGAGGTGACAAGCAATGGTGACAAGATCGCAAAAACGGCGCTGCAATATATTGAGAATCACGACCACCAACGCTTCGTCTGCAACTTTGGCTTTATCAATCGCGATAATGAGTTATTAAAAGAAGGGAATCGTGACCTGTGGTACAAAGTCCAGCCCTACCTGATAGGCATGCTCACTGCCAAAGGGATTCCCTTGCTTTGGCAAGGTCAAGAGTTTGGAGAAAACTATTACCTTCCCGACCAAGGTTTTGGACGAGTGATGTTGTTGCGACCAGTCCGTTGGGACTATTTCTATGACCCCATTGGCACAAGCGTAATTGCTTTAGTACGGAAGCTGCTGAAACTGCGCCGCGAGAAACCTCAGTTCCGTGATGGCAACTATTTCTTTTACAACGAGTATGACCGTTACCAGTCGAAAAATGTCCTGCTTTTCTCTCGCCAATACGGCAACAGCTTCAGTCTGGTAGCGCTCAACTTTGGCGATGCGGATCAGACGGTGCCATTCTGGTTTCCAATTAGTGGAGATTATCACGAAGAACTCGACGGACAAAACAACTTGATAGGCGTCCCAAGTAATGTGGAGTACGGGTTGACTATTCCCAGCAACTATGGACGGATCTGGACAAAGGAAATCGGCGTCTAGGGAGTCGGTCAAGAAATCAAAATCGACAAAAGCGACATTCCGTGTGGGGTGGGCATCCTGCCCGCCCTATACACGGGGCTGCTCGTATCGCCTACCCCACAGGAGTCTATTTGCACGCATTGGGATGCTCCTGCTCGCGTTAGTGCCGGGAGGATGTTACAATAGTTAAAATATTATTAACAAGAATAAGCAAAAGTTTGCAACGAACTTTTGGCAGCAAGGTGCAGCGAGGGAACGTTGCAAATCGTTTTTTGAGTTGCAGCCGATCCTTTGAAGCGGAGCGTGCTGCTCTACTGAGTAGAGCGATCGCGTTAGGACTTGCCCTTTAAAGGTAAATCGCCCCTTCACTTCACTCTCAAGCTAGAGCCTAACTCAACTGATGACGCTCAAACTGGAGAAAAGCCGGTTGTCTGTTGAAATCCCCTTGGGATGTCAGACCGATAGTACCCTGATTGGAACCTGAAGCGTGTTTTTCAACTCTAAATCTGCTCATCGAGCCGCTACGATAGCTCAAGGAAAACAGCTCCGGGCTGTTCAACACCGTTGCCCCACGCCCTCTTCGGGTGCGCTAGCGCTGTCAAATCTGGGAAGCTTGGTAGTAATGGCAGGCTTGGTAGTTGCTTTATCTGGGTGTAGTTCTCTGCCCAAAAGCCAAGCAGAAGCTCAGTCTCGTGTCCCTGGCTCACAACAGGGGGGAGGCGTCACGCCGGTAGATGTGGCGATCGCGAAAACTGGTGTACTCGAAAAACCCATAGAGTACATTGGCACAACCACACCCGTGCGAGAAGTCTCTCTACGCGCTCAAGTCGAAGGCAGACTGCTCAACCTTAATGTGGGTGTGGGTGACCCAGTTAAGCAGGGTCAAATTCTCGCTCAGGTCGATGACTCGATATTGATGACGACGCTGAGTCAGGAACAAGCGGAACTAGCGGCACTCCAATCAGAAGTAGCACGCGCCGAAACTCAAGTTAGTAATGCTCGTGCCAGAGCCGAACAAGCCAGAGTAGAACTAAACCAAGCACGAGTAGACGCCGTAAGAAGGGCTACGCTTGGGGCGCAAGGTGCAATTTCCAAGCAAGAAGCCGAATTAGCTCAAACGGCTGCCCAAACGGCTGAACAGACTTTGCGCTCTGCTCTTGAACAAATCCGTACAGAACAAAAGGCAGTAGCAGCCGCTCAACGTAGGGTGGAGGCACAACGAGCTGCTGTTGCTCAGGCAGGAGAGCGTCGCTCCTA
>CBDTXL010000720.1:0-3105 GCA_965364435.1 uncultured bacterium
ACCACCACACCTTAAAACCAAACTTAGTTCAAGCGGCAGTGGCTCTTGAGCAGCTTTTGCAACAATTGGGGCAGACTTATCGCACAAATACCCCGCTCGAAAAACTCGCAGTCGTAACAGAGGCGCTCAGGGTTATTGAGAGTAATCCCACTCTGAAAGCGCAGGTAATAGTGGCGCTTAAAGAAGCTGGCACTGAAGGGATAAGAGAGCGAGTTGACAATACCCTAGTGAATATCTTTCTAGCAGCTGTCGAAGAATGGCAGGGGGTAGATTAAGCTCTCTCTATTGGGGCGGCTTGAGAGATGAGCGATCGCATCTCTTGCCGCCCCGTGTTTTCCTTCTAGTGCCTTGCCGATGAAGTGCGATCGCTTCGGTTAATATCGCAGTTCTCAAATGAACTACCTACGGACTCCGCTACGCTACGTCCGAGGTTTCTGACGTTTCGACGCCGAAAGTTGGCTAAATCCTCCACATCGATGAGGGGTTTTAGCTAGAGCTTTCTGCTCTACGTCTAGGACGCTCGTTCCAAGCGCCCAGTTGAGACAAACAATTGCGGATGCTACATCTCTATCGACTGTGTATCCGCAATTTTCACAACAATGTCTGCGTTCGCTCAACTCTTTTTTCTTTTGTGCCAAGCATTTCGGGCAAGTTTGAGATGGCTTTATTTTTTGGGCTGGGACTTCTATAAAGAAGCCAAAGGCCTCCTCTACTTTGTACTTGATGGCACTTCGTAGCATCCCGAATCCTACGTCAAGAATTGAGCGATTCAGCCCAGTTTTCTGACGTTTTCTCTTGCCCTTTTTGGCTTTAGCTGTCAGGTTTTTAACGTTCAGAGTCTCTGTAGCAACCAAGCTATTATCGCGAGTTATTTGTGCAGCTACTTTGTGAACCCAATCTTGACGCCTGTTTGCTACTTTTTTTTGGAGATTAGAAACCTTTTTTCTTGCTTTCTTCCATCTACGAGAGGCTTGCGATTTGCGTTTCTCTGGTTTGCGTTTACGTCTCAATTCTTTTGAAGCTTTCCTGATGTCAGCTTGAGTCGAAGCTAAAAACCTGGGATTATCAATCTTCTCTCCATTATCAAAAGCAACAGCCGTCAATGTACCGAGATCAATTCCAACAGCTCCAGCTCCTGTTTGACGTTGAACATCACACTTAACCGTAATAGAGGCATACCATTTGTTATTTTTCCAAACAATAGTGCAAGTCGTAGGAGTTCCCCACGTTCTTGCTTTGCCCCTCATTTGAATCTTGCCCATTTTTGATATTTCTAGCTGTCCATTTCCTCCATTTGAATGAACTTTCCATCCAGCAACTCCCGAATAAGTCCATCCCCTGTAATAGCGAGATGACTTGAATCTTGGGTATTTGCTTAAGCCCTGAAAGAAGCGCTGGAATGCGAAATCGACACGCTTCACAGTTGCTTGTAAAGCTTGGGAGCCTAGCTCTTTATAATCTTCCCAATGCTCTTTGAATTTAGGTAAAGCATTTTGCTGGTCGAAGTACCCAATAGAGCGACTCTCACGCTGATATGCTGTCTTCCTTTCAGCAAGACAGGCATTGAACAAATCTTTATGAAGCCTGCGCCAATAATGCATTTTTGCTTCTTGAGGCTTGTTCGGATATAAGCGAAAAGTGACCCTACGTGTTACTATCATTTGCCAATTATACCACCATTAGTTAGCCCAAATAACTAACAGAAAAGACCGTGCTTTCATCCCCAAGTTCCGCTACGCTCCACATGGGGACTTCCCGCACGGAAGAGTTAAATTGGACACAGTTTTTCAGGACTTACGCAACTGGCGAGGGCGATCGCGTTAGGTTCGGTGCGGTATAACTATAGCACAGACGGTGTTAGACCGCACTACTACTGAATTTGAGTAGCTGAAATCGGCATATTATGAATGTTCGAGCACTTTTGGGAGCTGCTACAGTTGAAGAGGCTTCTTCCCCCTATGACACTATTCACCTAAAGGTTTTCTACCCAGCCCAGATGTCAGGCAGCGACCAAGAACAGAATCTGGGTATTGTTCCTGCTGATTCTCAACACTCGCCATTCAAGGTCGTCATTTTTTTCAACGGCATTAACTGTGGTTCTCAACTGTATCAATGGCTGGCTGTTAAATTGGCAGAGCGTGGGCTTGTGGTCGTTACGTTTTCCTGGGTCGCTGAAAATTTACCTGGGATGGTGGCTCTCACTCCAGGTGTTGACATTAAGATGTTGGCTCCCCATCTCTATGGAACAGGACCGACAGCCTCCGCTTTACCAACCTTGATAGCAGCATTAGAGCATTTACAAGCTGAAGGGGTTTTAGCTGGCTTGCTCGACTTAAACCAGATTATTCTAGGTGGGCATTCTGCTGGAGGTAGAGTCGCCATTGAAAATGCAAGCTCACGTTTTTTCCCACAAGTTGTAGCCGCTTTTGCCTATGGTGCACATACAGCAGCGACTGTAAAGCTTGGGTACGAAGCAGGTACAATCTTACCCCTGCCTGATTCATATCCGTTACTACTGATTGGAGGAACCTGCGATGGAGTTATTTTTAATAGCAGCCATCGTTATGGAGTGACATGGGAACAAGCTCAAACTCCAGTTGTGCGTACCTTCCGGGAAGCGATCGCGGGGGGTAGAGGTGATAGTTATCTGCTCCTTCTGGAAGGAGCTAACCATTTTTCTGTTGCCGATCCAATTGATGCCACCACGGGTACAGGATTCCTAGACTTTCCAGCTAGCCAGCCAGAAGAACAACTGCGAAGTTTAATGGCCCAAGCGATTGGTTTATTCATTGATGCACATGTTCGTTCCCAGGCAACAGCCATCGTTGCTCTAAATCAACTATTAGCATCTAACAATCCTTTGATTGCATCATTTGAGCGAAAGTAGTTTGTGGTCTGTTGATCCCACAGATCACCATGTTCAGTTCAGTCAAGCGGATTTTGATGCGATCTGCTGAAAGCAGCAGCGCAACGCTCTCGCTGTTTTTTTCCACGGCGCTGTTGCATCATTGCATGTGACAGTTGCGTAAGTCCTGATTCTGAAAAAAACGTGCAACCAGAGTCGGCAGAAGCAATTCTTCAGTAGCATCAAAGCTGGAGAGAGGA
>CBDTXL010000721.1:0-3104 GCA_965364435.1 uncultured bacterium
AATCCAGGAACGAGATACGAACAGATAGCTGTCTAACAACTAATAACTGTTTTGATCAGCTGAAACTGGATTCTTGGGCATCGCCGCAAGAATGGCTTGAGTCTCAAGAACCGCCAGCATCTCACCGTTTGATGTCAACCAGTATCCGCGCAAAAATTGGGCTAGTTCAGGGGAAATAGTAGATGATGGCGCGGATTGAATCCAATCTGGATTGCATGACTCAATATCTTCTATCCGGTTTACCACTAGCCCTAGCATCTGGCTCTTAACGTTGGTGGGTACTGCCTGGTTGGAACGAGCCTGTAGCACAACTGCTTTATAGGCTGAAGCACTGATAGCCTGTTCGTACCAGGGAGTGAGTCCAACTAAGTGCCCCAAATCAACTATCCAGAGAATTTCACCCCGCCAGTTGTACACCCCCATTACCCAGGCAGGCATTTGAAAAATCGGCACAATCTGGCCACGGGGAATCGTCAGCACTTCAGTTACTTGTTGAATCGGCAACAGAGCAGTTGTATCGGGGACAAGATGAAACCGCAAAAACTGTTCACTTTCTCTTGAGGAGGTAGAGACGCGATTACTCGCGTCTGTCCTCGGTGCTGATAGGGACTCTGGGACTGATAAAAAGTTGGACATTGATTTTCTCTAATGCTTAGCCTTTGATCAACCATTTAACGGTGCGTACAAATTCTGCCTGATCAACAGGCTTGGCGAGATAGGCATCTGCTCCTTGTTTCATGCCCCAAAATTTATCCATCTCGCCCCCTTTGGTCGTGCAGATGACAATCGGAATGTTGCGTGTATCGGCTGCGGCTTTGAGTTCACGACAGACCTCAAACCCACTGGTGCCGGGTAGGACAACGTCTAGAACGATGACATCCGGTTTGTGACTACTAATTTTGGCAAGGGCTTCTTCTCCACTGTTGGCAGTCAAGACATTGAGACCCTCTTGCTGTAGACAGCGGGAGAGAACTTGCATATCGGTTACGGAATCTTCAACAACTAAAGCAGTACTCATGGTATTCATCTCATTAATTAACAACTGAAATCAGACTTAGCTTTTAATCAGCCCTTTAACGGTGCGTACAAATTCTTCCTGATCAACAGGTTTGGCAAGATAGGCATCTGCTCCCTGTTTCATGCCCCAAAATTTATCCATCTCACCTCCTTTTGTCGAGCAGATGATCACAGGGATGTTGCGGGTCTCGACGGTACCTTTGATCTCACGACAAACATCAAACCCACTGGCGTCCGGTAAGACGATATCTAGAACAATGACATCCGGTTTCTGGCTACTAAGTTTTGCGAGGGCTTCTTCTCCACTGTTAGCTGTCAAGACATTGAGACCTCCTTGCTGCAAACAACGGGAGAGAACTTGCATATCAGTTAAACAATCGTCAACAATCAGGGCAGTACTCACGGGATTCACCTCATTAATTAACAACAGACCCTTCAACCTTCAACGTTCAACCCTTGGGCACCCTGCTTTAAGTGCTTACGGATCACGCTAAGCACTTTCCCAGCATCGATTGGTTTACTGAGAAAATCTGAAGCTCCGACAAGCTTGGCTCGAACCCGATCTACGATGCCGTCATTCCCGGTCAAGATCAAAATCGGTGTATTACGGAAATAAGGGAGCTTGCGTAACTGAGAACAAATTTCATACCCGTTAGTATTGGGCATGACTAAATCTAAAAAGATCAAATCCGGTTTGTTACCTAACAGCATTGCGAATGCTCGCACCCCATCCTCCACGCCTATAAACCGATAGCCTGCTGCCGTGAGGAGCGATTCCATCGTTTTGCAAACCAAAGGACTGTCATCCACACAAGCAACCAGCGGTACGGTGGGATTTGTAGAAGCGGACAGCTTCTTAGGAACACCTGCGTCAACTAGAGCTGGTAGATCGGGTATGCTAATTAGTTCTATCAACCCCAATTGAATGTAGGGCATGAGTGAACGGGTTACGTGCACAACATCCTGCTTCATCTGCATAGCTATGTCACGCAGAGTGTGTTGCCCATTTAGTAGCTTGCTCAGAGTTTGGTAAACCTCTGCTGATGTGCGCTTTCGGAGTTTCTCTGGTTCCTTAATTACGGGTGCCTTGTCGGGAGAATGGTCGCCAATCTTAGCATTCCGCCAAACTTGCCAAAGCTCTTGAACTTCTGCGATCGCTTCATGCACATCTATCAAGCTAAGTTCCGGAGATAACGTGTTATCAGGGTTGATTTGATAAATCACACGTGTCGCTTGCGCTACATCAAATAACACCTCCGTGATTACAGAGTGAATCATGTTGCTTGCTTGCTCAGGAGTGATTTTTTGCTGCGTTACCCATAAGCACAAAAGCTGATATTCCCAACAGCTGGTGAACTGTCTAGCCTTGATAAAAGCTAGATCACGCTGCATTACTGAGCTATAAGCAACTATCTGAGAACAGTGAACCGTCAAATTTCTTTGCCAGCGTCTCACTGGATGATTTCCCCCAGTGGCATACATGATGTGACCCTGGTATAGATAAAAAACCCAGGGTTGTTCCTTTGAACTTGTGAACACCAGCTGACCAGTAAACCTAAGCGGTTTCAAAGTTTTGAGAAACTGAATTTGCTTGGCAGCACTAGACAGGCTGATAGAGACAAGAGGAGGCATCTCTTGAGCAGTTTTCACCACACTATCTCCGTGAATACGTGAATAAAAATCCTGAAAAGTAAGATGTTGTAGGCGTTTTAGCTAAGGAAATACACACCTAGTCTGCTAATGAAAATTCTTGATGTACAACTTTCAGCATCTACTTTATGCAAGTCAATACCGTGACCTCTCACCTCTAGGCTTAGACTCTAGGAGCTGAGGAAGTGACAATTAATTTAAAACTCCTGTCATACAGAATACAAATATGTGTATTACAAGAGTTCTCTATCATTATTACCATCCTTCTGTGTGGATGTCACCCTAAAGTTGATAACTTTACAGCTATTTTATTTTCTGGCTGTATGTTTTTAGAGTAATTATATGAAGGCTTTATCGGGACTCTTATGACTGAAGGGTAAAAGCTTTGGATTATTAAGAATGAGGGGATTTAATTGTGGGCAAAGAATAGTTTGCTT
>CBDTXL010000722.1:0-3100 GCA_965364435.1 uncultured bacterium
AATGCGACAACCTGATTCTTGCGATTTCTGAGCGACTAAATTTGGAGAAAGCAGGCGTTAAGGTGGAGAATGTACCAGCAAAAATTGTCTGGTTTAAAGATAAGCTTTCGCCCAAAGCGGTGCTGGAAGTTTTAGAGTAGACCTCTTGCATATCTCTCTTTTGTCACTCTCGCTAGAGTAAATTTTGGAACCCGATCTTTGTGAAGCAGTAAAAAGCCTATAATCTGATGCTTGAGTTGCGATCGCACTCCACTAATCGGGAACACTGGTAATAGCGCACAAGTAAAAATACAATGCCAGAAAACCCCAATCAACCCAGAGAATATGATGCCGTTCTTGGTCGTCAAGTATCAGTCCCCAGTGGTGCTGCTGTCTTAGGAGGGTTAGAATCAGTTAAGCTACGGTTAGCGAGTCCAATTGTCCAGAAACGAATTGTCGCTTTATCGGAGACCTTGAAGTACGGACAACCAGGCTTAGATCTAGTAATCGAATACCTGAGAGATGAAACCGAAGAAATCCGCAAAACGGCTTATAAGTTACTGATAGATAATACACACTTACCCGGTGTTTTAAAAGTATTATGGACATATAACCCGATCTGTTCAAACATCCTTGGCGGACATTCAGACTATGTAACGGCTGTTGCTTTTAGCCCTGATGGAAAGACTTTATTTAGTGGTGACGGAACCGGTACTATCAAAGTTTGGGATAGGCAGTCTCTAGAAGATATTCGCACTCTTAAACTCCATTCGCGGGGGATTTGTTCCCTGATTTCTAGCTCAGATGGAAAAACCACCATTAGTGCTAGCTACGACCACACGATTTCAGTCTGGAATTGGCAGACGGGAGAAGAGATTCACAGATTAATTGAATATCCAGATGAAATTGCAGAAATCGTCACTTATTCAAAGCATCCAGCTAGAATTGTGTCGGTTGCTACAACCCGAGATGGGCAAACTTTAGTGAGTGGTAGTAAGGGGAAAACAATTGGTGTCTGGAATTTAAAAAGTGGACGAAAAATTCACAGTTTTACCCTCAATGGGCATTATAATCACATTACTGAAATTGCTCTCAGCCCGGATGGACAAACCCTAGCCAGTGGCGGTGATTCTACTGACAGAACGATTAAAATTTGGAATCTCCAAACGGGAACAGAAATCCGAACGTTACAACCTCGGAAGGGTGGTGAAGTAACTGCTCTTTGTTTTACCCCAGATGGACAAATTCTAGTAACTGGCAGTTACGATGAAACGGTGAGAGTATGGAATTGGCAGACAGGGGAGGAAATTCACACTCTCACCGGACATAAAAACTGGGTAAGATCTGTTGCCCTTTCCTTTGACGGCAAGCTCATCGTGAGTGGCGGTAGGGATGGAACCGTTAAATTATGGGATTTACAAACCGGAGAGGAAATCTGCACGCTTGGTAAATCTTCACGCGATTATTTGAATGCAATTCAATCGGTTAATATCAGTTCAGATGGCAAGACAATTGTGAGTGGCGACACGAATAAGAAAATTAGGCTGTGGCAAGTGTAGGGGATAACAGCGATCGCTTAGAGTAGATTACGCGATCGCACTCCCCTAATGGGGAACACTGGTAATAGCGCACAAGTAAAAATACAATGCCAGAACAATGCCAGAAAATCACCATCAACCGAAAGAATCCGATGCCGTACTGGGGGGAAAGATGAAGGGGAAAAGGCTTTTAAGATCGTTCCCTTTTCCCTACTTCTGCAAGAAGTCTAGTGATGAACAACAACCCTCGTGCCCACGGGTGCCCAGTTGTATAACCAACGCGCCTGAGACACCCGCAAGTTGACGCAGCCATGACTCACAGGCGTACCAAATCGATTGTGCCAGTAGGCACCATGCAGCGCATAGTTGCCAGAGTAGAACATCGCGTAAGGAACGTCAGGCACGTTGTAGTTTCGTCCGCGCATCCGAGTCGAGCGGTACTTGGATTGAATGGCAAAGGTGCCGATTCGGGTTGGCGTGCTTCGTTTTCCGGTTGAAACAATGTAGGTTCGCACCCTGGTTCTGCCATTCCAAGCCACTAATCGCTGCTGGGAGAGGTCAACTTCAATCCAACGACCTGTGCGTTGTTGCCCGGTGTGGTGCGTCTGAGTGACACGGGGAGAGCGAGTTTTCGAGAGCGCTCTCTCGGCAAAAGCTGGGAAAAACAACAGTGCCAATGTCGCCAGAGTCAGCGTTGCAGCGAGGCAGAATACTTTTGAGCGAAGCCTTTGCAGTGAAAAGTGATGACCTTCCATGATGGCGCATCCTTTGAAGCTAGGAAAATTCAGTTATAGAGAGGAAGCCTTGGTTTTCAACAAAACGCTTTGACCAGCTCGTTTTCTAGCTTAATCATAGAACAGTGTGGCGCTATCTTTCTGATACTTGACTTTACCAAAATGAATAGTGGGTTTTCTCAACAGAGTTCTGTAATTATTTGCCCCGGCATCCATAACCCGCAGCTGACACAAGACTTTTTAGAGGGGTTGCAACATGGGGAAATCGGGAATCTATCCAATGGCTGGACTGAGAAAGTTGTGATTTTTCCGGCTCAAAACTACCCGGCTTACTCAGCTGTTCATATTTTGGAGTTTTTGCAGGGTCATACTGGTTTTCTAGAAACGCCGATCGTTTTTATCAGCTTCAGTGCTGGTGTTGCTGGTGCAATTGGGGCAGCTTGGGGGTGGCAGCTGTTGGGAGGAAAAGTAAAGGCGTTTATCGCTTTTGATGGCTGGGGTGTCCCATTGTATGGCAATTTTCCGATCCACCGGCTCAGTCATGATTACTTCACCCACTGGAGTTCAGGGCTATTGGGTGCTGGGGAGGACAGTTTCTATGCTGATCCAGCGATCGCGCATCTGGACTTGTGGCGATCGCCAAATACCTGCCAAGGCTGGTGGGTTCACCCTGCGGCGGGTGGTGTGCCGGAACAGCGAACTTTCATAACTGCCGCTCAGTTCGTTACCCAGCTGTTGCATCGTTATCTATGAACGCGATCGCTTAGCATCACACTACGTTTGGTGGACTTCCCATGAGAAAAATCGTTATTGGGGTAATGGGACCGGGTGATAACGCCACAGCTGTTG
>CBDTXL010000723.1:0-3094 GCA_965364435.1 uncultured bacterium
TAAATTCCCAATAAAAGAAGGGTAGGTAAAAGACCTACCCCCATAGTTTTGACTAGTAACCAACCTATAGCAGCGGGTTCAACCAACTACTGACATCCACAGCCAACTTTTGACCTAGCTGTAACCGCTGACGGAGTTGGGGGATGTTCTGGTAAGTGTCCAACTTGGAAGAGCCAGCCGAACCATTCTCTTGCTGCATCAACTGGGATTGAATTGCCAGTTGACACTGGGGGGCGATGCGGTTATGCAGACAGCTGAAGTAGAGTTCCTGACAACGGTCGAGAGATAAGCCAAGGTGAAGCTGATTTCCTAGCTCAATTAGACGCTCGACGCGGTGGATATCACCCGCCAATGTGTCTGGGTTGTCATCGTGCAGTAGTTGCCAGAGCGATCGCAAAATCAACTTCTCTAGAGTTGGCTTGGCTTCTGGGATATTCAGCTTCGCACGTAGGTGATTGGCTTCAGTCGCGATCGCCTCCAGTTCTACCAAATGATTGAAACCCAGCTGGGGATCGCTAATTTCCTGCTCCAGCGCCCTGATAGAGGTTAGACACCGATGAGACAGGGCAATCTCAGCTGCCACCTGGAGTTCTTGCGGCACCGGCAACTCATCCCGGTGGAACGCCATCAAGACACCGTAGTTATCCCGATAAACCTGTGCATACAACTGATCCAACCGGCTTAGGGTTTCGTGACTGAGTATCCCCATGATTCGGTGACGTTCTTCAGCAAACAAGTCTTGTAAGCTGAACGACTCGCCCCCAAACCACTGGGTCATCGTCAGAATCATTTGAGTCACACTGGCTTGTTTTAAAGCGTCAAATAGCTTTTCTTTCAACTGGCTGTAGGCGCGGCGTCCGCTAAACGGTTGGATACAGCAATGGAAATCCCAGCCCCCCAGATGGACAACAGCAAACACCAGATGTGTGCTTTCCCAGGTAATCTCCGAAGCCAGCCGCAGCTGCCCCACTGCCAGAGTGAGCGATCCCAGGCGTTGCATCTGGTAATCTAGCTCCTGGGCAGCGTAGCAGTAGACCTTGGAAGGATGATGGAGGAAGCAGGAAAAATTATGTGCTTCTGCCTCTTGCCTCTTACCTCTGACCTCTTGCATCCCAAACAGGGAATTGATGGCATAGTACGCGGCTACTTGCTTAAAGCTAATTTGGGAAGATACTACTAGATGGCGGTAGACCTCACCCCCATGCTTGAAGAACTCAACATTGCTGGGGGCAGTAGTGAGGCGTCTCAGAAAGATCTTCTCCAACTGGACACCAGCAACCTCACCGGCAAGTTCCAACGCACGGGCAGCGTAGCGAAGAATCTGAACCCCTTCTGGACGGGAAATTTCCTCAAAGAACCAACCGCAGCTCGTGTACATTAGCAGAGCGTGACGCTGCATTTCCAGAAGGCGCAGCGCGTCTAACTGTTCTGCTGGTGTGAGTTTGCGTTTCCGGTGACGAGTCAGGAAGTGGTCAACATTGGCAGCCGAGCGATCGCGTATCACCTGGATATACTCATCCCGTGCCGCCCAGGGATCGCGGAAGAACTGACGACCTGATTCTTCGTAAACCTTAATTAACCGATCCCGCAGCCAATCGAGGGAATCCCGCAGGGGACGCCGCCATTTCTGGTGCCAGAATCCACCGCCGCCACAGCCGCAGTCATCCTGCCAACGGTCAACCCCGTGGGCGCAACTCCAGGCTGTTACGGGCTTGAGTTCTACTTCCCAGGTTGGCGGATTGATGCTGAGGTAGTGGGCAAAGTTCGTTACTGTCCAGCCCCGGTGAACAAACTCTTGTGTAAAAGCATAGGCGAGACACTTCTCGGTTCCGCCTTTGTGATGCCCGAAGGTTTCCCCATCTGTTGCCACAGAAATTAGCTGTGCTGGTCGATGATCCCCACGTACTGCTTGACCCAAACGTCCCGCGAAGTGCTGGGCATTGTTCAGAACGTCATTAAAGCCCATATCTCGCGAGATTGGCCCGTCATAGAAAAAGATATCGATGTATTTGCCATTAGAGAGGAAACATCGATAAGGTCGTGTGGGATCAATCTGAGAGCCGCCGACTTCGAGCCACTGAGTGACGGGTTGCTCGTCGCTGGGGATCACGCGACAGCGCTCAGCTTGAGAGGGAGCCAGAATCGTAAACTTAATTCCCTCTGCAACCAACGCTTCGAGAGTCGGATAATCTACCGCTGTTTCCGCCAGCCACATGCCTTCGGGATCACGACCAAACCGGGAGCGGAAGTCTTCTTTGCCCCAACGGATTTGGGTGTGTTTGTCCCGCTCATTGGCGAGGGGCATGATGATGTGGTTGTAAACTTGAGCGATCGCATTTCCGTGACCATTTAGGCGATCGCAACTTTTCCGGTCAGCTTCCAGAATCCGCTGATAAACCTCAACATCGTAGCGTTCCAGCCATGACATCAGCGTTGCGCCAATGTTAAAGCTCAAATACTCATAGTTATTAACGATCCCCACAACTTCACCCCGATCATTCAACACCCTGGCAAAGGCATTGGGGCGATAGCATTCGTGGTGAATCCGTTCATTCCAATCGTGAAAAGGCGTTGCACTGGGCTGACGCTCGATCGTGTCGAGATAAGGATTCTCACGCGGCGGCTGGTAGAAATGACCGTGGACAGTCACATAGACGCCCGTGGCAGTCCGCAGGGGATCATTTCCGATCCCAGCGTCGTCCTTAAACTTTGCAATGGTGTTCATTGCAGCAGCTTGTGAAGCTGGAAGCTCAGCAGCAGAAGTCATGGGTTTAGCAAATTACAAAAAACTACTCAGACTGCATTCCCTCACCCTACAAAGCACCTCGGGAGGTAGGGAACGAAAACGATCTCTCAAGCTAAGGTCTGCTTCGGACTAAGCAATTTCAATAGGAAAGGAGCAAAAGCAGGCTGTAGCGAGGTGTACTAAGCGCGAGTGGTTCGGCTTGCTTGGGGGTGAAAGCTTTGAAATCTTTGACACTGTTCTTATTCAACCGCAATCTCAACCCCAGACAGGCAGTTAGTTAATGGAACTTAATCGCATAATAAAAGTTCCCCAGTTTTGATGCACCCACCAAACGACATATTTGGTCAC
>CBDTXL010000724.1:0-3094 GCA_965364435.1 uncultured bacterium
GGGAGCGTGGCGCTGGGGCAACTCTGGCTTGTGGCACGGGGGCTTGTGCCTCTGTAGTGGCTGGGGTGTTGACGGGAAAAAGCGATCGCGCTTGTACGGTGGAACTCCCCGGCGGCTGTTTGGAAATTGAATGGTCAGAGCAAGACCAACGAGTTTACATGACAGGACCAGCTAAGCGAGTCTTCACTGGCAGGATCTAGAACACCAATTCACTACTATAGCGGTTCTCGATTGCTGAGAGGGTGTCTGAAAAGTAAAAAATGTCACACGATGACCCAGTTCAAACCCTTTTTTTTTCGTAAAGGTCAGTACCTGATCGCCCTTAGTAAAAGGTAGCCAATGGCACTTTTCAGATACCCTCTGAAATAGACATTTTTTAAAATGCTCAGAAGCATTTATAGATAGGCTTTTCGCTGGTCAAATGCTATCTACCTTTCTCAACCCATTCTAACGATTTCATTAGGATTACAGACAGTTTTAGAGCAAAACCTAATAAAATATTGATTGAACATCTTTGGCATCAGATACCACTCGACGCACACTACCAGAGGCAGGATGTTGATATGGGATACGAAAGAACGCATTCATTCCCAAATAAGGATTCTCGCACGCCACAGCCAACAACTCAGTTTCGGAGTCGCCCGTTTGCCGCTCCGGTACAGATGAAGCCGAAGGGGCAACCGACGCCAGAACAGTCGGAGAATGAAGCGTTTAATCATCACAAGTTTGAAGCTTTTGGACTCCAGCTTAAGAAAGAGAGTGGCACAATCACGCCTGTCGAGCAAGAACGATTGGGTGTATTGCAAGCCAAGATGAATGATTTCAGGGCGCAGAGATTGGAAAGAGCATCGCGGTTCGGTTTCGACATTTCTAAGGTTTCGTTTACTCCGCGTGAGGGACAAGCTGCGCCACAACTCCAGCCGCTGTGGAGGCAAGGGATAGCTCGGGAGCCGAAGGAGGAAGCACGATCGCCCTTTGACTCCCCGCAACAGTCGTCAGTTTCACCGATCCAGGCAAAGTTGACCATTGGGGAACCGGGGGACAAGTACGAACAGGAGGCAGATCGGGTAGCATCCCAGGTGGTAGAACAGATCAATGCCCCCGCGACCGCGCAGTCAGCTCAAGGGCAGTCGGTACAGCGTCAGGATGAACCAGAAGAGGAACTACAGCGTCAACCGAGCAGTTCTAACATACAGCGATCGCCGTTATCTCCCGAGGTGCAGCGAGAAGCGATGCCCGAAAAGGATGACCTCCAAGCTAAGTCAATCCTACAGCGTCGGGAAGCGCTCGGAGGAGGGGAAACTTCAATGGATTTGGACACTGCTATTAACAGTGCCAGGGGAGGTGGACAGCCTTTAGATGCAGGACTGCAACGCTCAATGGGGCAGGCGATGGGGGCGGATTTTAGTGGGGTTAGGGTTCACACGGATGCACAGTCTGACCAGTTGAATCAATCGATACAGGCGAAGGCGTTTACGACCGGGCAGGATGTGTTCTTTCGGCAGGGGGAATATAACCCTGCGAGTCGAGGGGGGCAGGAGTTAATTGCCCATGAGCTTACTCACGTTGTCCAACAAAATGGTGGGGCGATGCAGCAATCGCCTCAGCCGCATGGACAGTTACCGCAGCACCCAGTCACGGAAGCCCCATCGGTGTTGATGGGCGATGGTGAGATCCAAGGAAGAGGGGAAATGACAGGGAATAGCCAAGTGTCATTAAGTAAGGAATCAGCTAGTTTGGGTATTGATGCGGCTGCTATATGTCAAAACCCAACCCAAAATGTAGTTCAACGTGCAGTACTAAAGAGTCGGAAAACTAAAAAATGGTATTCGGATCGCGACGAGAGCAGGCAGTTCGACACCAAAGCAGAGGCAATCGAACACGACAGGGAACTGAGCAATGCCGAGAAGCAAGAAATAATCGATCAGCAGGAACAAAAGAAAGCACAACGTATCGAGAAGCGAAAGCGGAAATTAGAGGAAGATTTTAAGGGTTATACACCTCCTCCACAAAGCAAAAATGCGAGGGTGTATAAAGAAAATGATAAAAAATATGATGACATAGGTGTCACGTTTTTAACACCAGGCAATGTGAAAAAATTTATGGAGAAGCAATTTGCGGATCGAGGAGCAGATCAATTCCAGACTCAGGTTATCGAGCTTGGTGGTCACTATCATGTCATAGCACCTGGAACGGATATAGGGTTAACCCCTGCGCTGCTACGACCGGACCTTAAGGAAACACCTGAAGATCTTATCCCTTTATCACGGCAAGGGCAAGCGAAGACTTATAATGCTCTATCGAAAGGTCTTGATGAAATAGTTAAAAAAAATACCACAGATGAGCGAAGTATCGAACAGACACGTCAACGCGTAGGAAAAGACATCATGAGAATAACAAGAAGTAACCCAGTGGAGGGCTCAATAAAATATACGAAGGAAGAATTAGAAATCTTGAACGAGGTTGCAGCAGTTCTAAGATTGGATAAGGGTAGGGTACCCAATGCGACCAAATATATAAAGGATACAATCACAGAAGGAAAATATAGCTTTACCGAGCTATTAGGTCCATCGAAGAAGTATGAGGGAGCGGGGAAAGGAGGTGTAGAAAAGCTGCGTGGAAAGGCAGTAGAAGATGGGTATAAGTCAGAGGGTTCAGATATTGAGAGGGGCGAGCCGGAAGAGGAGATAGGTAACTGCTCACAGCAAAAAGTCGGGCTTGTTGAGAACCAGGTAGCTGACGAGCAGACGAAACTGAGCTAGTAATTAAGCTTACAAGTGCACAAGAGACAGCCCGATGCCATGGGGAACCCTAGAAGGATTTAGTTATGGTGGCAGACTTTGTAGTGTCGTGGGTTGGCTAGGGTACGGGGGCAACTTCTCTGGAGCGCTAGTTCAGCAAAAATAGTTGACAAAAGCTGCAAAAAGTGGTATCTACTTCCCAATGCAGAAGCGACTGAAAATTCGGTCAAGTAGGGATTCGGTGACTTCCTCACCTGTGATTTCTCCTAGTGCTTGAATCGCTCCTCTCAGGTCAATTGTCCAAAAATCCAGGGGCAATTGCTGGGCGATTGTCTCTTGCACTTGCTGGAGGG
>CBDTXL010000725.1:0-3093 GCA_965364435.1 uncultured bacterium
CTGTGGCTGATAGTCAGACCCAAGCTTGTTTGCACAAAATCCCAAGTCTCGGCTTTGCCCAGGCTCGATTACCCGTCCCCAATCTAGTGGAGTGACCACATACTTTGAGCCTTGGGGTTGGAAGTTACCGTTCCAACTGTTATTAATGGCAGCTTGATTCATCTGGAATGTCACTTGCCAATTACGAACGCTAGTGTTGCCCTGATTTGTAACCTGCATGCTCATACAAAATCCTGTTTGCCAATCTGATTGCAGATTAGACGCGACCTTCAGCTGAGGTTGAGCAGTCATAGGGACAGTAAAACTCGGTTTAGGGCTTGGAGTTGGGCTAATGAGGATAGGGGTAGAACTCGGTTTAAGACTTGGAGTTTGAGGGTTAGTAGGGGCGAGGCTCAAGTTCTGGGAGAAACTGGGGGCGCTCAGCAGTCCCTGAAGCAGTTCTTGCTTGGGAGCATCGACACTGAACCAGTCATCTAGAAGTATGCCGCCTGTATCATCACTGTTAGGATTCCAACTCCAGTAGGTGAAGCTCAGATTTTTTTGACGGATGTAATCCACAAGCTGCCGTTGCCAAATTCCCTCCTTAGAGTTTTTGTCTACCTGCCGACCACCAAACTCTCCAATCAAGACGGGAGCAATTCCTTTAGTCGCAATATAGTTCCATCCAGTTTCCCAGCGACTGTAGAGGTTGTTGGGAAAACGGGCTTCTGAAAACCAGGGCTGGTTGAAGACCCCAGCGCCATACTCATGAGGAGAATAAACCAGTTTATTGGGACGCGACAAGCGTACCGGGAAGCGCCTGACCCCCTCCAGATTGCCACCCATCCAATGGCTCTTTAGCTTCTGACCTGGAACATTATTCTCGACGCCTTCAACGACAATTAGCCAATTAGGATTGATGGCAAGAATGGCATTGCCAGCCCGTTCTGCTGCCAGTCGCCAGTCGGTGGTTTGGTCGTTTGTACCCCAGCTAGCTTTACCGTGAGGCTCATTTTTTAGGTCTGCCCCAATGATGTTGGTTTGATTCTTGTAACGGGTTGCCAACATTGTCCAGGTATCAATCCAGTCAGCTTCGGTAAATCCGTCGCCATACCATAACTCTGGAATGCGCTGGTCATTAAGCCGGTGAGAGTCGAGCAGAATTAATAATCCCTGCCGCTCAGCTTCCTGAATAATGGTGTCCATAACCTCTAAGGGTGATTTGCCCTGAAGTTCCTGGTTACTGCCAATGCTGTAGTCGATTCCCGTGAGATTTGTGGCTCTTAGAGATGCAACCGCGTAAGGAAGCCGGATAACGTTGTAGCCCAAGTTTTTGATCTGCGCCAACATCTCCTTATAATCCCGTTTCCACAAACCGTGGGGGGCGTGCATTTCGGTTTCTATGCCAAACCAGTTCACACCTCTAAGTAATACAGACCGACCGTTGGCATCGACGATTTTTGAGCCTTGGGTTGAAAGCGGTAGCCGAGCAGTTATCGCAGAGGCTGCATTGACAGGCTTTGGAGAAAACCCGGCAATTCCAATGTGCGATAAGAACACCAAGGCTAAACCGATCCAGATCATTCTTGAGTACGGTCTAAAAGCCTTCCGTTTCTTCGCAGTTTTGCGTTGCGTGAGGGGCGTTTGTACTAAGCGGTGGAGAACACTCAGCATGATGGCTGAGGTGACTCGGATAACGCGCCATATCTGTTGAACAAATCTAGACATATTTGTGAAAACTGAAGCGGTTGACTTGGTCAGAACGAGAGAACTGGAGTTCACTCAACGCCTAATCTGAAAATAGGGCGTCGGGGTTAGGGGAAAGAGATTTTCATTGTTCGTTGTGTGCGAAGTGCATGGAGGTCTAACTTGCTAAATGTTGTTAGCCTTTTCTGTCTACCACTCTTGCTAACTTGACAACATCTAGCTGATAAGGTTTCCAATTATGACATCTGGTTACATCCAAAAGTGCCTTTAAATTTGAAATTAGCAAGCTAACTATTTTTTTTTATCTTTTACTTTTATCTCTCTAGTGACAATTTAACCGCAATGTATAGGTTCGCTAATTCATACAGTTCAAGCTCTTTCTCTTTCGTTCATTTACTAAAATGATTTACTAGCACTAAATATTACCGTAGCATCACAACTCTTCAAAGTCAGGAGAAATTTACAATAAATTCATCCAATTTGGGGGTCTCTTTATCAGTGCTTTACGGAAGCTTAATGACCCAGGGACTAAATTAAAACAAGCCAAAGGTAAGGAAATTCACACAACGGCAATCTCTCCTGCCAAATGATAAACAAGCATCGGCGTAAGCACACGCAAGCTGAATTCTCCTAATACTCCTTGAGGCATCACGACTGATACGGGAAACTGTCACTGGAATTTATCAATCATGTCCAGCTCACCACTCAAGAAATTTGTCCTTACACCAGTAGTGCTTTCGGCAACAGTCTTTGCAGCACTGACCTTACCCCTGGGGGTGCTTGGCTCTAAGCCAGTGACGATCAACCTTCAGCAAGAGCAGGTGTTTCAAGGTCAACTGCGGGATGTCGCAACCCCTTACCTGGGTCTGGCAAGTGTACTCTCGCTGGGTGCTGGTCTCGCCAGTGTTGCCATCACCGGCTGGCGGCTTTCTACCCGCAAATCATCTCAAGTCGAGGCACAATTATCTGCCATAGCGCAACATCTCCAGGAAAAGGAAGCACAGTTAGAGGCACTTAAACTCTCACACTCCAGGTTGGAAGCTTCTGGACTGAGCAAGTTTATCGATGAGGAAGTGCCACTGGAGCAATTGCTCAATAAAAACACCGCAGATCAAGGCGCTACTCCAGTGGTTGAACCGATGGTGAGTACGACTCAACCCGTTAAGTCAACAGCCCCAGCAGCGTGTCAGGTAACAACGGTGCAAGCGGCAGCGCGTCAGTTTGCTTCTGCCCAAACGTTCTTGGGGTATGCTCAGGCTCATGCTGCCGCTAAGCCAGATGATAAGGTGAGTTCACTGGGTTCATCAGAGCTTGAGCAACTCCACACTCAACTCCAACAAATCATGGCTCAGATGGCGTCTGTGCAAACGGCTCTCTCTGCTCATGCTCTAGCGGTAAATTCTGAGG
>CBDTXL010000726.1:0-3091 GCA_965364435.1 uncultured bacterium
CTCCTTTTGTTGATGACCGTAAGCATTACCACTGTGCGCTTCGTAGCGCACCCACACCCCCTTGAGGTGTACCCTGAGAGGGGAATTCTGGGTTGACTCCTGCCTTTAAGCATCGGAAGATTCCGAGCTTTATGCCCGTGGGGGCAATGAGTCGTTCCATGATTGATTTGTGGTTTATCCTGTCGAAGCACTTTTCGATATCGAGTTCTATGACCCGCTTTTCTATCCCATTTACTCTGGAATTCAGATTGTCGAACAGATATTTCTGCGCGTTGTGTGCCGATCTGCCTGCCCTAAATCCATAACTCCTCGCATGGAAAGTTGCCTCGTGTGCTGGTTCCAGTGCGTACTTAACAAGGCATTGCCAAGCTCTGTCCGCAATGGTGGGGACTTTCAGAATACGAGTCTTACCATCTTTCTTAGGGATGGGTATTTCTCGTAGTTTTGAGTGCTTCCAATTGTTAACTGATTGTTTGAGTTGTTCACTCAAAGCGAATCTATCCTCGAATGAGAGGGAAGCCTTACCATCAATTCCGGCAGTCTTTTTCCCAGCATTGAGCTGCGTGACTTGGCGTATTGCCATTAGCCTCGCTGCGGTGGATTTAAGAATCAGCTTCTGAAGTGAAGCTGCTCTCCGCTTGTCGCCCTCTCGAATAGCTTTGAACACTCGATGAAAGTAGGCGGAATAAGTCACGGCGGAATTTCTTCCACGGCAACGTTCTCCAGGATTCACTAGCATTTGGCTCGTGTCTAATCATTTTCTACTCCAGTTCATGTTTTCTGAACACCTCAGACCAATTACGGTCTGTCCTACCCGAACTGAGGGAGTTCCGCTGCTCGTCCAGCCTACGAAAGGGCTTCGACCTCCCCTTGACCCTCAGTCCGTTTTTCCTCGTTCCGGTTTACAGATTGTTTGACAGTTTAGGTTTGACCAATTCGCCTACATCCACCTCAAGGGATAACGGCTAACAACCAGACATTGCCGCGAGATTAGGATGTGAAGTCGGTATTTTATTTCAGATTACCGATTGGGCGTAAGACGCTTTTTGAGGTCATTTTTAACCATGCTGTCTCCCCATTAGCGCCAGTGTGCCGTATCTGCTTAGGCTCTAGATTGCGCCCTGTCCCCAGCTTCAACCTCCGAAATTCCGAGTTCGGTCATTGTGGGCAGATAGGGAGTAACTGTATCCCTTACAGTGAAGGACTTGCACCTTCATCCGTAAACCAGTTATGAGATTTTCAAGGTTCTGCCTTGACGTTCTCACCTAGAGTTATGTATTCGCTCTAGAACGAGTCGCACCTGATTGCGTCCTGTTCCCAGCTTCACTCTCCAGAAATCGAGTCTGGTCGGTGTGGGCAGGTAGGGAGTCATACCTGAGTCTGGCACAAGGGGCTTGCACCCTTATCAGACCGAGAGTTCTGTCATCCTGTGTCGTCACAGTTTGCCAGGAGAGGTTATGTACGGACTTTATACCGAGATTCACTCTCAACGAATCGCACATTACTTTTGAGTGTGCTGACAAGAGGCGGGAGTCAGGGGACTGCTGTGGGGAGTAACGGTAGGGGCAAGAGCTGTTAGGATTACTTTACCATCGGCAGCGATTATCCATCCCTGCGCCTCTACAAGTTGCTTATGTGGACTGCTAGAGGCAGGCTCAACGGGTTCACCAAGCCCCTCCGGGGCGGGTGTGGGGCGTGGGGTGTGGGGTGTGGGGGAGGAGACTAGCCCCTTTTCCCCTGAGTCAGAGGCTGTGCCCTCTATAGGGCGATTGTCTTGGTGGGGGTTGGAAGCTCCCACCAAGACAATCCTTTCCCTTACACCCCACACCCTACCCCCTACACCCGCCCCTGAGCGCACGTCACTGGCAGGAGATGATGCCGTTGCTAGGGTGCCAAAGTCGTCTAGCACAAGGTCAGAAGTCAACAGATCGTTTGGCGTCGAGGGTAAGCCACCCCGTCCGGTAACGGTGAATTTACTCTCATTGTCTCCCCTTGCAGCACAGCTGGAATCGATTTGTCGGCTGGGGTCAACTAATTGAGTGGGTAATTGGCTGAGTCCCTGGCTGGGGTTAATCAGAGTGTTGAGCGTTACCTGTCCGGCTGAGCCAAATTCAGAACTGGCATCAATGTCATTAGTTCTATTTCCTGGAATTGCTCTACGCTCTTCAAGTCCAAAGATGCCTGCGGCATCGATGTCGATTTTACCGCCCGATCCTTGCTGGGCACTGGCAATGATATCGCTCCCATTAGTACCATCTGGCGGTATTGCGATGAGAAATTTTGTGTCAATGTTGACATTACCTCCATCAGCATCACCAGTAGCTTTAGCGGAAATCAGGCTGTTGTGGCGCATCAACAACAAATGCTCTACCTGCAAGTTAATATTGCCACCTCCACCCGATGCCGTTTCTGCAATTAGTTGTCCCTGGTTGTCTAGCAGTACAGAGTTGGCGGTGACGTTCAGGTTACCAGCATTTCCCGTCCCTTCACTCTTGACACTGACTTGCGCCCCATCCCGGACAGTTAATTGCCCAGTAGTAATCCTCAAGTCACCCCCCCGATTTGTGGAAGTGCTAAATGTATTGGCAAACACACCACTGGCAGGACTTACATTATCGACTACACCGTAGCCAAATTGAGCTAGTCGAGCCAAATAGGTGGGGTCGCTACCAGAAAGGGTAATTCTCTGGGTAACATTCAAGTTGATATCTCCGGCTTTGCCAGTACCAAAGCTGCTGGTTAGAACTTGTCCGCCGTTTGCCGCATCCATTGTATTAGCGCCAACGGTGATGTTACCTCCATTTCCCTGTCCACGGGTTCTAGCACTGACTACAGCACCACCCGTGACAGCAAGCGAGCCGGTGGTAATTTTGATATCGCCCCCGTCGCCAATGCCTCCCTGTTCCACAGTGCTTAGTGCCCCACTGGAAATTCCATTGCTTGCCACGCCATCAAAGGCAACCGTATCGCGGGCATTGATAATCACATTGCCCGCCTTCCCCTCTCCTAATGTGCTGGCACTCAGCCCAGCGCCCCCGGTGACAGCAAGCGAGCCGGTGGTGATCTTGATATCGCCCCCGTCGCCAATGCC
>CBDTXL010000727.1:0-3090 GCA_965364435.1 uncultured bacterium
CGCGCTCGCTTTCAAGCTGCTGGTGGCATGGTTCCAGTTTAAGGACGCAGAAAAAATTGCCTCTAGACTCCTCCTGGCAACAGCACAGGAGGAGTTTTTGCTGGTTCTCATTGGTGGGCTTGTGATGGGTTGATTAGACTTGCTTCATTAATCCCGGCAAAAGCTTGGCGAAATGCTAGAGAGCCGGTTCAGTAAAAGGGGTTGACAAAAAAGATATCCTGTGAATACATGAACTCCCCCGATTAGGGCGAAGCAAAGGGAGCAGAAAATTTCAGGCGATCGCAATAAATTGTTCCCTGAAGGCTTCGCTCCTACCGCCTACATATCTTGGATATTTTGTCAAAGACTTCTATCAGTAATTGCCCTTACTTTGGCATAAATGCCCCCAGCAGCACGCAACAGCAGGGAAATCTTAACTTGTCGTTACGCAAAAAATGCTACGATTCGCCATCGCAGCAGCAGTCAGTGGTCTGTTCAACTTAACGTATTCGCTTTGAATGATGTTCTACACCTTGCCTTACATCCTCTAGGTAATTGGAGAGACGTGTACTTGTAGGCATCGTCCCGCCAGAAAGAATATAACTAGTGTCAAGACGGGCATCATTCCAGACTTGAATCAGTATCGCTTGTTCATTTGCCGGGGATGCCTGAATCTGCGGCAGTAAGTTGTCAAGCTGTCTGTCTATATCCCGTGCCTTTCTTTCCCGTTCTTGTGCATCATCCGTCCCTTGCGCTGCTTGCTTGGCAAGGCTGAACGCTTCATTGCTCAATCGATGGACGCTTGACCGGAGATTGTTCACACCTACCTCAGTCATAGGATCATTGTTGGTGCTGTATTCCTCTGCCATAGTTACTGCCTGCTGAGTGACAAACGTGAGACTTGCTGTGACGATCAATATAAGCCTAGCAATCTGGAAAAAACTCCTGCAAAAGGGATAGCGAGACATAGCGCCGGGGCCTGTTTTCAAGAACAGCACAAGAAGAATAGAACTAAGTTGATTAGCCAGAGTCATCCCTAAACAAGGACTTCACTGTCATTATCAATGGGCTGGCGTTCTTGTTGAGTTCCACCTCCTGGTTTGAGCAGATCTTTGGCGCGAGCAAACTCACGAGCATCACCCAGTTGTTTGAGTGTCGCAAAGGTACCCTCTCCCTGACTTAGATCAACCGCACCAATCAATTGATTGATAGCGCCATTGAAATATGCCTGGATTAAAGTATCTTCACCAACCAGAGCAACCAGTGCGCGAACTAGATCAACTTCGTCGGCATAGGGAATCGAGCCTGTTACAGCAATGCCAGCAGCATTGAGTGCTTTGAGAGTCAAGTATTGAGTTGACCCTTCATTGATTGTTTCACCAACGGCTCTACGGAAGCCTGGTGCAGTATTCAGATGTAGCATTTCGTGGGGAGTTGTGGTTTCAATCGCCGTCTGTTGGTTGATATAGATTGAACCTTGCCATTGAAATCCATTTAAACCAGCAGGAAACCTTGCCTGTGCATCACCATTTTGCCAAGGACGTGCGGGAGTGACGAAGTTATTTGTTACATTACCAGCGATACAAAGCTGATCGTACTGTGCCCAAGCGGCATTGGTGTCCGCAAGCATGACAATATTGCCCGGTACAATGGTGTGAATGTTGCCGTAGGTTGACTGCAAAATGCTCTGTGCTTGAGCTTGAGAGAGAACATGGGTAGAGGCAGGAGTGGGGGCAGCACCTCCAGTACCAGTAGCTTGGGGAGCTGCTGGTAATACTTCTCCTGTTGAGTTAACGGATAATTCAGCACCTTCCGGATGGCGGTGAATTTGGTTCCCAGTCTGCTGCACCACATGGGTCAACTCATGAGCTGTCAAGTCAGAAATTCCAGGAGACTTCCCTGCCCCATAGTAAATATCACTGCCATGAGTAAAAGCTTGGGCACCCAATGCCTGATTCATCTGAACCGCGTTGCTGTCGGTATGTACCCGCACCTGACTAAAATCGGCACCAAAGCGAGGCTCCATGAAAGAGCGCACTTCATCTGATAAAGGGCTACCCCCGCCCTTTTGGCTAGCTAAACGGCTCTCAATATTTGGATCAGCTTGGAATCCACCCTCTTGACCTGCTCTTTGAACCGACGGTTTGGTTTGAGCGATCGCTTCGTGGTCTTCTTCTTCCTCTGGTGGCTTAGCATCTCGCTGGATAGCTCCTGCCATTTGCTTCATTTGGGCGACTGTTGAGGGGTCTTCTTCTTCCTCTGGTAGTTGAGCATCCCGCTGGATGAACGGAGTGATAAGGTAACGCGCATCTAATTTGCATATTGTTGGGTTGTCGGGAAAACCATCAATTCCTCTCCCTGTCCCCCCGTCTCCCCATCTCCCCGTCAGTCTCAACAGGCAACGCGAGAAGCGTGACAGCTTAGAGGCTGCCAACGGCTGCATTTGCACCGACTCTTCTGCCTGCTCTTCTTGTTGACGCTGAACAGGCTGAGGGTTGGCAGTCGGTGCCTTCATATTCATCACCCGCTCCGCTACCTGGTCGGCTTCCTGCTCGTACTTATCGCCAGGGGCACCGATAGCAATTTTAGGCTGAATCACTGGTCTATTACCATAGACCTTCATCCGACTGATGCTTTCGTTGAAGCGGGCACCTCTTTCCAGTTGGGTTTGCAGATCCGGCAGTGGGTGGGCATCTGTATCAGTTTCAGTTTCAGCCTGGACAGCGAAAGGGCGCTTCCGGAATAAACCAGTCTCCGCCTGGTTAAAAGCGTTTGTCGGTATAGATGAAGCTTTGGTCTGGATGCGCTCTCTGTCTCTCATTGACTGACCCCTCTATTGATTTCAGCGTCGCCAGCGCATTTTCTGCCTTTAGGTAGATAGGCTACAAGTGTATGATACCAGTGAACATATCTACTACTTTTATGACATCTATCCGCAGATAGATTTTTGGGCGTTGAGTGGTTGAGATGGCTAAAGCTACAATGAAGATGCCGTCAAACTGATAAATTTTGCTCTAGTTACGGCACAAGCTTTGCTGATACAACAGCGCTATCGTTTGGTTAAGCTAATTGGTCAAGGGGGATTCGGTAAAACCTTTCTAGCTGTTGATG
>CBDTXL010000728.1:0-3090 GCA_965364435.1 uncultured bacterium
ACCTTTGTTGTGATTTCATTAGCGCTTCCACAGTTTGCTTATGCTCAGCTATTTCTTTTTCCAGGGCAAGGTTCGCGGCTTCTAGTTGGGCTGGGCTGGACATTGCCAGCGCCTTTGGAATCAATGACACTAGTTCTGAAGCTGTATACAGTGAGGCTATCGCGGTAATCGCTTTCATCAAACCCGATAGCCAATAATCTGGGTGCCAGAGTGTCCATATTTCCAATAGATGGGCGGTGCCACAAGACAAGATAAAGACACTAAATAGGAGGAAAACCCTTGGGAATGGCAAATCGTGTCGCCTACGAACAAAATAAACCAGCAGCAGGGGGATGGAGTAATAAGCAAGGGCAATAAAAAAATCTGAACCAGCATGCAGCCACACTAATTCTGGCTTCCAGAGGAAGCAATACCCGTGGGCCATAAAATTTCCGGATAAAAAGTCTTGTAGAGGTTTCAGCATATGCCGTTCAAAATTTATCAAGAGGCAAATTACTGGTCTTTGTAGTCGTAAGCTAACTTAATCGGGAAATTTTTTGGAGTTCAATTTTGTTATCTAAATCTTGACGTTATACTTATTTTTTGATAAAACTATCAAAATAGTCTGTGCTGACGGTGTAGCAAAGAAGCGCTTACGACTTATTTTTAACACTGACTACACCATCTGGTTCCGGGTAAATACTGAACTTTCCCAAATACCAGGTCTAAACCCCTAGTCCCTAGCCCCTAGCCCCTATTTTCAGGTTAGCTTACGGTAGGAGTAAGCCTCTTTGATATTGGCATTAAAATACTTTCCATGAGATGGGGCATTGATCAAGTCTGTATAAACCGCAGCGGGAACGTCTATATACTGGTAAACTTCTCCCCTCCTAAACTCAATTTCAAGAACTTGGTTTGAAGAGTCATAGCCTACGCTACGCAGATAATTTGACTCTACTTTTATACGTTTTGCGGCTGAATCTTGAAGCATTATTTCTCTTGCTTCTTGAACCGCTTCTGGCTGAACAGGTAGGTTCAAAAATTTACCAGCATATACCATAAATTGGTCGCTGTGATACATATAAAATTGAAAATCTTCTACACCTACCTCAGATAAGATTTCTTGAATCAAATCAGGTCTAGGTTCAAGGGTTTCTCCTTCATACTTTAGCCACCAGTCTTCTTTGTTATCATCGGTAACGAATATTATAGGCTTTTGCTGCTCTCTGGCATAATCAATCAACTGAAACCAAAGAACAACATCTCCGTAGTTTTTTGGAATAGGTTTTTTAGCGTCCTTGTATCCTGGAGGCTTTTTATAGTTAAACCGCTTCTCCGCTTTTTGATAAATATTCTCCAGTTCTTCTTCAGAGTAAGGTTTGCCAACTTTACCCTCCAACAAATCAGACAGCACTTCTCGAAGGTTGTCAGCTTCGAGATAATTAGGGTGATTCGTCTGTGCTAGCTTAATTTTAGATTTAACTTCTTCTATTGCCTTTTCAATATCGTCTACAATTTGCTGAGTGTTAATAAAGGGGTGTCGTTTGTAGTCTTTGAACAGCTCGGCTTTTAAATTGTATAAATTTTTGTTTAAAATGATTTCAATCTCTTCATAAACCTTGACTTGGTCAGAGATAACATATAGGCGATTTTTTTGGTATTCGTAGGCTACTTGATGGGGTATCCAAATTCGCTCGTTCAGCCTATTGAGAATTTCAAAGAATCTCTCTCGTGTTTCCGGAGTATAACTATAAATATGTAGAAGAATATTCGCATCAAAAGAAAAAATACATTTTCCCCAAAGTTCCGCAAGTTCTTCGGGTGTAGGTTTGTAATAGCCACGAAATAAATCTCGCATATCCAGTTCCCAGGTTTACGCTTACTTCTATGGTATAGAGATTTAGTTGTCTGCGGTAGCTATTACTAAGGTTTAGAGACTAGGTCAATAGCGGCTTCAACCTCCCTAAACCGAGAGCGATGAAGTGGTTTTGGGAGGCCTACTTAGGGCCTTTTGTGCAATCTTTATGATTAGACCTCTTGCTCGTAATCCGAATTTAGTAGTTGGAACCACAGATGAACACAGATGAACACAGATAAATACAGATAAATACAGATGAAATGGGATTTGTCCGTTGGTTTCGATACAGTGCGTGCAAGAGGCCTATTGTGTGATGCTGATATGTTGAAGCTGAGTTTTGACTCGTTCCAGCCAAGCCTGTATTGCCGGAAATCTTGTCAAATCAAATCCCCCTTCATCAGCCACATGGGTATAAGCAAACAACCCTATGTCAGCAATGGTGTAACGCTCATTTACAAAAAACTTGTGATTCGTTAAATGTTTCTCCATGACACTGAGTGCGGCATAACCTGGTTCACGTTTTTGGTTGATAGCATCTCGATACTCATCCGCCTTACCCAGTTCAGAAATCCAAAATCTGGAGGTAGCAATATAAGGCTCATGGCTATACTGCTCGAAAAATAACCATTGCAGCACTTGAGCCTTTACCCAAGAGTCGTTGGGGAGAAACTGGGTACCTTCACTCAGATAAAAAAGGATGGCGTTTGATTCTGAAAGGAATTTGCTGGGTTCGATTTCCAAGACGGGAACACGACCATTCGAGTTTTTGTGTAAGAACTCTGGAGTCCGGGTTTCACCTTGAAGGATATTTAGTTCTACTCTCTCAAAGGGAATGTCAAGTTGTGTTAATAAAAGACGTACTTTGTAGCAATTCCCGGAGGGCAAAAAGTCATAAAGCCGCAGCATAATCTATCCCTGAATCACTTGATCAGTCTCGATGATACAAAATCGACAGGGATACTTTTTCGTGAGTGCGAACCAGTTGAAGGCTGATTCCCTTGGGGCGATCGCCCTGTGCCTCATCAAGTGAACGGTGCAACAACATGCGATCGCTCAGCAGGACGCTGCTGTGTCCCTCTCCGTTGTGGGATACAGCGAAGGATACTGTTTGGCTCTTTCTCCCCCTAGAATTGGGGGATGGGGGGCGAGGCAATGCGTAAGTCTTATAATTGATTAGTCATGTGACAGGGGGCGGATTAGGTGACGGCTTCAGAGAATTTGAGCAAAAGCCAATATCAATCGCAGGTGGAAAA
>CBDTXL010000729.1:0-3082 GCA_965364435.1 uncultured bacterium
CAAAATGGTATCAGGAGCCTGTGTCGATGAGCATCGGAACAATTTGGGGGCTGTTGAAGGCAACATTTTCTCAGTGGAGAAAGGATCAAGCCTCGCTGATGGCAGCAGCATTAGCCTATTACACCGTGTTCTCTCTGGCACCGCTGTTGATTATTGTGATTGCGATCGCGGGTTCGGTATTTGGGGAACAGGCGGCAAAAGGTGAACTGGTGACGCAAATACAAGGTGTAATCGGCAAAGATGGTGCCCAGCTTATCCAGACAGCCATTGAAAATGCGAGTAAGTTAGATCCAACTCAAGGCCCTATCCCCACCCTGATCAATATCGGCTTCCTCCTTTCCGGCGCAACTGTTGTTTTTGGTCAACTCCAAAACTCTCTCAATAGAATTTGGGAAGTGCAAGCGAAGCCAGAGAACAGCATCAAGCAATTCCTTCGCAAACGCCTTTTATCCTTCTCAATGGTGCTGGTGATTGCGTTTTTACTGCTTGTGTCTCTAGTTATCAGCACGTTGCTGGTGATTCTTGGCAACTTTTTGAGAGACTTGGTACCCGGTTTTACCTACTTGTGGCATCTTCTCAACTTTTTCGTCTCTTTTGGCATTGTCACGCTGCTGTTTGCGATGATTTTTAAAATTCTGCCCGATGCCAACATTGCCTGGAAGGATGTCTGGATGGGCGCGGCGATTACCGCCGTACTATTTGATATCGGCAAGTTTCTCCTTGGGTTTTATCTGGGTCATACGAGTTTAGCCTCTGCCTATGGTGCAGCTGGCTCCCTGGTTATTATCCTCACCTGGGTTTTTTATTCCGCTCAAATTCTGTTTCTGGGCGCAGAATTCACTCAAGTTTATGTTAGAAAATGGGGCAAAGAAATTGTTCCGGCTGAGTATGCGATGCGTGTCCCTAAAACCTCTTATGGGGAATCAGAAGGATAATCCAGATTTCCCAACTTCTGCCCAAGTTAGTTCGCTTTCCACATAAGTCTTAACTAGGGTGATCAGCTGAGGAAGGTAGTGATTTCCCTCTGCTTCAGTCATCATGGTGTGGGGGATATCTAGCTCTTTATCAAAGCAGTGATACCAGGATTTCGGCTGATGTTTGAGTACGGCTTCAAACAATTCCCGATGCTCATGAAGGTTTGTGGCTTGATCGCTTTCACTGGAAACAATTAACATCGGAGTGGCAGGAGTGTTTTTCGCTCGGTCGAGAATCTCCTATCCCATATCCAGGAAAATCCGTGCGGCAGGGATAGGAAAGCCATCATAGCCAAAATTACCTGGGTTGTCTTTATTGAGCCACTCGTAGTAAAATGGGATAATTTCCACAAACCAATCGACTAGTTTGTTCATACCGCTCAGGTAGGGAGCAAATAGCAGGGTTTTTTCAATTTCCTGGGGATGTTCTTGAGCTAACCAAGCCGCTAAGGTACCGCCACTGGAGTATCCGCCGAGTATCAGCTGTTGCCCTAGGAGTTTAGCTTGTTGTACCCACTCAAGCACAAACTGTTGATAGACTTGAGGGTCTTCTGGTAGGGGTGGAGGATTATCGCCATCCCAATTTCCTGCTATACCATGACCGGGTTGCAACGGAACTAGGACGTTGTACCCTTCTTGAAACAAGGCTTTTCCTAATGGCTCAAACTGGTAGGGGCCAGCCGTAAATCCGTGGAAGAAAAGGCAAACCTTTGGGGTGGGATGCGGTTGGAAATAGAATTTCGAGCGGCACTTTTCGTTGCGGATGGGCAAAGCATCTTCGCGAGTCTTGGCTTGTTCAATAATCTTGGCTGTTGTGGTGGAGTAGTCAAACATATAGTCGTTAGTTTAGAATTGCTTCAGAAGTATTACGATCGCAAAGGGAATCCCAAATTAATGCCTAATTATGAATACATCTCGTAATTTTCTGACTATTACTGGTTCCCTGGCGCTGAGAATCTTAGTAGGCATCATCATCATTTTAGTGGCATTACATTGGTTAGGTTTGATTAATGCCTGGTTGTTTCCTTTGAAGGCTGTGAGTGTTCTGCTTATCTCTGTCAGCTTATCTTGCCTGATGCTGGCTCAGATTATGCAAAAACCAAGGCAACAAAATCAGAAATCGCTCAGGCAGCCAAGAAGTAAAAAAGCTAAACGTCGATGGCAAAATAAACTTTTATCATTATTAATAACTCTACTCATTTTTTTGAATATTTCAACCTATTTTATTGCCTACCACATGACACATGTGCTCGTTGCGGGACAGCCAGGAATTGGAATTCCCAAGCCCCGCAATTCCAGCATACCTTCAGATCGAGGGCTACCGTACATCACCCATAAGATTCCGGTCAGTCAGTCACAATGGTTGGAAGCATGGCTCATTCCCTCTCAGATAGGCTCTTCAAAAGGAACGGTTCTTTTATTTCCAGGGAATCGTGGCACGAAGGGGAGCCAACTGCTCGCACCAGCCCAGGGTTTTACCAGCTTGGGGTATGATTCACTACTGGTTGATTTTCAGGGAGTTGGAGGCTCCAGTGGTCATACAACCACGATTGGAATTAAAGAAGCTCAAGATGTGGTCACAGCTCTCAGATATTCACAAGAGTTGAACTTCAAGCCCCCATTTATTCTTTACGGCGTTTCTATGGGCAGTGCGGCTATTCTGAGAGCTATCTCTGTAAACCAAATCAAGCCTGACGCTGTTATTTTAGAATTACCGTTTGCTCGCCTTCTGGATGCCGTTAAGAGTCGCCTCAAGTATCAGAAGATTCCATCTTTTATCTCAGCAGAACTTCTCGTTTTCTGGGCTGGAGTTCAACATGGTGTTAACGGTTTCAGCCATAATCCGATTGACTTTGCTCAGGATGTAAACTGTCCGGCTCTGGTGATTCACGGTGAGCAAGACAAGTGGACGACTGTAGAAGAAATCAAAGCATTGTTCCAAAACCTAAAAGGTCCCAAGCAGCTAATAATTTCCCCAGATGTCGGTCATCATCAACTCATTGGTATTCATCGAGGACTGTGGAACTCTACCCTAGAGAAATTCTTGAATTCGCTGTAATGGATGGTTTCGGCGATGAGCAGGTGAAAAGAATCACATTTTTCGCTTC
>CBDTXL010000730.1:0-3078 GCA_965364435.1 uncultured bacterium
TTGCTGGTGATAGTAATATTGCCACTATTTCCGTTAACTGGATTCCCCATAAAGGTTTGACCTACAGAGGATTCTATAGTGGAAGTTACGATGTCTTTTTCAGTTATGAGGGTGATTGAACCACCATTGCCATTAGCAGAGGATGCAGATAGAGTATCTTTGCTAGTGTTGATACCTCCTGCGGTGCTGGTGATGGTAATATCTCCACCACTTGATTCACCACGCGCCTGAATTTTACCTGTAGTAATGTCACCAGTGGCATTGAGTGCGATCGCGCCACCTTTGCCATTATCAGAAACGGTTGATGTAGTGCCAGCGCTGGTGTCAATCTTTCCTGCTTGGCTGGTGATGGTAATATCTCCACCACTTAATTCGCCTCTCGCCTGAATTTCACCTGTAATGATGTCACCAAATGCCATGAGGGTAACATCACCACCATCGTTGTTGGGAGAACCCGAACGAGCATTAGCATCTATAAAACCAGCACTGGTATCTATTGAGCCTGCTTGACTCATAACAGTAATATTGCCAGGATTGCCAGCTTGTCCAGATTCCCCTCTAGCCCACAGGTGACGAATCGCAATGTCGCCAAATGCCTTTAGTGTAATATTACCAGGGGTTTCTGTCCTCCCGATTGAAGCATTGAAAGTAGCTTCACTGGCTTTAATAGCTCCCTGTATGCTCTCAAAGTTAATATCGCCGCCAAAACTCTCTACACAAACGTCACTAGAAGGACAGTTGGTAATAGAAATATCCCCTATTGCCTTGAGATTAATATCACTACCATCGCTAGTTTGTGACCAAGAACCTATATTTCCTGAGACTGTGATGTTTCCACCAGCATCTAAAGTAACAGAGCCGCCCTTGCCGGGAGTAGTTCCGGTAGATATAGCATCAATTTTTCCTGTTGAAATGTTGCCCAAAGCGTCCAAAATAACTGGACCACCATCACCCTGAGAATTGCTTGTGTTAATGTTACCGACTTGAATGCTTCCAGTTTGTAGCAACGGCGTTCTCGGTGTTACGAAGCTTGTATCCCCTGCTTGTTGAGGAAGATTGGAGGGATTTTGCAATGGGGTCAAGCCTGCCCGTAATATCAAGGCGCGACTGCTGGTCAAAAGGCTAACATCTGGATCGTTAGGATTGGGAGCTAGCCCTGTATCTGGACCATTAATTTCGATATCACGTCCAATAATACTTCCTGTCGCCTCAACCTTCAGCGCCACACCTGTGTAATTACCAAACTCAACATCCCCATTAGCACTAATAATCGGGTCAAAGAGACTTAAAAAATTGCCAGGATCGCCTGACAAATTGAGAATTGAGAAACTCCCACCACTGCTAAAGTGAGCATCCCCAGAGATATTCCCATTACTAACTAAACTGAGACTGCCCCCACTAACAAACGGTGTCTGAGGATGATTCAGCGCCAGAATATCAATGCTCTGATTAGCCTGAATATAGAGATTACCGCCTGCCTGAGCAAGAAAAGGACTCGTCAGGCTATCCCGCACCAGCACCGTATCCCCCGCCAACAGATTCAAATCCCCAGTCGTAACAAGCTGGGGTGCAATGCCTTGCGCCCCTACAGGTACTAGCGTCAGATTTCGCTTAGCTGACAAAGTTACCTTCTGCCCTGTCACCTCCCGCCCTACCACATCCCCAGCTTCAACAGTTATTCCTGAACCCGATATTTCAACCTTTCCCTCACCGTTAACCCTCATTCCCGTGGCATTCCCCACATCCCCACCAGTTAGTAACTGTGGCAACGTGGCAATCGGCAGCGTCCAGTTTTCTGGTAAAGACGCTTTGCCTTGCACCCCCGTATCCGTAATCGGTTGAATTTCCAAATTCAGCAGATTTCCCGCTGGGCTAAGCCGCACCCAATTCTCACCAGGCACAGCCGCTACAGTTATCTGTCCTCCTGCTGCCGACATTTGACCAGTACTGACCACAGTACCACCCAGTAATGTGAGATTCTGTCCCTGTCCCAGCGCCAAGTTCCCAGCATTAACAATTGCTCCTGGCTGAGGCGTGGTGAAAGCAAAAGTGCTGGGTTCTCCCACCAAAGCGGCATAATTATTGACACCAGCAGCATTAAACCAACCCCCCCCTTGTAAAGGGGAGGTACCGAAGCCAATAGCAGTGGCGGTGGTGGCAGTGAAGGAGGCTGGGACATTCAGACTGGCATTGGAACCAAATACAATACCCGCAGGATTCATTAAGAAGAGGTTGGAATGACCGCCAGTGACCTGAATCAGACCATTAATCAGCGAGGCATCACCGCCAGTAACCCGCCCCAGGATATTGCGAATATCAGGATTAGAGAGAAAGTTGGCAATCTGACCCGCATCAAGTCCAAATTTATCAAAGCTGTGGAAGAGATTTGCTCCATCTCCGGACAATTTACCACCGTGGATATCGTAGCGGTTGCCGTCGGGGGTGACGAGGGTGTCAGTGCCGTCAGTTGCTGGAGTAATGGGTTGACATTGCGCTTGTTCTGTGCTAAAGGTATACGCCAGCGCCAGTCCTGCTAACATCAGCCGGATTCTGCTCACAACATATTTCATAGGGCAAAAGCAGATGCAAGGATACAGGACTTACACAAGCCGCTTCCAATCCCTCAACAAAATGGGGAGTTAGATCGTGTTCCTCCGTTTGTGTTGTGGATTAGGGTGCGAGAAGCCCTGAAAAGATATTAGCTCTACTTGATTTCCCTTGCCTGTGTTGCCCTTTTTTTCAGGAACTCACAAAACCTTGTAGAGACGTTCCGGCGGAACGTCTCTACGACTCAGAATTACTCATACCAATTTCCTAAAATAGCGCTACACATTGACCCCCCCAACCCCCCTTACTAAGGGGGGAGCCAGAACAGCATCTGTAGCAGGCATTTAGAAAATTGGTATCAGATCTGGCACCTCGCTGTGAACTAAAGTTCCGACTCAAAGCTTAAGCCCCTCTCCTTGTAGGAGAGGGGTTGGGGGTGAGGTCATCTTTAGCTGTTTGAACACAACTTAGTGTTAACTACCGATCGCAGCTAAGCAATCTTTCAAGCCATAAACCACTTGCTGCTGTTCT
>CBDTXL010000731.1:0-3072 GCA_965364435.1 uncultured bacterium
AGCTCAAAAACAAGGGTGATGCTCTTATCACAGTTTAAATGCATAACAGCTTAGCTCCATCTAAGCGGTCAAAAACGGCTCATGCTCTCGTCGGCGACTAAAAAGACAGTAGAAAAGTTGCCTGTCCATAGTTTTCGGACAATGATTGCCGATGCGAGCGACGATTGTCAAAAATAAATTCCAGTCTAACGGTCTGGATGCTTCTTTGACCTTTGAGAAAATTACTCAACCCACTCTCCTTCAACAAAAGGCAATAGAATTGTTAGACGTTTCCTTAATTTGTACCCAGTAAGAGTCGAGAGAGATTCATCTCCAGCTTGCCCACTGCATAGGTTGTAGCCTTTTGTCAAAGTTGTAGCCTTTTGTCAAAGGGGAACTTCCGCTGTACGATCGCTCATCGGGTTTTGCCAGCATCCAAACATCCAAACACTCAAACGTTTAAACATCTGAATGTTTAAACGTTTAAATGTTCAGACTTAGGATAGAATCGGCTTACCCACACGTAACCCCAGCCAATGATCGTCACAGTTGCTTCTTTCAAGGGAGGAGTCGGCAAAACCACAACCGCACTGCACCTAGCCGCCTACTTCCAGACCAAAACCAACACGCTACTCGTAGATGGAGACTTAAACCGCAGTGCCTTAGAGTGGGCTAATCGTGGTGAACTACCTTTTAAAGTTGTGGATGAGAAGCAAGCGGTGAAGTTTGCAAGAACTTACGAACACATCATCATTGATACCCCGGCTAGACCGTCACCCGATGAACTCAAAACCATCGCTGAAGGCTGTGATTTGCTAGTGCTGCCTACCAGTCCTGACGCCTTAGCGCTAGGTGCAACGCTTCAGATGGTGGACGCTCTTAAGAATCTTCAGACCCATTACAAAATTCTGTTGACTCTCATCCCTCCACATCCTAATAAGACGGGTGAAGATGCCAAGGCCGCGATCGCCAGAGCTGGACTACCAATTTTCAGCACAGGCATCAGACGCCTTGCTGTCTTTCAAAAGGCCGCATTAGAGGGAGTACCAGTTAATCAAGTCAAAGGCGACTCCTACGCAGGTATAGCTTGGCGTTGTTACTTTGAAGTAGGGAAAGAAATTTTGCCATGACTCAGAAAAAAGATGGCAGTCGGTTTGATGACTTGTTTGGGGCTGTCAGCAGAGGTCGTGCTGATGATACCCCACCACCGCCAGCGCAGGAGAAGAAACGGGCTAAGGGCAGCAATCCCGACTATGTGAGGACTACTATTTATCTACCCAAACAACTACATCGGCAGCTCAAAGCAGCAGCCCTCGATGAAGAACAGGAGATGTCTGAAATTATAGAAGAGTTAGTGAACCAGTGGCTTGAGTCTAGGAGTTTAGATGCTTAGATGTTGAAATGTTTGGAAGTTTAGATGCCGATAGCAGATTTTTAGCGACATAGCGGTTAAACTGTTTTCTTCCACCAATCAAGTAAAAAAATGGGGCTTTTATTCTATATTCGCGAATATAGAATATAGAATGAGATAAGCGTTAACCAAAAATGCGTGCTAAAACCCCAAGACATCGTTGCTTTACTGAAGGTTTACACTTGGCGCTCTAGGGACTGGACTTACAGCTCCCTAGCATCCAGCTTGGGTATGAGTGCGTCTGAAGTTCACGCGGCTTTGACTCGATGCGAAGTCAGCCGCCTTTATGACGGGGAAAATCGCCGCGTCCTGAAGCACGCCTTGCTGGAGTTCCTCATTCACGGACTCAAATATGTGTTCCCAGGACAACCCGGCTCCCTAAGTCGCGGAATGCCTACCGCACATTCGGCTGAACCGTTGAAAAGCTTATTGGTAGTTGACCCCTCTGATGCCTACGTTTGGCCTGACCCGACCGGGGAGGTGAGGGGACAAGCCATTGAGCCGCTCTACCGTTCTGTTCCAACCGCGGCCAGAAATGACCCAGAACTTTATGTGTTGTTGAGCCTGATTGATGCGATTCGGGTGGGACGAGTGCGGGAACAACGCTTGGCTGTGAAGGAACTAGAACAAACAATGGCGGCACAATGAATCAACAAATTTATATGCTGGAGCGTGTCGCCACTGTACTGGCATCTGTGCCACAGACGGTTGTATTTACGGGGGGAGCCACGATGTCGCTGTACTTGGATGATGTATCAGCCCCCGATATTCGACCTACAGATGATGTAGACTGTGTGGTGGAAATTACCTCTCGTAGTGAATATTATCGATTGTCAGAATTACTGCGCTCACTTGGACTGGAAGAAAGTACAGACCCTGGTGCGCCATTGTGCCGCTGGCAATATGAAGATATCACAGTTGATGTCATGCCGTGCGACTCGAAGGTACTGGGATTTTCCAATCGCTGGTACACACCGGGGATAGCGAATTCTATTTCTTACCCACTTCCTTCTGGAAGGCTGATTCAAATTTTTTCAGTGCCTTATCTTCTGGCATCAAAGATAGAGGCTTTTATTGGGAGAGGACAGAGAAATTTTTATTTTAGTGCGGATATTGAAGACATTGTGGCGCTGCTGGATGGATGTTCCCATTTAGAAGAGGAAGTGCAGCAGGCTGATGCTGCTGTGAGAGCATTTTTGTCAGAATGGTTCAGTGCTGAAATGGAAACACTTCGGGAGATTGCACCTGTGTTTCTTTCACCTGTGGCTAGAAATGCGGGTCGAAGCCAGTTTGTTCTGGGTCGAATTGAAAGACTGGCAATAGCTGGCGCTGACTAAAAGTGTTGGATTCAGGGTCTTGACCTGACAATCAAATCACTCTAAAATTTAATCAGAGCTTCGACACATCATCTGGAGCAAGATTGCTGTAGACTCGCTCCTCGCTGAGAAGTAAGATGAGCGGTTCGCTCCGGTTCACTGCCATGTCATCACCATATGCTTGGGAGACAGGCTTGTTTGTTCCGTATGACCCGCAACGCCATCGGCGTGATTAACGTGCAGGCTCAGCATCACTTTTTCGAGCGGCGTGGTTTTTCCCCGACCAACTCCAAAGCCTTCTTTTCATAGTCGTAAGCTGTTCAGCATTTAAATGGGGTATTATGAAAGATTGAATTAAGGCAAGTA
>CBDTXL010000732.1:0-3068 GCA_965364435.1 uncultured bacterium
TTGAGCCACAAAGAGTTTAGACTTTTTCGCGTATGTCCAAGCAATCCCCGCTGGGTCTTTACTCTGAGTCCATTCAGGAAAGTCAGGTTTTGACTTTCTTCTGGTGATGGTTGTGGCACTGACGTTTAATCTCCATGCGAGAGCTTGACCTGTTAATGGTTCAGTATGCTCTCCGAGGGGAGTACTTACAACCTGTTCACTAACAACTATGTTGGCTGGTTCACTAATCAGTGAACTTAAACGATCAGGGCGACGCTCTAATGACTGCTCTAAGCTCTCAAGACGTTGAGTGTTTGGCTGTTGGCTACTACCATTAGTAACCTCTTGGGGGGGTTGTAAACTCTCAGTTTCTTGGTCTTTTTCACGGGTATCTATACTCTCAGCCAGCTGCTCTAAATCCTCACTACTGCTAAGCAGTGGTCGTAAGCCGTTTAACCCTGCGACAACGGTTGAGCCATTATTAACGATAGTCGCGGCTAGTGGGTCAATGCCGACAGCCACGGCTAATACTAATGCCCCTAGGTTGGGGATAGCGACGATACCTGTATTTTCGTGGATGAGTTGCATCGCTTGCCGTGCGATCGCGATCGCCTCCGGTAAACCCCGTAAATCATTCGCCATCAGCACCACATCCGCCGTTTCCCGTGCTACATCTGAGCCATTCGCGAAGGAGACAGAAACATCTGCATAAGCTAAGGCAGGCGAATCATTAATCCCATCGCCGACAAAAGCAACCGTCTTCCCTTGTTCGTGTAAGCCCTTGACGACTGCCACCTTTTCCTCAGGAAACGCTTCGGCATGAGTATAAGCTTGCTCGATTCCCAGTTCCTCAGCAACTGCGATCGCTGTCCGTTTGTTATCTCCCGTTAAAAGATGGATTTCCATCCCTTCTGTCGCCTGTAGTTCCTTAACTACCTGCCGACTCTCTGGACGTAAGGGGTCACGATAGGCGAGGGCACCTTGCAGTTCACCGTTACTCGCTACATAGATCACAGAATAATTATGCTGAGAGTGTTTCTTCGGCTGCCCATTCAGGTGAACTCCTGCCTCACGGAGAAAGTGTTCGCTGCCAACTAAAACAGATTGCCCATGAATTTGCGCCCGGACACCCTGTCCAATTTCATAGTCCCACTTTTCGCGTGGCGGGATGTTCGCGCCTTGTTCCTGTGCATAGCGTACAACCGCTTCTGCGACGGGATGCGTCAGACGTTGCTCTGCGGCGGCGGCAAGTTCTAACACTTGCAACGGGGATGTTGACTCACCTTCTGTCTCGACACTGACAATAACCGCTTCCCCTTGGGTCAGTGTGCCTGTCTTATCAAAGACGACAGCATCAACTTCGGCTAATTTTTCTAACGCTCTCCCACTCCGAATCAGAATCCCACGCCGTGCTGCATATGTCAACGCCGCTAAAACTGTTGTTGGGACAGAAACGCGAATTCCTGTGGCAAAATCCAGGGTTAAAACTGAAGCGGCACGGGCAAGATTACGGGTGAAGGCAAAGACAATCCCCGACAAGAGAAGGGTAGGAACAACGGCTTGATTCGCAATGTTGGCTGCATAATTTTCAATGCGGGTATCGTGAACCGGTGCATCTTGCATGACTTTAATAATCTGTCCTGCACGAGTATCGGCCCCCACATGTTCGGTGAGGATATAAAGTTGTCCCTCGCGAACTAAAGTTGATGTATAAACAGTTTGCCCCTTTCTTCGCATCACAGGCATCGATTCGCCTGTCAGTTTCTGCTCATCAATCAACGCTTTACCCCGGAGGATGCGACCATCTACAGGAATTTGGTCACCGGGATAGACGATAACTGTATCGCCGCGTTGGACTTCATGGATAGAAATTTGCTGCTTTTCGCCATTGCGTTCTACCCAAACATCTTGTTTGAGAGAATCCAGGAGATCTAGAGTTTCGACTTTAGAAGAGCGAGCCGTCTGTTCCCGAATTGCCTCGCCAATTTCGACGAGAACAATCATGATCGCTGGACTGATAAATTGACCTTGTAATGTCGTGATGGTAATTGCAGCCAGGTCAAGGAAATCGATATTTAGTCGCTGCTCTGTGAGAATGCTCTCAATCGCTCGTTGAGCAACAGGTAAGGCTGAAAGGGCGATACTTCCCCCGATAATCATTGGGGGAATCGGTAATCCCAATGGACCACCCAGTAAGGCGAGAGTCGCGCTAATCGCAGGAAGAGTAAGCCCAGATAAAAGGTTAGCTTCTTCTTGAGGCTCCTGCTCAGTGGAGGGAGTTTTTAATTCTAGCGGAATGTTTGCATGACTAGCCGTTTGAATCAGCGTCATCAAATGCGATCGCATCTGGTCATCCGAAATCAAGCTAGCTTTATAACCAACAGCCAGTGATGCCGCTGCGGTGTTAACACGCACATCTGCGACTTTGGCATCAGCTTTAACCAAGACTGTCAGTTTGTGAGCATATTCAGCATCTTCGGCAATTCGAGGAACGCGAAAACGAATTCGTCCAGGAATCGCATGGACTACCTGATAAGCTACCGCGTCGGGATTTTGGATTGAAGAAGTTAGGTTGGACTCTCTCCCTTGCTCCTCTGCCAGAGGTTTAGGCTCAAATTGCTTAATTACTTGATGGGTTACATTCTGTGTAATTAAGTAAACTGGGAACGCCACAAATCCCTCTATCCCTAGTGCCCCTGTAACCAGCATTCCTGCAACTACTGGGATGAGCGATTGCGCTACACCCGTGCCTTCCCAAGGGGGTTCAGTCTGTTCTCGCAAAAAAGTACTTGATTTGAGTTTCGGCAACTGCTCAGTTTTTCCAGATGCCTCAGATAGTCCTGCACTCGTCTGAAGTATCTCTAAAGTCTGTGGTAAAGACAGAGTACTTGCATCAAACGTAACAATCAAACTATTTGTTGTTGGGTTCGTTTGCACGTCACATACACCATCTTGCTGGCGCAGTTGTTGCGCTATTGTGTCTGCGGTTATCCGCTTGCTACCTTTAGTACGTAGCCGCACACGACCTGGAACAGCATGAACAACTTGGATATCGCTCTCCAAAGGTTGTGCAGGGGTTTGTGTCATTT
>CBDTXL010000733.1:0-3068 GCA_965364435.1 uncultured bacterium
GTAGATCTACTCCTGATCTTTAAAATTTTGATTAAAAAGTGTAAACTTATGTAAATAAAGTAAAGGAGTATTTATCATGACAACCCAAATCGGATTCGGGAAAGTTCAACCGCAGAAGCAGACGGCGAAGAAAAACAAGGCGAAACGGGTGGCAGCCTCCCAGCAGTACAACGAGATGAAGAAGTCAGGGTTGCCAGAATTCAATATTTATGTTCGCATTAAGGGGCAGAAACAGTGGTTGCCAGCCGGTTCGATGACAGTGAATCGTAGCAGTGAAATTAACCAAGCGATGTTTCAGCAAGAGGAGGAGTTGCTCAAGGGCGTTTTTCGCCTGTTCCCCAAACTGCGAAAGCATCAAAGCGAGTTGGAGTATGGTCATCGACTCAAGGAATTCAATGATGAGCCAATTGTGGTGGCAACTCGTCCGCAAGGCATCAGTGGTAACTTAATTCAATCCACACTCGCAAGCGTGAAAGACCGCTTCTCATCTCTACTCAAGCGCAGTTGAGGCGTCAGACTTTTATATCAAGGGGGGTTAGTGCAACTTAATCGTTACGGATACCCCCTAGTGCAACCTAAGTAAATCTTTACGATAATCAGTAGCAGTGGACTACCTGTATCGGCAGTGAAGACCCGTGTCAATCTGAATCAGGCTTTTAGCGATCGCTCTCGCTCTTAACCAAAAAATCTCTTCCGTGATGACCTTTCCATCTGTGTTCATTTGAGGCTTAAAATCTCAGATCCAATTTTTGAATAGGTTTTAGTTCACTGCCCGATATCAGCATAGACCACCCCATTAAAAGTGATTTAGTTTAAGCATCCGAGACGAAACACTACTCATGATTGCAAACGCAACTATTACTGATAACCCTTTGTTAATCGGCAAAGGGCTACCCCCGTTTGAAGCCATAAAGCCAGAGCATGTAGTGCCTGCGATGACGCAGTTGCTGGCTGAACTAGAGGAGGAACTTACTACCATGGAGGCAAAGGTAACGCCTACTTGGAACGGTTTGGTCGAACCTCTAGAGCGCTTGGGAGAGCGCCTAACTTGGAGTTGGGGAATAGTTAGCCATTTGATGGGCGTCAAAAATAGCCCCGAACTGCGCGAAGCTTACGAAGCGGTGCAGCCCCAAGTTGTACAATTCTCAAATAAGCTCAGCCAAAGCCAACCCTTCTACAAAGCTTTCAAGGCGTTGCATGAAAGCAATGACTGGAGCCGCTTGGAGCCAGCTCAACAGCGGATTGTTGAAGCCGCCATCAGAAATGCTGAACTTTCTGGTGTCGGTTTGTCGGGTGAGAAACGGGAGCGCTTCAATGAAATTCAGATGGAGTTGGCAGAGCTTTCTACGAAGTTCTCCAACCATGTGCTGGATGCTACTAAGGCATTTAGCATGACACTCTCGAGCATTGATGAGGTGGATGGCTTACCACCCAGCTTACTCAGTCTGGCTGCTCAGGCGGCTCGTGCTGCGGGTGAGGAAGGCGCTACAGCGGAAAATGGTCCTTGGCGGATTACCCTGGACTACCCCAGCTATGTCCCATTCATGCAGCACAGCACCCGTCGTGACTTGCGGGAGAAGCTATACAAAGCCTTTATCAGCCGTGCCTCCACAGGTGAATTGGATAACACCCCGCTGATTGAGCGTATTTTAGAGCTGCGTAAAGAAAAAGCGATGCTGCTGGGCTTTGAGAGTTACGCAGAATTGAGCCTTGCCAGTAAGATGGCTCCCAATGTTGAGGCAGTGGAGGAACTGCTGGAGGAACTGCGTCGCGCCAGTTATGATGCAGCTCGTGAAGAGTTGGAGGAGCTGAAAGCTTTTGCCGCTGCCAAAGGTGCAGAGGCAGCCAGCGACTTGCAGCACTGGGATATCAGCTTTTGGGCAGAGCGTCAGCGTGAAGAAAAGTTTGCCTTCAGTGCGGAAGAATTACGTCCCTACTTCCCCTTACCTCAGGTGCTGGATGGTTTATTTGGCTTGGTGAAGCGCCTCTTTGGTATCACTGTCACTGCTGCGGATGGCACTGCGCCAGTGTGGCATGAAGATGTGCGTTATTTTCAAATTGCTGACGAGACAGGCACCCCAATTGCTCACTTCTATTTAGATCCTTATAGCCGCCCTGCCCAGAAGCGTGGAGGAGCTTGGATGGATGAGTGCATTGGTCGTGCCAAGATTACTGAAAATGGTACAGCCACTACACGTTTACCTGTGGCGTATTTGGTCTGTAATCAGACTCCGCCAGTAGACGGTAAGCCTAGCCTGATGACCTTTAATGAAGTGGAAACGCTATTCCACGAGTTTGGTCACGGTTTGCACCATATGCTAACCAAAGTGGATTACGCCGGTGCTTCGGGCATCAACAATGTGGAGTGGGATGCGGTGGAACTGCCCAGTCAGTTTATGGAAAACTGGTGCTATGACCGACCCACTTTGATGGGAATGGCGAAGCATTACGAAACGGGTGAGCCTCTGCCAGAGCATTATTACCAAAAGCTGCTAGCAGCACGTCATTATATGAGTGGCAGTGGGATGTTGCGGCAGTTGCACTTTAGCTGTGTTGATCTGGAACTGCACCACCGTTATCTGCCTGGTGGTGATGAAACTCCAGTGGATGTGCGATCGCGTATTGCCAAAACCACCACGATTTTACCACCCCTGCCAGAAGATGCTTTCTTATGCGCGTTTGGGCATATCTTTGCGGGTGGCTATGCGGCAGGTTATTACAGTTACAAGTGGGCTGAAGTCCTCAGTGCTGATGCCTTTGCCGCTTTTGAGGATGCTGGATTAGAAAACGAGGACGCGATCGCTGCCACGGGCAAGCGCTACCGTGATACGGTACTAGCTTTAGGGGGTAGCTTGCATCCAATGGAAGTGTTCAAAACATTCCGGGGCCGCGAACCGAGTACCGCTGCTTTACTCAGGCACAGTGGTTTGGCTACTTCAGTTAGCAGGTAGACATAATGGGTAATCGGTAATGGGTAATGGGTAATTCCCGCTTTACCACTTTACCCAGAAACGGCTAGTGGCTTTCGTCCCCACTTTAAGAGAAATGGTGATGAAAGCCGTTTTTCC
>CBDTXL010000734.1:0-3068 GCA_965364435.1 uncultured bacterium
ACCTCGTATTACACATCCCGATGGGTGAAGGGCTTGGCATCCTTACCCACATAAGTACTGACAATATGACCATTACCCGTCACTTTATACTTGTAAGTTACCAATCCTTCTAACCCCACCGGACCACGAGGCGGCATCTTTTGGGTGCTGATTCCCACCTCTGCCCCAAAGCCATAGCGGAAGCCATCGGCAAAGCGGGTGGAACAGTTGTGGAAGACATTAGCCGAATCCACTTGAGCGAGGAAGGTGTCGGCAACTGCCTGGTCTTCGGTGACAATGGCATCGGTATGCCTAGAACCGTAGGTATTGATATGGTCGATCGCGTCTTCTAGGGAATCCACGACTTTGATGGAGAGAACAAAATCGCTGTACTCAGTAGACCAATCCGCCTCTGTAGCCGCCGAGATATCCACAATTTTACGGGTTGGCTCATCCCCTCGCAGTTCGACGTTACGCTTTTGCAGTGCCGCCGCCGCTAACGGCAGGAACGTTGGCGCAATTGCTGAGTGGACGAGTAGAGTTTCAATGGCGTTGCAGACGGCTGGGTATTGAGTTTTCGCATCAACTGTGATGTCTACTGCCTTCTGAAGGTTAGCGGCTTCATCAATATAGAGATGACAAATGCCATCGGCATGACCTAGTACTGGGATGCGGGTATTCTCCTGCACAAACCGGACAAAGGAGTTAGAACCTCTGGGAATAATCAAATCGATGTACTTGTCTAGCTGCAACAGCGCTAAGGTTTCCTCTCTAGTGGTTAGCAGCTGGACGGCAGCGGGATCAACCGCCGTCGCTGATAATCCCTGATGAATCACGTTCACAAGGGTTTCACAAGAGCGAATCGCTTCTTTGCCGCCTTTGAGGATAACGCCGTTGCCCGATTTGATGGCAAGGGTGGTAATTTGAATCAAGGCATCAGGACGCGCTTCAAAGATGATGCCTAAAACACCCACCGGACAGCTAATCCGCTTGAGAACTAATCCTTCATCCAGTTCTCGATGAATTTGCACGGTGCCGATTGGATCACTCAGCTTGCCAACATCTCGCACCCCATCAATGGCTGCTTTCAACTTCATCTCGTCCAACTTCAGCCGGTTATACAGTGGCTTAGGAATTCCCTCTACCTCAGCCGCTTGGCAATCTGCTGCATTTGCCGCCAAGATTTCAGGTGCAGCGGCGTCTATTGCTTGAGCGATCGCTTCAATCGCTTGGTTTTTCGCCTCTGTTGGCAACACCGCCAGTTGCCGTGCGGCTTGACGGGTAGATTTAGCGATCGCACTCAGGGTTCGGGAAGCAACTTGAGAAGCTGTCATGGCTTTAGCGCAACTACTGACACGTAATCCCTAAGTTTAGCAAAGGGTATTCTACAGCTTACAGATCTGGGCGTGAGAGCACAGACCACCATCCCAAAAATAAAACCCCACACCTAACACCCCCGAAACAAAACGCCGTACACCACCTTCCCAAAACCTCTTGCTCTTCCCCTGTGTTCACATCACACGGGACTGCGAAACTGGGTGAAGGAAGGTGTCCTTCAGGCGCACAGAGGTTAAAGGTGAGGTCAGTAAAGTTCAACCAGGTTCCCGATTCACGCCATCCAACGCGCTCTCCAAATTGATTGACGCCCTCTTTTTCGTTAGCGCCAACTCGCTGGTTTCCGGAAGTTTCTGTGTCCGCCAATGGATTTCTGACAACACTCTTCCAAATGCGCTTCTGTACGCTGAAACCAAAGCGCCCCTTGGAGTACTTTACCCATAACTGGTCGATGGTGCGAAGGTCAACGCCAGGGAATTTTTCAATGGCTTCCCTGTCTAGCAAACCTTCCTTCTCTCGACCGGCAGCCTTGAGCATGACTGCCTTTGTTTCCCCGTCTGCCTCTTCCCACTCCCCCAATGCCAGTAGGTTACGAAGCCGAGTGTAATCCACCCCAACTTCTGAACGCAAAGGCGAGTATTTCAGTAGCTGTTGTCTTGCTCTCTCATTCACGCTTTCCCAAAGCAAATCATAAGCTGCCCACTGCACCGGACCCGTTTCAGTCTTGACAATCTGATATATCCAATTTTTACCGGGCTTACCATACTTAAGCGCCTGTGAAAGTGCTGCAATCGTTACTCCCTCAGACTTATGGGGCAGCTGCGGCTTCTCTCCCTCCAGTCCACCTAGTAAAGCCGCCCTTGGCGGTGATGATGGTCTACCCAAGAGGACCTCGTTGAGACGGGGTTGGTAGGGTTTGTTAGTCATGGCTGTCTATATGCGATCGCGCTCTCTTCGGCATAGCAACACTTTACTTCTATTCAACTTTTCCGTGGAACTGACCGCTAACTCTATTTTTTCCAATTTTGAATAGGTTGTCGCTAACTATCCGTTCTTTAACTTTATTTTAATCTTAGACTTAGAGCAAAAAATGGTTCTGAGATTCAAAATTTAATAAACTAAGATCTTGCACTTTTGTGAACAAGAGGTGAGAAACAGGCTTTAATTTGCCTCAAACGTGAGATTTTAGGTCAAGATACCCAAAAAAACAAGGTTTTTGGAGGCTTATTGCCAGGGGTGAACGCTTTCAGATAAAGCGACAAATCTTATCAATAGCATCTCATTGGCTTCTGTATCAATGAACGTTTAAACGTTTGCGAAAATTCCGTGACGACCCTTGTGTCTAGGAGTGTTCATTAACCAAATACCAATACGACTTATTATTAAGGGAGATGCCTATGTCACTCCAAGCTGGATTAGATGCCCTTAAACAAGGCCGTCACCGAGAAGCCGTTCAAATACTAAAAGAATTTTGCCAGTATTATGCACAGCCCGGTTCCAAAGACTACCTCAAGGCTCAGATGGGACTGGTGAAAGCGTATCATCGCAACGGTGATAGAGAGGAAGCGATCGCGCTTTGCAAAGAGCTGACGACCAATAAGCATCCACAGGTGCGTAGCTGGGCAGAGCAAGCCCTCCAGTCCCTCCCCAGTCCTCAGACGCCAAAGAAAACCGCATCCTCGACGCCGGAGCAACCCAGCCCCCTCCCCAGTCCTCAGATGCCCAAAAAAACGGCATCCTCGACGCCGGAGCAA
>CBDTXL010000735.1:0-3068 GCA_965364435.1 uncultured bacterium
GCGGTGAGAAAGGCGATCGCATGTCACACAGCATCAATCGCGAATCGCACTTTCTCGCATACCATCAATCCTGTATTGCACCCAAAATTGCCTAGAGTCCTGAATAAATCCCCGATTGTGAAATTCATCATTGAGGTCAAGTCGATTGCAAGTTGCTCGACCTGTAGGGGTTGTGCCTATAATTTTTAGACTATCTGTTGTCCCTATTAAATGACCTACATGATGACAACGCAGCTTGCGCCGAAACATGACTATTGATAATCGCTGGAGTTCAATGCTGAAAACCCCACTTGAGGAGCTAGTGATACAAGTGGGGACTCCTGCCGCAATTTTATTGAATCAACAAAATCCCAATTAGCTTCGAGCTGACAGCACTAAGAATTGGGAGAAATGCTCAAGAAATTCATGCATCGACAGGGTTTGATCTTGGTCGATATCGCTCAATTTCCAGAAATTTTCGATCTCCTCGTCTCCATAGCCCAGAGCTTTAAATTTAGCCTCAATTTCCGGCATATCGAGAAGACCATCTTTATTCTCGTCAATCTCTTCAAAAACTTGAAGCAGCGAATCTTTAAATAGCGCTTGAGAAACCGCCTGACGAAACTCATGTTCTATGACATCGAGAAACGAACCCTTTGTCGTTTCTGTAAACCACGGGTCCATTACCGTAGTCCGGAGTACAGTGATAGGAGTGCCAGGTTTACCAGTGACTCCTAGGCGACGTTTGTAGCTTTCGATGAAAGCCTCTCCATAATGCTCTGCATCAAAATCTGTGGTACTGACGATTAGCTTGTAACCGTAGATATCTTCACCTGGCTTAATGCTCAATCTGTCATAAAGAGCTGCATTGAGACGATTTGCCAAAGTTAAATCTGTATTGAGTGAGCCATCCGGATGTTTGAAGTTGAAAGCATACGTAACAATATTTAAGTCAGGGCCTACTTCTTTGAGGAGTGCCATTGCTTCTGGGTCAGCCAAAAGTTCATCGATTTTTTTACCCTCAATTCTTTCCCGAATGAATTGATTCTGTTCCTCCACATTAGAACCGGATATTTCTGCTGGCAGCCGAGGTACGGGAACGACAATGAAACGATCCTCAGGACGCGCCATACACAGGAGTCGTGCGTAGAGTTGTTTACAACTGAGTAGAGTCTTGCCATGTATTTGACCGTACCCACTCTTGGAAGGGCGAATCACCTTGTGGCTGAGATAAACCGCCGCAACTGCCGCCCCAGGCTTTGACCCCTCCAAGCCGTAGATACCCACAGTTGGCTCAGCTTCGCCATGAGATATATATGGAGCCTTGAAAGTAACCAAATCACGCATTGCCGAATTGCGGTAGCAAAGCGCTCCAGCTGGATAGGGAATGTAACCTGCTTTATGAGGATCGACGGTTATGGAATCTGCATTTCCCAGGACTTTGAACTGCTCGGTTACAAAAGAACTGAATGCAATCTCAGGATCTGGTACCTCTTTAATGTTAGCGAGTTCTGGTACCTCAGAGTTATCTTCCCGAATAATCGAGGCAAAATAACCACCCCAAGCGGCATCGGCATGAACGGTAAATTCTAGCCCCCTGGAACGAAACTCCTCTCGGAGAGCAAGAACGTCTTTGATTGGGTCAACTGCACTCTCTTCCGTACTTCCAATTACAGCAACGACTGTATAGACTGGTCTGCGCTTGGTTAGGCAGTGGTTGAGAATCTTTTCTAGCTCAGTCATACTCATCCGAGCATCTTCATCCACAGGAACGTCAATCACATTCGATGCTCCAATTCCCAAAACTGCTGCTGCTTTAGGAAATGAATAATGTTTTGTTGCTGGAACTAGGAATACAGGCGAAGATTCAATATTGCTGAGGAATTGGCGTGAAAAATCTTGTAGACCTAAATTTTGCAGTGAATACTTAGAAACTGCTTTTGTGATGATGTCGCTGGTAATTTGATAATCCTGGGTCAAACGAGCTGGCAAGGCGAGAATGTCATCGCCCTTCAGGTTGAGCAGCGACCAATTATCGAGTTCAATAAGAGGTTTTGACCCTCCAGTGGGTAGAGGAATATTGATGTCCTTTGCAGCAGCTAGTGAAGGTTCATTTTTCAAAGCAGCTTGCAAGGCAATTGGATAAAACTTTAGGTTTCTCGCCGACCAAATTGCCTCTATATTGGCAACAGTTCCGCCACAGGTAATGTGTCCCCAAGGTCGAATTGCGCCATTTTCTATAGCTGCCTCATCTGGTATGCTGTATCCCAACATGTGGCAAAGATCGTCTCCGACCAAAATTTCCAGAATTGTCGTTGCCGTTGACCCTTCAAATGCCACGTTGTTGGGGTTGTACAGCATCGTCGCAAAGTAGCCTAGGATGGACGGCATCGTCATATCCCAGTTCATGTGCCCTTGATAGCGCGGACTGAAGAACGGTACAGACTTCTTGAGAAATGCTAGCAACGAGCGATAACTCTCCTTGAGCGTATCCATCGTCTGTAGGTATTCTGGCTGTCGCTTAATTTGCTCGGTAATGTGAGTTGGATCGCCGGGATGAAAGTTTCTGCGCCAAAAGGCTTGGTCGCGAATAGCTTCGACAATTAAGCGTTCAAATTCATCGGCATTTTCTGCTTTTGTTCCTAAGAACCATGCCTCAAGCGATCGAGTTCCAGAATCTTCAAGATGGGGGATTTCTCCAAATTGGAAGAATTGGCTAATGCCATTACCATTGCCTAAACCGTGGTTGTGAGAATTGTTTGTACTCATTTTGTTAATAGGGTGTAGTTTGGCTGATTGATGATTAATTGTGACCATAGCAGACCCTCAGCTTGATTTCTAAGAACCACTCCGTAAAGTAAAGGAAAATTAACGTTTATCGGCGGTATTCAACGAAAGCTGGGTTTGATGATACCAAAATTTAAAAACCAGCCAGAAAATAAGTTACTGGCTGGCTTAAGGTTATAGGGCTAAGTATTAAAAAGCCTAATACTTAGAGCTGTTTTAGAGCAATTTATCCAGTCCCACGATGCTCTAAGAGGCACCAGGAGGCTCAAACTTGTAACCAACGCCACGATTGGTTTGAATAA
>CBDTXL010000736.1:0-3067 GCA_965364435.1 uncultured bacterium
GCGGGTGAGATTGAGACGTACTCGATAGAAAAGCGCTACATCCGAAAAGATGGTTACCACGTCTGGATTAACCTGAATGTGTCGCTTGTCAGCAATTCCTCAGGTGAACCGCAGTATTTTATTGCGGTTATTAAAGATATTAGCGATCGCAAAATAACGGAGGCAGAACTACGCCAATCTCTCAAAGACTTGTCAGATCTCAAATTTGCCTTAGATCAAGCGGCACTCGTGGCAATCACTGACACCAGAGGAGTGATTACCTATGTTAATGACAAGTTTTGCGAACTCTCTCAATATTCTAGAGAAGAACTGATTGGGCAAACCCATCGCCTTATCAATTCGGATTACCATCCCCAAGATTTTTTTAAAGAGATTTGGTCAACGATTTCGGCGGGTAAAGTTTGGCAGGGAGAAATCAAGAACAGAGCCAAAGATGGAAGATATTACTGGGTTGATAGTGCCATTGTTCCGTTTCTGAATGAACAGGGACAACCCTTCCAATATTTAGCCATCCGATTCGACATCACTGGGCGCAAGCAGGCAGAGGAAATGCTGCAATTAACACAGTTTTCTGTAGAACAGGCATCAGATTCTATTTTTTGGCTTGGCTCGGATGCCCGAATCTTGCGTGTTAACAAGGCAGCCTGCCAGTTATTAGGCTATACCGAACAAGAACTGCTTTCCCTGAGCGTACACGATATCGACCCAGATTACCAAGCTGAGGTTTGGCCTGCTCACTGGCAGGAACTTAAAGAACGGGGCAGCATGACATTTGAGTCTCGCCACAAGGCGAAGGATGGGACGATCACTCCAACCGAAGTCAACGTAAATTTTTTAGAATTTGGCGGCAAGGAGTATAATTTGGCCTTTGCACGCGATATTACTGATCGCAAACGGGCAGAAACGGCGCTAAAGAGTCTTGTCGCAGGCACAGCAGCAGTGACGGGCGGTGAATTCTTCTCAGCACTCGTCCAACATCTGGCAGCAGCGCTTGGGGTTCGCTATGCCCTCGTGACAGAAGGCGTAGGCGAACCTATAGGCAAGGCGCGGACTCTGGCCTTTTGGGCTGGTAACAAGCTGGGGGAAAACTTTGAGTATGACATTGCCAATACTCCCTGCGAGATTGTCACAAATTATAAAAGAATCTGTTGCTACCCAGATGGCGTACAAGCACTCTTTCCCCAAGATCTGGATTTAGTGGCAATGCAGGCGGTTTGTTACTTGGGGGTTCCGCTTTTTGACACATCCCAACAACTCATCGGTCTTCTATGCGTCCTGGATGACAAGCCGCTAGCTGAAGAGCAACGCGCCCAGTCGATTCTGAGTATTTTTGCTGCACGGGCGGCGGCGGAACTAGAGCGCAAGCGGACAGAGGAAGGACTACAGCAAAGTGAGGAGCGACTGAGGCTAGCCTTACGAGCAACCCGCTTGGGTACCTGGGACTGGAATGTCTTGTCCAACACACTGACGTGGTCGGATAATGTGGAATCAATATTTGGCTTGGCTCCCGGTAGCTTTAAAGGCACCTACGAAGCTTTCCTTGAATGCATTCATCCCGAAGACCGCGACTTTGTAACTCAATTAGTAGTCCAAGCTTTTGAGCAACGACAGACAAGCGAATGGGAAAACGAATACCGCATTGTCTGTCCAGACGGCACTATCCGCTGGCTATCATCAAGTGGTCAATATTTTTACAACGAAACAGGTCAGTTGATCAGAATGCTGGGCACTTGTTGGGACATCACTGAGCGCAAACGAGTGGAGCAGGAAATCAGAGAACTCAATGAACAGTTGGAACGTCGGGTTGTCGAACGTACTGCCCAACTCGAAGCGGCAAACAAGGAACTCGAAGCGTTTTCCTATTCAGTGTCCCACGACTTACGGGCACCGTTGCGCCATATTGATGGCTTTAGTAAGGCACTACTGGAACGCTATGCTGACAAGCTGGATGACAAAGGCAAACACTACCTTCAACGTATCCGTGTAGGCACTCAGCGTATGGGGGAATTGATTGATGACCTACTCATGTTGTCACGGATGACCCGTAGCCAGATGCATCGCACGAAAGTTGATTTGAGTGCGATCGCACTTAACATCGCCACTGAGTTAAGCCAGACACAACCCGAACGAAAAGTGGAATTTGCGATCGCCCCTGGACTTATTGCCGATGGGGATGCACGGCTTTTGACGATTGTGCTGGAAAATTTGCTGAACAACGCCTGGAAATTTACGTCAAATCGCGTAGATAGCCGCATCGAATTTGGTGTAATACTTCATGAAGAAGCTAATATTGTTTACTTTTTGCGTGACAACGGTGCTGGATTCGACATGACTTACGCCAATAAACTATTCGGAGCCTTTGGGCGCTTACACACAGCAGCTCAGTTTCCCGGCACTGGCATTGGACTGGCAACCGTACAGCGCATTATTCACCGACATGGAGGTCGAGTCTGGGCTGAAGGTGTGGTGGAACAAGGCGCAACTTTCTACTTCACGCTGTAACCTAGAGGAGGTTCTTTTCCTACCCCTAAAGGTTGAGTAATGTGACTCAAAAAAACGTCCTGCTATTGGTAGAAGACAATCCTGATGATGAAGAGTTAACTCTGCTTGCTTTCGAGCAAAGCGCGATTGCCAACGAGGTGGTAGTAGCGCATGACGGGGTAGAAGCTCTGGACTATCTGTTTAGTACAGGTATGTACGCTGACCGTAACCCAAGCCTTATGCCAGCTCTCATCTTACTGGATTTACAGCTGCCTAGAATAAATGGTCTGGAAGTCTTGCAACGACTCCGCACTGACCCCCGGACAAAGTTGCTTCCTGTCGTCATTCTTACAACCTCAAATGAGCAGCAAGATTTAATTAATAGCTACAGTTTGGGCTGCAACAGCTACATTCGCAAACCTGTGGATTATGACCAATTCATTTCAGCAGTACAGCAATTGGGAATGTACTGGCTGCTCATAAACGAACCCCCACCAGTACCCGTAAATTAGATGAACATACCGCTACGTGTTCTAATCGTTGAGGACTCAGAAGACGATGCTGAGCTGATAGTAAATGAAATAGA
>CBDTXL010000737.1:0-3067 GCA_965364435.1 uncultured bacterium
TGGCTTCTCACCAGTGAGTCGTTGAATAATAAAGCTGTGGGATAATTGGCTCTAGCCTGTTGAACCGTTGCGTACCGATTCACTCTCTTACCCCCGGCAGCGAGTCTTTGAGGGCAAACTCGCTTGACATACGCTAATCCCTCTGGCCATCTGGTGTGGTTGATGCCTTGGGCACCATCCATCCCCCATGCCGCCTCAAAACTCATCTGTGGCACAACATCTGGTTTTTGGATTCCTAAGCGATCGCTAATATTAATAGGTGTGCCATCTTTGGTATGACCAATACCATCGCCACAGTAATCAGCACGTACCATTCTGAGACAGGCTTGGTGATAGTCCCGTAAGGGTTCTCCATTTAGAGTTTTCCAGGGTTTGTAGCCAAAACGAAGACATTTCCCCAATGCTCCATTCGCGCAACTGAATGTTACGAGATTCTTCCCTTCCTGATAAGTGCCTGTACTATTCCATGACCCTTGTAGGACAACGGCTTTCGCTGGGAAATTGGCATCTCCTTTGCATAGATTCTGCCAAGTTCGGTTGTTGTCTTGGTAAAAGACGGTATAGAGATAGATTTCCTGCTGCGAGTCTTTGGGGTCAATCTCGGCATTTCGGATTTGAAAAGTCATCCGATGCCCCTCGTCATCCAAGCCAATTACTTCAGTTGCCTGCGAGTTGGTTTTTGTGAGTGGAATGAATGATTTGCCTGTGGCAGGACTAGTTCGAGCAGTGGGAGACTGGTTCATGGGGATGCACCCGTAGACGGAGAGTAGCATTAGGGAAAGCAATACAACCCGAAGCATAGGTTTAATACGCATAATTGCTAATTGAAGGATTTTATTCGTAAAGTAGAGAATATTATCAGTCAATCAAGGATGTTCACTCTGCCCGGAAAGAAGCCCCTTCAGGAATCAGAGGCTTCAATCGATGTTTAATCTGATAGCGGGACTTTACAATTACGCACTAAGGCTCGCTCCGGCTAGAATAAGTAATTCTTATGAGTAGTGGAGAGCGATCGCATAATTTTAGTCCTCGAAGTTTCCCTGTAGTGGCACTTCCGGTTAACCACTGGTTAGTAGGCTTAATAGCTGGCTATGTCAACCAGACGTAAGCCTTGCTGGCTTACCTCCTTCCACTTAGCAATGAAGCCATTCCAGTCGCTGTCCCACAGATAATATCCACCACTGCCAGCGCGGAACGCTCCGGCGAACAACCGCTTACCGTTCTCTACATAGGATTCAAGGCTAATTAGACGCAAGCCATTCTTACTAAATTCATCCCACTTAGCGGTGAAGCCTGCCCAATCAGAGGCATATAGAACGTAACCATCGGTGCCAGAACCGAACACCCCGTTAAATAACTGCTTACCGCCCTCAGAATAGCTCGATAAGTCAATCAATCGCAGTCCCTTTTTGCTCTCTGCATCCCACTTGGCTGTGAACGCCTGCCAGTCCATGCCAATCCACAGGGAATAAGGGTTCGTTCCGGCTCGGAATACGCCAGCGTAGAGTCGTTTGCCTCCGTCGAAGTAGGTCTGAAAGTTGATCAAGCGGAGTCCCTGTTTGCTCAGTTCCTGCCACTTAGCCTTGAAATTGTCCCACTCCACGCCAACCCACAGGGCGTAAGCATCTTTGCCACCCCGGAAAACTCCAGCGTATAGCCGTTTTTTTCCATCGACAAAAGTTTCTAAATCGACAAGCCGGAGACCAGCCTTGGACAGTTCATCCCACTTCGCTACGAAGCTATTCCAGTCTCCTACCCAGAAGGCGTAGGGGTCATTTCCGGCACGGAAGACACCAACATAGTGCCTGGGGCTTGCTGGCGCAGAGGGTGAGGCGGACAGACCAGGCACATCGACCACCCAACGGCATTTAACGGTGTACTCTCCTCCGTGTGCTTTGAAAGTAAATTTACCTTCAGGAGACGAAAGATTACTCCACCCATTACTGTTTAGGTAAGCTGTGCCTGCTGCTGTATCCAGACGAGTGATAGCCTTTCCAGGAGGGAAGATGTCATCTTGAAACCAACTGATGATCCAGCCTATCAACTTATCGACAACCCAGCCGAGGATTTTTCCTAGGACTTTGCCGATGACAGCCCCGATTTCCGCAGACCCTAATGCACCACCTATGGCTGTGCCAGCAGCGATGAGGGCATCCTCAATCTTTTGTTTGATTTGAGGGGCAGCTTGTTTCCAAGCTTCTGTTAGAACAGAGGCAAACCCTCCGTCATCAACCTCGGCGAGATAAACAATAGCTGCATAGTTTTTAGGCCAAGAAGTGGTCTTGGTGGTGTCGAATTGGTAGAACAACTTACCGGGAAATGGATAAGTAACGACTGGGTTATCGTCCTCGTCGAAATCTCCTTTTGCGTTCTTTACATCAAAAGGTGTGATCTTGATGGTATTCCCAGCTTCGTCTACTGCCATACCTCCGATTTGGATGTCGTCCTCGTCAGCTTCCGATCCGAATAAGCCGTCGGTTTCGTCCACGCACCTGACTTCAGTGATGTAAAATCCAACTGATTTTACCGTCGCCGAGGGTGTCCCACTACCGAGTGTATGTATGGGGCTAGGTCCGGTGAGTGTATGTAGGGGGCTAGGTCCCGCGACGGGCGGAACAGGAGCAGTGGCTACAGGCACTATCAGGATCTGCTTCACTGCGGCAGTGAGCTTGACGGCATCAAGTTGTAATGCGGGTAGACTGGTAGCAGCGAAACCCGTCTGACCATATTCCTCGACGCTGAGATCGGCGTAACGCCCGAAGGAAAGTTTCCGCTCGTCAGTTGTCTGGGCAGCAGTAGCACTCGCTATGGACTGATAGCCCGCTCTTTTTTCGGGGTTGCGTGTCGCAATTGCCAATCGGAAATTTTCTTCGACACTACCCGGTGCAAATGCCTTGTCCTGGGCGAGCGCAGCCGCCAAGAACGAGTATTGCAGCCCGTGCAACACATCGTCAGCAATCTTCTGCAATTCGGTATCGTTAAGAGGCTCAATCGTGGGGAAGGTATTAGGGACACCTATTCTTAATTCCTCTCTTGACTGAATGACTGTCATATTGTCTGTTCCTTT
>CBDTXL010000738.1:0-3065 GCA_965364435.1 uncultured bacterium
TTAATTATTGGGACTTTGCAAAAAACTTGCTTTGAAATAGGCTCAAACCAGCTCCCGACTCCCCTTTATCGCAACTGATCGGTTATTTCTGCTTTCGATGCACTAGCGTAAGTGATCTGTAGTAAGCCCGTATCAAATGCCTGACAACCTTGAAAACTCAAAGTTTTCATTGGCAAGGGCGCACGAAACAAGGGGATACCCTCACCAAGGATGATCGGGTGAACAGAGATTACAAACTCGTCTATCAGGTCGTGCTTCATGAGCAATTCAATGACTTGCGAGCCTCCCACTAGCCAAATGTTCTTTCCTGCGCCGCTCTTAAGCTCCTCAACAAAGCTGGCAAGATTGTCTGAGATAAATGTTACGTTTTCGTCAGACACACCACCGCCTGTTCTCGAAAATACGAAGCCTTGCTTGCCTTGGTAAGGATACTCGCCAAACGACAGCACCTGCTCGTAAGTGTGTCGTCCCATCAGGAGCGTATCGATGTTGGCGAAGAAATCCCTGTAGCCATAATCTTGATCGGTGAACAACCAATCCACCTCCCCGGAAGTCCTCGCAATGTAACCGTCCAAACTCGACGCAATAAACAGAATAACCTGGCGCATAGTTCAGTGCTAAACCCTAACTATTCATTCAAGCACTTTGAGGGGAGGAGTTCAGCGTGTAAGGCATTTTCCGGATCATATCATCCTTCTAGCCTTTGTGCCTTATGCTACTTTTATTTAGGCAAATTGCCAATGACAAAAATCATTCATCAAACCTGGAAGGATCAAAACCTTCCAGTTGAGGTGGCAGCATTCCAGCAAACCTGGAAAGCCAATCATCCCAATTGGGAATATCGTTTTTGGACTGACGAAGACAATCGCGAGTTCTTACAAACTCACTACTCGTGGTTTTTGCCAATCTATGACTCCTATGAGAACAAGATTTGTCGAGTTGATGCCGTTCGATATTTCATCCTTAGCTATTACGGAGGAGTTTTTATCGATCTTGACTTTGAATGTTTGCGCCCTTTAGATGATCTATTGAATGGTAAAGAACTGGTGTTGGGGCTTGAACCTTCTGCTCACGTAAACTCCCCTATGGTACAGGCACGTGGGCTTAAGCATATCGTCTGTCCTTCGTTGATGGCATCTCAGCCAAATCATCCCTTTTGGCAACATATATGGCAATATCTGGTCGAAAATCATCGCCGTCTCGATCCATTAGAGGCTACAGGACCCTTTCTCCTGACTCGTGCTTATGATTCTTATCAAGATAAGAATTCAGTAACATTGGTAGATGCTCAATTGCTTTATCCCGCCACCATCTTTGACCGTTGGGAGGGTAAATTAGAAGACTCAGCTTTTCGTCAGCAAATTACTGAGGGGGCTTTTGCAATTCACTATTGGCATGGAACATGGTTGAGGAACGTGGATTAAATAACCTGCAATTCTAACTGTTGTTGTGGTTTGGCAGTATAATTCTGCTCTGCCGGCTGAAGTGAGGAAGCAGCTAAAGTGCTTATTGCCAAAGCTGCAAACATGCCCCATAGCGACAGCGCAGGGTGCGATCGCTCTTTCCATCAGAAATCTTTGATAATAGCTAGACCGTGATGATGTCATGAAGATTCGAGAAGCGCAACTTGAAGATATTGAAACGCTTTTCAACATCAGAACTAGCGTCATTGAGAACCATCAGTCTCGTGAAGAGTTGGCGACTCTGGGAATTACCCCGGAAACTGTTGCCGAAATGTTGCAAACTGATTGTCGGGCGTGGATTTCTGAAATTGATGAACAACCCATTGCTTTCTCGATGGCAAATGCAGCGGAAAAAACAATATTTGCAATGTTCGTTCTTCCATCTTTTGAAGGTCGTGGTGCAGGACGCGCACTAATGCAGCAAGCTGAACACTGGTTATGGTCTCAAGGAGTTGAGGAGATTTGGCTGTTAACAGGCAACGATTCAAATTTGAGAGCGTATGGATTTTATTTGCACCTTGGATGGACACCCGTAGATATTCAGCCTGATGGGCAAATCAAATTCCTCAAAAAGAAGGTCTAACATCGCCCACTCCTTCCATCATAAATCTTTCGTCAATGAGGGCGATCAAACGTGCTTAGAGACTGTTTCTAAAGTAATGTCCTAGTCTCAAGAACTATCCAGCAGAAGTTTATGTTTTGCTTTACTTCCCTAAAGAGGTATCTAAGTAAGTAAACCTAATGAGCTGAAAAAATCCAAAATCGGTTGACTTACCCTTTAACTGGAACTTGAGGATTCAGGCTCACAACTTTTTTGGCTAAACCCAAACTATTTAACGATTGAATCGCCCACCAAGTTACATCAATTTCCCACCAACGCACTCCCGCTTTTGCCACATTGGGGTGAGCATGGTGGTTATTATGCCAACCTTCTCCATATGTTAAGAGTGCTGCCCACCAAAGGTTACGCGATCCATCACCTGAAGAGAAATTACGATACCCTCGCAGGTGAGCTGCCGAGTTAATCAACCAGGTGCTATGCCAGAGCAATACTGACCTTAAGAACATCCCATAGATGACAAACGACCATCCTCCTAACCCATACAACAGCAGTCCAAAGGGAATTTGTAGGAGCAAGAAGTAGCGATTTAACCAACGGTAATAGGGGTCACGGTCTAGGTCAGGTGCAAATCTTTTATAACGCTCGTAGTTGAAAAACTCCTCGCGGACGTAAAAAAGCCACAACATATGGCTCCACCAAAAACCTCGCGAAGCTGAGTAAGGGTCTTTATCTGCATCCTCAGTATGGGCGTGATGCATCCGGTGTGCGGCAACCCAGAAAATGGGTCCTCCTTGAAGGGCGAGGGCACCGATAGTGGTAATAATGTATTCCAACCACTTGGGCACCTGAAAACTACGGTGAGTTAAAAGTCGGTGATACCCTAAACAGATACCAATGCTGCCAAATAACCAGTGGAGAACTATCATTACTCCCAAAGCTGACCAAGAAAAAAACCAGGGAGCCAAAAGAGCCAAAGCGTGAACTGCACCCATAAAGGCAACAGTTGGCCAACTGAGAGTAAGGCGATGCTTGCCCTCAGG
>CBDTXL010000739.1:0-3060 GCA_965364435.1 uncultured bacterium
TGCCCAGACAATTTATGGTTTGCATGTCATGAATATATATGTGCTGTACATGAATGTTGCGCAAATGAGCACATTAATTGGGAGACCCCTATCCAGAAATCAGGGGAGGGTACACCAGACATTTCACATATCATGCAATTTCATTGGTTTGAGCCAATTTTATATTACTGCCCGGATACATCTTACCCCAAAACCAAGGAGGAGCCAGGATATTTTGTGGGTTTTGGCGAAAATGTTGGAGACGCTTTAACTTTTAAAATTCTGACAATGGGAAAGAGACCTCAGATTCTACACAGAAGTGTTATTAGGACTGCCTTAGATCCAAAAGCACCAAATAAGAGAGTTGAATTTGATAAACCCTTACCTGTTTTGGAACAAAGAGATCAACATAAACACCCGTCTAAGGTGTTTGATGTAGAAGAAGCAGATCCTACATACATGCTTAAAGAAAAAGAACCAGAAAACAAGCAACCAATATCCAAACGCACAAGATCCCAAGGTCAGACGGTTTCAAGGGTACTAGCCAATATGACTATGGTACCTAAGTCATCCATTGATCTTAAGGATGTGTTCAAGTATTTAGTTGTGGCAGTGCCAGCAGTAATGTGCTTCATACTAAATTCTCCAGTGATTATGAACCCTTCAAAGTCATCATTGAATGGACTTCAAATGTCTACAATTATACCAGAGCTTGGGGCAAAGGAAACTCTTGATATGACTGATGCTGTAAGCAACATGAATAAGAGTGACTTTGATAGGCTCAAGTATATTCAAGCTATTGATCTTTTTGAGGAAGAATCAGAAAGAAATATAGAATGGGATGACTTCTTATGGGATGTTAAAAGAGTTCTCAGGCATAGGGGAGAAACCAGAAAGACTCAAGTGCTGTGTGAGTTTAAGGATCCAAATAAGTCAACACAATGGGTAAGCATGTTTGCTTTAGCCCTACAAGATCCCCTCCCAATTATTGAATATGCACGCAAAAATAGACTCCTTGGGAAGAATCCATTCAAAATTCTGGTTAACTATTGCACTGGAGATACTCCAAGTCATCTGGTAAGGGCCTATAAGACAAAGGTCCGTCCTGGAGGTCCTAAGTACAAATTTGGAATACAAGTTCCCTTTGGAGTCAAGCAAGCACTTGCCTTAGATAGGAAGAATGGAGATCACTTATGGGAGGAATCAATAAAGACAGAACTCAGTCAGTTAGGAGATTTTAAAGTTTTCAGGTTGTTAGCTGAAGGGGAAACTCTACCAGAAGAGTATAAACAAGTCCCATATCATTTTGTTTTTGACGTCAAATATGACCTAAGACGTAAATCAAGATTGGTAGCAGATGGAAACTGGACAGAAATCATCAGAGAAGACATTTATTCTGGTGTCATTGGTATGGAAACCGTGCGTATGGGTTTCACACTCGGTGATCTAAATGGTCTTAAATGCTGTGCAGGAGATGTTGGTAATGCCTACCTAAACAGTTATACAAAAGAGAAGATCTACATTGTGGCTGGACAAGAATTTGGACCTGCTTTGGCAGGCAGGGTTTTAATTATTGTCAAGGCTCTTTATGGACTTAGAACTAGCGCCGCTAGGTTCCATGAACACCTGTCAGACACTTTGAGAGGGATAGGATTTTTTTCTTCAAAAGCAGATCCCAACCTATTCTACAAGGATTCTGGAGACTATTATGAGTATGTTGCCACATATGTGGATGATATTCTCATTTGGTCTAAGGATCCTATGCAGACCATGAAGCTACTTATGACAAAGTATACCATGAAGGGTGTGGGGATCCCTGAATACTATTTAGGAGGAAACATTGAACAATTGGATGAGTATTGGGCAAATGATCTTATTCAAGTTGGCATTTCCGCAAAGACCTACATCACCAACGTTATCCCCAAATTTGAAGAGTTATTGGAAAAGGAATTCAGAAAATACAAAACTCCTATGGAAGATAAATACCACCCAGAAATTGATGACTCTCCATTGTGTGATGATGATAGGGCAAGCATTTACCGCTCAATTATAGGAAGTCTCAACTGGATTATCACTTTGGGAAGATTTGACATTAATCAAGCTACAAATTCCTTAAGCAGATTCAACATAGCGCCTAGAGAAGGTCACTTTAAGGCGGCTGTAAGAGTCATGGGATATCTAAAGGGCTTTCCTAAAGGGATGATTTTGTTAGATAACTCCTACCCAGATCACACAAAATACCAAACAGAGGTAGAACAGGATTGGACAGAGTTCTACCCTGATGCAGAGGAAGAAATCCCTTACAATATGCTGGAGCCAAAGGGTAAAAAGGCAAGACTCACAGTCTATGTAGATGCAGATCATGCCCACGATCAAGTCACACGCCGGTCCGTCACTGGGATATTAGTTTTCTTAAACAATACTCCTATTAGATGGGTCAGCAAAAGACAAAAGACCGTGGAGTCATCTACATATGGATCAGAGTTAGTAGCCGCAAGAATCGCCACTGAGCTTATATTGGAACTGAGATATACACTAAGGATGTTAGGTGTACCGCTAGACGGTCCAGCGCTTATGTTAGGTGACAACATGTCAGTTGTACTTAACACTACAGTTCCATCAAGTGTGCTTAAGAAGAAACACTTAGGTATTGGATACCATAGGGTTAGGGAAGCAATTGCAGCCAAAGTTTTAAGGTTTGCACATATCAGGTCAGAAGAAAACCTAGCGGATATTCTGACCAAACCATTGCCCAACCCAGCATTTTATTCATTGGTAAAACCAATTCTCTTTAGAGTGCCGGCATACGTACGAGAGCAAGACGTTATGCCCTAATGGACCTACCTTCTACACAATCATCAGTAGGGGAGAGTTGCTCAGATGGAAGTATTACCTCTTACATACTGAAGTCAAAAGTTATGGCGGTTTAGACGTACCATCATGGATGGGAACTAAGACCAAAAAGTGCGCCATTATGAATATGTCCTTAACCTGGTTTTAGGGGAGTGTTGAGGCTAAACTACAATGGGTATGTTATATGACTTCAACATTTCAGGTTAAAGGCATTTATGATGTATATTG
>CBDTXL010000740.1:0-3060 GCA_965364435.1 uncultured bacterium
CCTTCAACCCTTTAGTCGCTGCAACTCCTCCATTACCACGGCGGCTGACTGGTATCTTTCAGGGAAGTGATAGCGCACCATCTTCTCTAAAATCTGACCAAATTCTTTACTGACATTCGCCAGATGACGCCAACTGACGTCGCCCGTCTCTGAAACTGTCAGCTGGTGAGGAAAAATGCCGGTAACGGCTTGGACGCCAATCATCCCCAGCGCGTAAATATCACTACTAAAACTGGGGTGCCCAGCATATTGCTCTGCTGGCGCATAGCCACGAGTGCCAATAGCAACCGTTTGGCCTTCCTGGTCAGGTCGCTCTTGAGGTTGAATTTGTTTGACGGCTCCAAAGTCAATTAAGACAAATTTATCGTCTAGTTCGCTACGCATGATATTACTGGGTTTGATATCCCGGTGAATAACGCTGTGACCGTGGATAAAAGTCAAAATATCTAAGATACTCAAAAGTAAATCCACCACTTGCTCTTCGGGGAGTCGCTTATCTACAGGCAGTTCGTCACTGAGGGGATGACCTTGAACATATTCTTGGACTAAGTAAAATTCTGTTTTTTCTTCAAAATGAGCCAGCAGCCGAGGAATCTGAGGATGAGTACCCAACTTTTCTAAGATTTCCGCCTCAGTGTGAAATAAACGTCTGGCAACTTGTAAGAATTTTTCATCGCGACGAGCCGGTTTCAAATGCTTGACCACACATTGGGGGGAACCCGGTCGATGGAGATCTTGTGCTAAATAGGTCAGACCAAAGCCGCCAGCCCCCAAAATACGGTTAATTTTGTAGTGTCCTGCCAGGAGATTAGTAGTAGTTTCTGGGTGTTTTACCCTATCCCTCCTATTAGTTGCAGGGACGGGTACAAAGTCTTCAGGCGTTGCGATCGCGGTTGACTCATTTGAGTCCTCAGGAGGCATCTCCGTCTCTTCGGTTAGTGCCGCGTCTGCGGTCGGTGCTATCTCAGTCTCAGTCTCCGTTGTAACTGGATAGTTGGTACTTTGTTTCAACAGGCCCTGCAACAGTGCAATGTTCTTTTCCTGTTCCTGAGCTTTTTGCTCAATGTAGAGCCGCTCTTTCTCAGCTTTGATGCGCTCTTGCTCAGCTTGGTAGGCGCTGTAACCAAGGACACCAGTACCGGCTGTAATCAACCCCAGGGTGGGTGCAACCATTGGTACCCATCCCGACTCGAAAAACATTAGCACCGATATTCCTAACAAAAGACCGAGTGCTACACCCTCAGCCAGCATTAGCTGTCCGGGATGACGGACGACCCGCACCAGGATACCGCCGGTCAGTGACCAGCCGAAAATCCACAAGGCTTCTCCCCACTCTGGCCAAAACCAAAACAATCGTCGCCCATCGAGTACGGCACTGAGAAGTTGACTCACGAGTTGACCATGCACTACAACTCCCGGCATTTTCTGGAGGCGTCGCTCTTGCGAGCTATAGGGGGTGTAGAAGGCATCATCAATGCTGGAGGCGGAGATACCAATGAGGACAATCCGGTCTTTCACCCAACTAGGGTTGAGCCGATTGGCAAGAACGTCACTCAAAGTAACAGTACGGGCAAGCGAGGTGGAAGAGCGGTAATTTAATAAAATTTGGTAGCCTCCGGCATCCGCTTGTTGGTAGCCTCCGGCAGTAGGCAATAAGGGTTTGAAGACGACTTTACCTAGCTTTAGGTACTCTTTCTGGTCTTGCTGGATCAGTTCAGGCTGAATTCCCTTGCGTTCTAGGTAGCGTTGTGCTAGCTGAAAGCTGAAGGAGTATGGGGTAGTGCAGCCAGAGGAGGTAGTTTGGACGGGATTTACAAACAATAGACCCCGCCGAACGATGCCATTGGGTTTATCAACTGCAATGTCGCTGAAGCCAACACGAGATTCTGGGACACCTGGGGGTGGAGGAGTCCCTGGATTATCGCGATCAGGTCGCTTACAGATCGGGATGATGCGATCGCTCTTTTGTAGCGTGCTGGAAAGCTCAGCGTGACCTGGTGGTTGCTCTAAATCCCGATAGATATCCAAGCCAATCGCAGCAGGTTGATACTCCTCCAAGTTCTGTAGGAGCTGATTGACCACGGCGTCAGTCAGGGGATACTTCTTCTGAGCCTGAATATCCGCCTCGGTAACCGTTACTACCAGTAGGCGTGGGTCTGGCGGCAGAGCTGGTCGCAGTTGTACCAGCCGGTCATAGGCACTCAACTCCAAAGGCTCTAAGAGACTGAGTCGCCTACATCCCAGTAACAAGCCAGTGACGGTCAGACTTGCTACCAATGCCGGACGACCCAAAACAAAGCCACTGATGCGTTTCAGACGAGACAACACCGTAGAGAATTTTGTCCGAACGGTGCCTTGACCCTCGGTCTGAGTTTTGAGTTTTGAGCTTTGAGTTAACTCCTTACTCGTCACTTTCACGTATCTGACCACTCACAACTAAAGACTAAAAACTAGCAATTCGCCTCGATATCGCGTCGCTGCGGCAATTAAATGCTTTTACTGTTTCCTTAGGCAACGACTTAGCTGATATACATGAGTGACTTACGCAGTCACACCCTATGTAGAGGAGAAATTGTTAATCGAAACTCTATACATGACGTTTACCCCCCTCTGAGTGCGTAAGTTCTCTACACCCCTGACCTTATTCGATGTTCACTGCCCTAGCCCAAGCAAGTTACTTTCAGGGACAACACATCAGCTCAATCAGAAAAAAATATCTTGCCCCGTTATCCACTTGCCGTAAAGCTAGTTAACTCTTAGAGCCTATCCGGAAAATTATAATTATGCCATTGTGATTGGTCAGTGGTCTCACTCTTAAAGTACCCATACAGTACCCAACGGTTTGCTTTCCTGTTAGAGCGATCGCCTTAGCGAATTTCGTTCAAAGCCCGCTCTCAGTGGGCTTTGAACGAAATAGCTCCTTTTTGTGATCAGGGAGCTTTATCTTCTTCCTACTTTTCTGTCAAACTCCAGACCCCATCCCAGTCTGGGGGCGGTGGTGTTATCAACCAATGCTGGCAGCGCTCCAAATGTAATTTTGCTGATTTGTCCTCACTATCA
>CBDTXL010000741.1:0-3059 GCA_965364435.1 uncultured bacterium
TTTGACCGATTTCTCAATATATTTTTAAAGGGGTTGCAACATTACTTTACAATCATCGCTTTGTATGCTCATGGCGATGATAGCGTAAAGCCCCGGAACCTGATAACAAGAAAAACGCGATCGCCCTCAAATCAACTTCATAGCTTAGACCTGAGTAATCAGTAGACACTGAAGCAATATTAAGTCAGGCTGAGCTTAGGAGCGATCGCACTCCTGACTCGCTTGCTCTAAAAAGCGATCGCCTCTCTAGGAGCTGAGTAGAAATACTTAATCAACCTGAAGATTGTCAAGGGGTGAGCAAATAATATATCTGACAAGCATTTGGGAAAAAGCTCAGAATCCTTAAACGCTCAGGAGTGAGGTTAGAGATTTGCTGACGCTCATTAACAATTAGTTCGCTATCGTGACAAACTGTTAGCTTGTAGATACCTTTAAAGCAGGCTAATACCTATGACGATGAAAGCCTTCATCAGCCATAGCAGTATAGACAAACCATTTGTCGAGCGTTTGGCAACAGATTTACGCACCCGCGAGGGGATTGATGCTTGGTTGGATAAATGGGAGATTATGCCGGGTGACAGGATACCGGAAAAGCTGGAAGAGGGTCTTGCCAATGCAGGTATTCTTGTACTTGTACTTTCCCCAGAGAGCGTCAACTCCCAGTGGGTTAGCTATGAGAAGGAAGAGGTGAGGTGAATGGCTAGTCGAGGTGAGCTACTGGAGCGTCTCAAGGGGCTGAACTCTGCTCAATTCGAGGAAGTGCTGTTCCTTTTAAAAATTGACCCTGCGATTATTCCTGGCCCTTTTGCAGAGCAAAGTAATAGGGCTATCAGAGTCATCAAACGGCTTGAGCAAGAACAGGAAGGACTCGAACGCCTGGAAAGAACCCTGTCTGAACCTGCTACCTCTATTATTGGTGAGCAATATAGCGGACACGAGATTGAATCTCAAGTCAAGCGAATTATCAGTGACTACACTCAGCAGCCCTTTGAAGGGCGGGAGGAAGAGAAGCGTCAGCTTGATGAGTTTGTGATGAACAATGCCAGTGGTGTGCTGTTGGTAACGGCGGCGGCTGGTTTTGGGAAATCGGCTCTTTTGTCTCATTGGCAACAGACGCGGCAAGAGGATTGTTTCATCGCCTATCACTGCTTTAGCTATCGCTACCAGAAGACGCGCTCAGTGTCTGAAGCCTATTGCCATCTGCTCAAGCAACTCTATCTTTATTACAACATCCGCAATGGGCAGTTTCCCACTGATGAGAATGAGATGCGGGAGATTCTTGTGGGGATGCTGCGCGAACCTGTCTCGCCAGAGGGTAAGCGTTTGGTAATCGTTTTAGACGGGTTGGATGAGCCTTCAAAAACTTTTGAGCCGTTTTTTACCTTGCTCGCTGCTGGTGTGTTTGTCATCGCTTCCGCACGCACCGAGGAAGGAGAGAAGCCCAACTACCTGCGTAACTGGATAGACGATACTCATCAGAGACTCTGCTTAAAGCGGCTACCCTGTGATGCCATTCCCCACTGGTTAGAGCAAATCAGCGAGTTAGCCCTTTATGCACAAGATAAGGATTTTGTCAAAAGGCTGGATGAGACAACGGGTGGATTCCCGCTTTACCTGCGTTATCTCATTGATGATTTGAGACTGGCGGCAATAAAGCGTCAGGATGTGCAGGCGGTACTCCGGGATAGTCCCGGCGGGTTCAAAGCTTATGTGCAAGAACAGTTTCGGCAACTTGCCAAAGTTGAGGAAATCAAGCGGCAACGGGAAGTGCAGGAATTGTTTGCTTTGCTGTCAGTGGCACTGGGAGCGTTATCAGAGGATGATATTGAGGAATTAACCAGTCTGAGTGCATGGGAATTGGCAGATTTACCCTGGCAGGCGACACGGTGGTTCAGTATTCAAATGGGTAGTTATAGTTTTGCTCACCCGTTACTTGCCCAGGAGTTCCGAAGTGCGCTAGGGCGTCAGGCGTCCTTCGCTGAAGAAAAGTTGATCAGTTATTGTGCCAAATGGCAGGAACACGATAGTTCGGATTATGCCTTACGATATTATGCCGAACATTTGGGGGAGGTGAAGCGGTGGGAGGAGTTGTACGAACTTGCTCGTAATCAAGAATTTTTCACTGCCCAACGGCACCCTTTACCGAAGCAGCCTGATTTGCCATTGAGGACGGTGCAGATAGCGTTGCAGGGTAAAGCCAGAGCGGATGATGCGGCTGGGATGGCGGAGTTTCTTCTGCTACACGCACGGCGACTGATGCAGATAACCGCCCAAGAGTCACCCCTGGATATATTGCGATTAAGCGGTATCGAGGGTGCCTTGGCACTGGCAGAGCAGTTTGATCCGGAGAGCTGTGTTCTGTGGTATCTGCTGCTGGCGTGGGTGTTAGCAACAGATACTACCCAGGATATGAGCAGAATGGAAGAAGCACAGAAAACATTGGAGCGATTGCAGCAGAAGGATTTGCCCCGTTTGTCAAAATCTTCGAGGAATGATTGTGCTGTTTACTTGCTGACATCCCTATTGGCAGCCACAAACGGGACTTTTACAGAGCTGTCAAAGCGAATTTTAGATGATGATAGTCTCGCAAATTTGTACAAGAATCTTGCCGAAAGGGACAACTTAACCGCCGCCCTCGACACCGCACGGCTGATTGACAATTCATACTTGCGGACACAAGCGCTCACCGAGATTGCCAAAGCTCATCCAACAGCAGAAAACTTCGCCGCCGCCCTCGACACCGCACGGCTGATTGACGATTCATCCTACCGGACACAAGCGCTAATCGAGATTGCCAAAGCTCATCCAACAGCAGAAAACTTCGCCGCCGCCCTCGACACCGCACGGCTGATTGACGATTCATCCTACCGGACACAAGCGCTAATCGAGATTGCCAAAGCTCATCCAACAGCAGAAAACTTCGCCGCCGCCCTCGACACCGCACGGCTGATTGACGATTCATCCTACCGGACACAAGCGCTAATCGAGATTGCCAAAGCTCATCCAACAGCAGAAAACTTCGCCGCCGCCCTCGACACCGCACGGCTGATTGACGATTC
>CBDTXL010000742.1:0-3058 GCA_965364435.1 uncultured bacterium
GGCAGCCTATTTGGGTTTGACCTAGACTTGCCAGAAGTCTCAACCCCGACACAGCTAATGAGCATGAAAACGACAGACAACATCATTGGCTACTCTGGCTCTAAACGAAAAATTCTTGTTGTCGATGACCATTGGGAGAACCGCGCTGTGATCATTAATATGCTAGAACCGCTTGGGTTTGAACTTCTAGAGGCAGCGAATGGACAAGAGGGTTTAGAAAAAGCGGTTGAGTGTCAACCCGATTTGATTCTCACCGATTTAGTGATGCCAGTAATGGATGGCTACCAGATGACGCAACGGCTTCGACAGGTTCCAGATCAGAATACGACGATCATTGCTATTTCTGCCAGTGTGTTTGAAGCCTATCAACAAAAGAGTCGGGAATCGGGCTGCCAAGATTTTCTGCCCAAACCTGTCCAAGCGGAAGAATTGCTAAACAAAATTAAGAGTTACTTAAACTTGTCATGGATTTATGAAACCGAAGGAACGAGGGACTGGGGCGTCGGGCATCGGGACGAAAAAAGAACTAGCCCCCAGCTTCCCCCGACGCCATCAGAAATGGTGATACCACCTCCTGAGGAACTGCTTGCCCTGTATGAAGCGGCTAATAGTGGTGATGTTGAAGGTGTTGAGCAGGGAGCCATGGGACTGAAGCAATTAAACCCCGACTATACTCCTTTTGCCACTAGAATATTAGAACTTGCTCAAGATTTTAACTATGAAGAGATTGCAAACTTAGTTGCACTCTATTTATCAGATAGTTCAAAATAAAACAGCAATTCATTGCTCATTAATAGGGAATAACATGGCATTATATCAAGAAGATAGACTAAAGCAATATATTCCAGAAAATTTATCTAACTCTGATTTAAATTTCCAGACTAGCTCCAAGAAAGAACAAATTCTGGTGGTAGACGATACCAGTGCAAATCTTAAATTAGTTTCTGATTTTTTGAGAGACTCTGGGTTTGAGGTTCGGGTAGCCAAAACTGGATTACAAGCCCTAAAAATTCTGGAAAAAACGTCACCCGACCTCATTTTATTGGATATTATGATGCCGGAAATAGACGGGTTTGAAACCTGCCGCCGTCTGAAAGCTTGGGAGGAAACAAAGGATATCCCGGTGATTTTTATGACGGCTCTTGCTGATTTTGCCAATCCAGAGAATAAGGTCAAAGGGTTAACACTGGGGGCTGTGGATTACATCAGCAAGCCCATTCAACTGGAAGAGGTTTTAGCTCGTGTCAAGACGCACCTACGTCTGCGTTCTTTAACCAAGCAACTTCAGGAGCAAAATGCACGCCTGCAAGAGGAGATAGAAGAACGCAAGCTGGCTGAGGAAAAACTCAAAAAGAGCGAAGCGTCGTTGGCACAAGCTCAAAGAGTCGCTCATGTCGGAAACTGGGAATTTGATGTTCTCACCCAGGAAATTACCTGGTCGGAGGAACTGTTCCGCATTTTTGGTCTTGACCCGACCCAACCCGAACCAACGGTATCCGAACACATCCAGCTGATTCATCCCAATGACCGAGCATTGTGGCAACAAACCGTTGAACACGCGATCTCTTCAGGAACACCCTACCAATTTGACTTTCGGATCGTGCGACCCGATGGTGAAATTCGGCAGATCGAGGGTAGAGGAGAACCTGTTTTTAACGAGCAAAAGCAGGTCATTAAACTTTTCGGAATCGCATTGGATATTACCGCTCGTAAGCAAGCGCAGACGTTGCTAGCCGGACAAAACCACATCCTAGCAGCGATCGCTACTGATGCACCCCTAGAAGAAATCCTCGACGCGATCATTAAGTTAGTTGAGTCGCAATCCAAGCAGATGCGGTGTTCGTTTCTCTTGCTCAACGATCAGGGGAAACTGCGCTTGGGTGCGGCACCCAGTCTACCAGAGAGTTACAACCAAGTCTTTGATGATGGTGTGGCAATCGGTCCGAACGTTGGCTCCTGCGGCACAGCCGCCTATCGTAAGGAAACCGTAATTGTAGAAGATATTACCACCGATCCTCTGTGGGCAAATTACCAGGATTTGGCTTTAACTTACGGATTTAGAGCCTGCTGGTCTACACCGATTTTATCCACGGAGGGGACGGTGTTGGGAACCTTTGCGGGGTATTACAACCAACCTCAGTCCGTACTCGAACTCGACCAAAACTTGATTGCCCAAACCCTCTACCTTGCCAAAATAGCGATCGAACGCCAGCGATCGCAACAGGCATTGCGCCAAAGTAGAGAACGCTTGCAACTCGCCTTAGAAGGTAGCGATTTGGGGTTGTGGGATTGGAATATCGCTACAGGAGAAACCTATTTCGATTCTTATTGGAAGAGCATGCTGGGGTATGACGTAGACGAGATTGAAAACAATTACCAAGCGTGGGTGCAGCTGATCCATCCCGATGATTTGCCAGAAGTCATGAACGTCTTGAACGCCTATCTCAAAGGCATTTTGCCCATTTACGATGTGGAATTTCGGATGCGATCGAAGTCAGGCGATTGGAAGTGGATTCTCGCTCACGGTAAGGTGTTTGAACACGATGAAGCTGGGAAACCACTGCGGATGGCGGGGACACACAAAGATATCAGCGATCGCAAACTCGCGATGTCAGCACTGCGGCAATCAGAGGGGCGAGAACGGAAAAAGGCACAAGAGCTAAAACTCGCTCTCAACGAATTAAAACGCACCCAAGCGCAACTCATTCAAACCGAAAAAATGTCTAGTTTAGGAAAAATGGTAGCAGGGATTGCCCACGAAATCAACAACCCAGTTAGCTTTATCCAAGGCAATCTTACTCCTGCCAGAGGATACTTCCGAGACCTGCTAGCGCTGATTGAACGTTACCAGCAGACTTACCCTCATACCACACCAGAAATTCAGCAGTTTGTTGAAGAAATCGACTTGGAGTTTTTGGTAGAAGATTGTTCAAAACTGATGCATTCGATGCAGGTGGGAGCTGAACGCATTGAGCAGATTGTTCTATCACTCAGGAATTTCTCCAGACTGGATGAACAAGAACTAAAAGCTGTAGATATCAATGAGGGCATTGACAAC
>CBDTXL010000743.1:0-3057 GCA_965364435.1 uncultured bacterium
AACCTTCTAACCTTCAACCTTCTAACCTTCAAAGCACTCGCAGGATACTAGGAATGCTGTCTATAGCTTCCAGAGTACGAATTTCATCCAGAGCTTGTCGAAAGTTACCTTCACGGACATCGTGAGTGACGACAACAATTTCAGCCAAGTCTTCCCGGAAGCCAGTCTGCACCACAGATTCCAGGCTAACGTTGTGGTTGCCGAAGCAGGTACCCAAGTGACCAATAACACCAGGACTGTCTTTGGTGAGAAAACGCGCATAAAAGCGGGTGACGAGTTCCGACATGGGGGCGATGCGGCAATAGTGTTGATGGGCACAACTCAATAGGGGATGCAGTCGGTGAGTCTCTCCAGCTGTTTTTAGAACAGCAGCAATGTTCAAAATATCCGACACCACTGCGCTGGCAGTTGGTCCAGAACCAGCACCAGGACCAAAGAACATCACCTGCCCAATCGGTTCGCCTTCCACTAGGATGGCGTTGTAGACACCGCTGATACTAGCAAGCGGATGAGTCTGCGGTACAAGGGTAGGATGAACTCTCATCTGAAGCGTTTCCGATTCTGGGGTATCAGATGCGATTTCCTCTCGCTTTGCCACAGCTAGCAACTTGATTACAAACCCCAGTTTTTGGGCATAAGCAATATCCGCGGCACTCACTTGGCGAATCCCTTCACAGTGGACATCTTGCAGTTTAATTCGTCCCGCAAAGGCCAGGGAAGCCAGAATCGCAATTTTATCAGCCGCATCTAAGCCATCGACATCAGCAGTGGGGTCAGCCTCTGCATAACCGAGTTTCTGGGCGTCGGCAAGGATATCGGTAAATTCACCCCCCTCGCTTTGCATCCGTGTGAGGATGTAGTTGGTCGTACCGTTAATAATGCCAGTGACGCTCTTAATCCGATTAACGCCTAGAGACTGCTTAAGGGGTTGAATCACCGGGATGCCACCCCCCACCGCTGCTTCTAACAGAACGTAGACTCCTGCCTCCTCCGCCGCCGTGAAAATTTCAGCGCCATAGCGGGCAATCACTGCTTTGTTCGCTGTGACGACGTGCTTACCGTGTGCGATCGCCTTTAGAATAAGCGATCGCGCTGGTTCTAAGCCCCCCATCACCTCGACCACAATGTCAACCGCCTCGTCTGTGACAATCGCTTCAACATCTGTTGTGAGAACGTCTGGCGGTAGCGACACTAATCGGGGTAATCCGAGCGATCGCACCCCCACTTTGTAAATTTCTATGTCTTGCAGCAGCGGTTGACGCCCACTTGGGTTCAGCAAAATCTCTGCCGTCCCCGTGCCCACTGTCCCCAGTCCTAGTAAACCGATTTTAAAAGCCACAGCCGTTGTCCTGAATCCTAAGTCCTAAGATGCGATCGCGAATCTTTACTTTTGCTGGGGTATCGATGCCCCTCCAATTCCCCATCATAGTGGTTAGCACTTACGCTTCCGAAGGGAGAATGCCCTACAAGAAAGTTGACTAATCTGCCTAAAGGTGCAAATGCTGTTATGATTGCAAGCTAATGTTGGTATGATTGCGGGTTAAAGTCTCTGCAATTACCCCAAACCCTTTATCGGTTCAGCTACCATTTCAAGGAGAATTATCGTTGACTCGTCGCTACCTATTTACTTCTGAATCCGTTACCGAGGGGCATCCCGACAAAATCTGTGATCAGATTTCTGACACGATCTTAGATGCCCTACTGACCCATGATGACCGTAGCCGTGTTGCCGCAGAAGTCGTTGTTAATACTGGATTGGTACTAATTACAGGTGAAATCACCTCCAAAGCCAAAGTTAATTACGTTGATTTGATACGCAAGAAAATTGCAGAAATTGGCTATATCAACGCTGAAAATGGCTTCTCTGCCAATAGCTGCTCTGTATTAGTTACTCTAGATCAACAATCCCCTGACATTGCCCAAGGCGTCAGTAACGCCCAGGAAACACGGGAGGAGATGAGTGATGATGAATTAGACAAGATTGGCGCTGGCGATCAAGGTCTAATGTTTGGCTATGCCTGCAACGAGACTCCCGAATTTATGCCATTGCCCATCAGTCTGGCGCATCGAGTTGCTCGGCGACTGGCGGCAGTGCGAAAAACGGGTCTGCTGCCTTACCTGCGTCCGGATGGCAAAACTCAAGTGACCGTTGCTTACGAAGACGGACGCCCAGTGGGTATCGACACCATCCTGATTTCCACCCAACACACCGCCACGATTGACAGCATTACTGATGAGGCTGCTGTTCAGGCAAAAATTAAAGAAGACCTTTGGTCAGCTGTCGTAGAACCCGTTTTCTCAGATATTGACCTCAAGCCAGACGACCAAACCCGCTTCCTCGTCAACCCCACTGGCAAATTTGTGATTGGCGGCCCTCAGGGAGATGCTGGTCTAACTGGTCGTAAAATCATTGTAGATACCTACGGTGGTTACTCCCGTCATGGGGGTGGTGCCTTCTCCGGCAAAGACCCCACCAAAGTAGACCGCTCTGCCGCCTACGCCGCTCGCTATGTTGCTAAGAACATCGTTGCAGCAGGTCTTGCTGATAAGTGTGAAGTACAGTTAAGTTATGCGATCGGTGTCGCTCGACCCGTCAGCATGATGATTGAAACCTTCGGCACTGGCAAGGTAGATGAGGAGCTATTGCTGGAGTTGGTCAAGCAGCATTTTGAACTACGCCCCGCTGGAATTATTCAAGCGTTTAAATTGCGCCAGTTGCCAGCTTTACGTGGCGGTCGCTTTTATCAAGATGTCGCCGCTTATGGTCACTTTGGGCGCTCGGATTTGGATTTGCCTTGGGAGCAAACCGATAAGGCAGCGATGTTGAAAGAAGCACTGACTCAACAGCTTTCAGTCTCAGTGGGGTGAGGAATTTCCTACACCAACATCCCTAAACATGCAAACCTGGAAGCAACGAGCTAGGCAACTTAAAAAAGAAACCTACGCGATCTATATAGCCTGTAAAGACCCTAGAGTACCTTGGTACGCAAGGCTTTTTGCAGGCTTTGTTGTTGCTTATGCCTTCAGTCCGATTGACTTGATTCCAGATGTGATTCC
>CBDTXL010000744.1:0-3057 GCA_965364435.1 uncultured bacterium
ACTTGGTCTCATGGAAGCGCTACATCCAGCTTCCCCATCGTGCAACTGTGTGGCTCAGAGGTGATAGCCAAGTACTCGATTGCCGCAGCTGCCAGTGCCAGTGTGGGGTTTAACCTAAACGTGATGGAAGCCTCTATCCTTCCTCCCAACCCCCAGGAACTCAATCACCTAATACAGCGCTGGTTCCGCGAAGCCCTCTTGACCAACAGCGTTCTATTACTCAACTGCGATGAAGTGAATCAGGCCGATCCAGTACGCGAGTTTGCCATCTCCCAGTTCATTGAGAATCTCAATAGTCCCTTAATCGTCAGCAGCCAGGAACGACAGCATCCACGCCAACGCCCCCTCATCACTTTTGATGTCCCCCATCTAACCCACAGCGAACAACTAGCCATATGGAACTCTAACTTAGGCAGCGCTGCTGCTGAATTGAATGGGCAAGTAGAAGCGTTAGCTTCTCAGTTCAACCTCAGCACTCCCGCCATCGTAGCCGCCTGTTTGAAAGTCAAGGGAGAGATGGGGAGAGGGGAACAGGGGAAGACTTCCGAATCCCCAATCGACAATCCAAAACCTAACATCCAAAATCAGTTGTGGAATATTTGTCGCACAATGGCACGCCCACGCCTGGATGATTTGGCTCAACGGATTGAATCAACAGCAACTTGGGAAGACTTGGTGTTACCAGAGCAACAACGCCAGACTCTCAAGGATATACGCGCTCATGTCCAGCAACGGGCTAAGGTCTACCAAGACTGGGGATTTGCTGGTAAGGGGGGTCGTGGTTTAGGTATCAGTGCCCTATTTTCGGGAGCTTCCGGTACGGGTAAAACGATGGCAGCAGAGGTGCTAGCGAAGGAATTGCACCTTGACCTTTATCGCATTGACCTGAGTGCAGTGGTTAGTAAATATATCGGCGAGACAGAAAAGAACCTGCGGCGAATCTTTGATGCGGCAGAAACTGGGGGTGCGATTTTGCTCTTCGATGAAGCGGATGCTTTGTTTGGCAAGCGCACAGAGGTCAAAGATAGCCACGATCGCCATGCTAATGTGGAAGTCAGCTATCTGCTCCAACGGATGGAAGCTTACCAGGGTTTGGCAATTCTCACCACCAATCTCAAAGGCTCTCTCGATCAAGCCTTTCTGCGCCGCATCCGTTTTGTCGTCTCCTTCCCCTTCCCCGATGCCACAGGGCGGGCTGAGATTTGGCAGCGCCTCTTCCCCAGTCTTACCCCAACTGAGGGGCTAGACGTGAACAAGCTGGCAAAGCTGAATGCGGCTGGAGGAAATATCCGCAATATAGGCTTAAATGCCGCGTTTCTAGCAGCCGATGCGGGAGAGCCAGTAATGATGAAACATATCCTCCAGGCAACTAGAAGGGAATATGTGAAGATGGAAAAAACCCTGACTGATGTTGAGATTCGAGGTTGGGTTTGAGGGTCGTAGGGGACATGGGGAGGATGGGGAAGATGCGGGAGATGCAGGAGATGCATGAGATGCGGGAGAAATTACTTCCCTACCTTCCTTATCTTCCTCACCTTATGTACAAAGCCTCTCGCCTCCTGCGATCGCTATGATGCAGATTAGATGCACAGCAGCTTATTCGTGTTCTACCCGAAACACATTCGCATAGAGATTAGCAATGATTTGCTTGCCGGACAGCGTCACCTCTAAGTAACGCAACGCTCTCTCGATGTAGGGAAACACAACATTCCGGTAAAAGGCTGGATAGTTCTTCCGCAAATCACCAGGAGTGCGATAACCCAAAGTCTTATTCACGCCTGTTTCTTCAAACTCATAGAATAAGGCAGTGATTTTTTGCAAGTAGCGTGGGTCAGAAAGCTGACCAATCAAATCCGCCGCTCTCACTAAACCAGGATAGTTGACAGTATCTGAATGATCCTCATCCGCTGGGACGGGGAAACGAGTCAGCTCAATATTGCGCTTAATCGCTTCAGTATCAATCAGATTGTGAGCGCCAAAACGCTCCTCAACAAAGAGTTTTGCCCGGTCTACATGACAAAAACTTAGGCTAGCATCCGTTGAACCAAAAGGCAGCGACATCATGATGTCCTCTATGCCAGTAGCATACAGTCTTTCATCTGCTCTGTCTCCGCGACAAACTCCCCTAACGTAGCCAATGTCATGACACAACCAAGAGATGATCAGGTTCACCCAGTCCTCACAAGAGACACTACCCTCACGAATATGCTTACCCCGCAGAACTTCCTGTCCCACTAAGGTTACTAAGACTGTGTGCTCAACGTCGTGGTAGAGAGCATCACTATCAGCAATGTTTTCCAGAGCCATGTTTGCAGCCCAACCAAGGATGTCTGCATAATCGGGTTTGAGGCTGCCGTAAGTCTGGCGGTAACCCGCTTGCAGACGTTCAACACAGCTATTAATTATCACCTCTGTAGGATTAAACATCTCGCGACCCTCTCAAAAAGCTCTCTGCTAACTAGTACTCTGTCAAGGTTGATTGGAAGGGTTCACCCCTCTCATAGAGACGCAATATCTCGTGTCTCTACAACCCACTTCACACTTCAGCCTTCAGTTGACTCAGATTGTTTTTTTCAAACAAACTCAATTTGATCATCTATCATTAGTTTCAACCACTAATCAGGAAAGAGTAACCAGGAAACCTCAGGAATTTAGACGGTGCCTTTAAAAAACAATGAGTCCAAAAATCAGAGAATTTCCTGGCTCTTTAACTAACTCATAAAACCTCAGTAAAAATCAGGAATTTTATAGTCACACCCCCTGCAATTAAGGGGGGCTTTGAATAAAAGCACTGCTGTAAATCCTGAAAAATGGACGAAAACTCTGAGCGGGTAGTGCTTTGCCTACTTTAGGAGTTAATTCTCTATTCTACCTTTTGGAAAAATCGGCACTCAATCTCCCTGTCTCAATCTATACACTAACAATGAGAACTCTATAATTGTTGTGATCACTATCACCTCTTTTAGGTACATAGATATCAACAGAATTAGTGAATAACAAGGTATCTTGAAGAAAAGGCTCCCCGCGTAGGGGATATTTTATTGGATTTGTGAAAGA
>CBDTXL010000745.1:0-3057 GCA_965364435.1 uncultured bacterium
GCCTCAACTCCTTTTATTAAAAATACTTATCACCCTGACTCCTGGAGAGCCACCATGATGTATCGCCTTTGGAGAACACGCACCGTCTTTTACCTTATTGGGTCACAAGGCTCCCGCCATAATCGGTACTCCAATTTAGCGGCGAGAGGATGTCAAATTTTCCTGACATCAATCCTGGCTCACTCTTGGTTAACTCCTAAGCCAGTAGTAGCTGCACCAAATGATTCTATCCCGATGGGATGGATTGTCGAAGTAAGAGGCTCAGTGCAGCTCAAGCGCCTGAATTGGCGGGAATACCACACAGCAGATGTAGGAACAGCACTTTATCAGGGCGATCTCCTGCGTCCTGCGACCGGAGCGATCGCCAGAGTCCGTTGTGCTGCTAACAATATCATATGGCCAGTCCCTGCGGGTCAACCTTCAGGAATCAGCAATGGCTGTCCACTGCCATCATCCCAGCGACTTCAATGCCCTAATGGTGACTGCCCTCGCAGCAATTTGGTGGCAATTAACCCGAATATCCCCTACATTATCAGCCCCCGCAAAACAAGGTTGCTGACAGTTACGCCAACGTTGCATTGGAATGCTGTTACGGGAGTAAAGAGTTACACGGTGCAGCTGAAAGGCGAGGGACTGGATTGGAAGACACAAGTGAGTGGTACGTCGGTTGTCTATTCAGGCGAACAATCCCTAAAGCCTGGAGTTTATTATTACCTAATTGTTGAGACAGATACAGGTCGCTTTTCCCTAGAAGAAAATGTATCTGAACCAGGATTCAAACTCCTGGAGGACAATGAAGCGCAGACAGTACGGGCAGCGGTTGACCAACTGGCAAAGGAGAAATTGGACGAGGAAGCGATCGCTTTATCCCTAGCCTATCTTTACATCCAACATGACCTGAAAGCTGAGGCAATTGAGATGCTGGAAGCGTTGGTTAACAAAAGTAGCCAAACAGCAGCGGTATATCGCACCTTAGGTGACTTGTATAAAGAGGTGGAACTGGCAAAGCTAGCAGAGTCAAACTATCTCAAAGCGATTGAACTGACAGCAGTTGATGCGATCGATGGACAAGCTGAGATATCTGCCAATTTAGGAGAACTATACACAGCACTTGGGGAAACTGACAAAGCTATTGAGTACATTAAGCGATCGCTGACCAACTATCAAGTCTTGGAAGACTCACAACGAGTGAGAGAACTGGAGAACCAGCTGAGGGAATTAGAAGCGCGCAGGGGTCGAGAAGTCGGGTTTCTTTAAGAAGCCCGACTTCTGGGTATGAGGTTTATTTACGCCCATCTAGAAAAACAGAGGTTTACTTGAGTCATGTCAAACTCAGGATGGCATTTACCCAGCAGAATACAAGCCTGCACTTTACTAACAGCAATCTTAGCTCTAGCGATCGCCAATGAGCAGGTGCAGGCACAACCGATTGTTCCAGCTGATGATGGCACCAACACAAAAGTCCCCCCTCTCCCTGGAAATCCTAACCAGTTCGATATCAGCGGTGGCACTCAGGCAGGAGGAAACCTCTTCCACAGCTTCTCCCAGTTCGGCCTTGACCAAAACCAGATTGCCAACTTCCTTTCCAACTCATCTATTCAGAATATCCTAGCCCGTGTCACGGGTGAGAATGCCTCTTATATTAACGGTCTTATCCAAGTCACTGGTGGTAATTCCAACTTATTTTTGATGAACCCATCGGGTATTATGTTTGGTGCCAACGCCAGCTTAAACGTCCCAGCTGCCTTCACCGCCACTACTGCCAGTGGTATTGGTATCGGCACCAACTGGTTCAACGCTTCTGGACCCAATAACTACGCCGTTCTCGTAGGGACACCCAGTGCCTTTGCCTTTAATACTAGTCAGCCTGGAGCAATTATCAACTCTGGGAATTTGACTCTGGGAGAGGGGCAGAATTTAACGTTGTTGGGTGGCACGGTGGTGAGTACGGGGCAGCTGACGGCACCGGGCGGACAAATCACCGTTGCAGGGGTTCCTGGTGAGAGTGTAGTACGCCTGAGTTTGCCTGGTCATCTACTGAGTTTGGAGATTTCACCATTAATAACAGCGGATAGTCAACCCAATAACTCGACACTGCCGATTGTATCATTGCCCCAGTTGCTGACTGGCTCAGGTGGAACTCATGCCACAGGGGTAACTGTTAACAACTTAGGTCAGGTGGTACTGACGGGTTCTGGCTTGCGGGTAGAAAACGGCGATGTGGTGGCAAATGTAATTGATACCAGTAGAGACTCCGGGAATGCCGGTTCAGTAATTATCGACTCTCAAAGTAGTATTAAACTCACTGGTACACCCCTTAGTATAGATGCCTCTTCGGCAAGAGCCGATGGTGGCAATGTTATTCTCAATGCCCAGCGTGACATTTTTATTGCCGATCGACTCAAGTCTGAAGCCGAAAGAAATGGCGGGTTAATTACTATTACTGCCGGTAGCGACATTTCTACTGGTAATCTCTATGCTCGCGGTCGTCAGGGAGATGGAGCGGCAATCACATTAACGGCTGGTGGCGACATTTCTACTGGTAATGTCTACTCTAGAGCCACCAATTGGGGAAATGCAGGAGCTATCACATTTAATGCTGGGGGAAACATCAGAACAGGCGTGATGCTTTCTACGGGTCAGTTCGGGGATGGTGGCGATATTTTCCTGAATGCTACTAAGGGCGATATTAACCTTGAGGAAGTGTTCTCTGGAGCTTTTAATGGTAAGGCGGGGGATATTACATTAACAACTGGTGGCAACATTAATATTACTTCTGGTGCATTACACGATTATTTCAGGACGCAGTGTGGAAGTAGCGGCTCAGTCGCAATTGGATGTGGGAATAATGGGTCAGTCACACTGACGCCTACAGGGACTACCTCTTATCCGGCAATTAAATTTTTATTTTCAATCACAGGGAAAATCACGATAACTGGTAGCGACATTACTGCTACTTTAGCTCCTGCGCCGCCTGCTCCTAATCCGCCAGATATTATTGCTACTCCAGCTCCTGCGCCGCCTGCTCCTAACCCGCCAGATATTACTGTTACTCCA
>CBDTXL010000746.1:0-3056 GCA_965364435.1 uncultured bacterium
TTTATCCCATGAGCGCTTGCCAGAAGAAGCTAAATAGTGTGGTTTGAGTCATTTTCGTTAAAAAAGCATGAAATTGCATCTTCTTCTGCCTAGCCTTGCCCTGCTCAGCTGGGGTATTGAGCCAATCGCTAGTGCACAGCCAATTTCCCTTACAAAGACCGATATCAACCCAACAGATACGAGTGCCGGAACATCCCCGCTCATTTCCACCAGCTCGGCTTCACCGCCAAAGCAACCGATCTCAGACATCCCTCGAATCAGTGAACTAGAGCGTCTCCACACCAGCGCTAAGTTTCTCGTTCAAAAGCCAACCCCATCCGAACTCAGCCCCACCCAAACGAATCAAACAGAAGCAACACTGTCACAAACAAACCAAGGCGATGACGAAGTTAAGCCAAATTCCCCAACTAACCAAACCGAACCCAGTGCTACCCAGGAGGAAGAGGAAATTGAAATTATCGTAACGGGAGAGCAAGATACTTTGCCAGAAACTTCTACTCCCGAATACACAGTCACTGAAGAAGACATCCAAAAGCAAGGCGCTAAGAGTGCAGCAGAAGTGTTGAGGGGCTTACCTGGATTTGCCATCAATGATGTCGGTTTTGGAGCAGATATCCATACAGGTACCTACTATCGGGGTAGCTCTATCAATCAGTCTGTATTCCTAATCAACGGCAGACCAATCGGCACCAATATCAACACTTATCATGGCGCGACTGACCTTAATAGCATTCCTGTAGAGTCCATTGAACGGGTGGAATTATCCAGTGGCACAAGTTCTACTCTGTACGGTTCAGAAGCTTTTGGGGGAGTAGTTAATATTATTACCAAACACGGCCAAGAGGTTCCGAAACTTAATGCACAATTGCAATATGGCTCTTACGAGCAGTTGAACTATCGGGCTAGCTATGGTGGTTCTACTGGTTCGCTGAAGTTCAACTTCAGCTATGAGCAAAACGAGGCAGAGAACCGTTATCGCGTCCCCGTCGGTGCAGCCAATCGTGACTCAGAAGGTCGTTTGTTTAATGGAGACACGGCTACTAGCAACTACTCTGGCAGTCTCACGCTGGATTTGAATCCTAGAAATACCATTAGTTTAGATGCTTATAAAATCAGTAGTCGTCGGGGTCTACTCTATTTTGGTTTCCCCCTGCAAAGAGACCGATTAGACCATGATGCATTTAACGTGGGTTTATCTTGGAAAACCTTGCTCGGTGGCGGGGAAGATTCTGTACTCAGGACTACACTCTCGTACAACCAAGATTACTTCAATACCTATGGTCCAACTCAAAATATTTATTACCGTACAGGTACACTGAATTCACAAGCGGTTACGGGGAGAGTAGAGCATCAGTGGCAAATAACTCCTAACAACAAGCTGACTTGGGGAGTAGATTTGCAAAATAGCTTCTTAAATGGGGAGGTTTTGAGTACAGTTCCCGATCGAATTGACCTGAATGAAACTGAAAATCGAGATAGGTTTCATACAGCCTTATTCGCTTTAAATACCTGGAAACTCAGCGATACATTCCAGACAGATTTGGGACTTAGACAGAATTTCAATAGTGAGTTTGGGAGTTATTTAAACCCCAGCGCCGGGTTACGGTGGGCTATTACCCCAAACGTTGCTGTGCGTGGGAGTTGGGTTTCAGTGCAGCGCAACCCTGGTTTAGACCAGTTATATGTCTATGACACGGTTCATAACTGGTTGCCCAACCCCGATTTACAACCAGAAACTGGCTCTTCTTGGACGGCTGGAGTGGATGTCAGTTTGTCTCGAAGTTTGACTGGACAGTTTACCTACTTTGGTAATAGTTTGCACGATCGCCTTGGAATACAAGCAGGTCGATGGAGCAATATTGGCCTTGTAAATACAAACGGCTTAGAGGCGGCGCTTCGGTGGCAAATGACTCCAAAGTGGTCAACCTTCCTCAACTACACTTATACAGATGCGCGGATTGAAACTGGCTCAGAGAAGGGCTTACAGTTAGCAATGGTTCCTTACTCAGTGGCACAACTCGGTATCGGTTATGCCTCGGATGGGTGGCAGCTTAATTTGTTTGCTAGTTACAACAGTGGTGCCCGTAGAGCCTTCTTTAACAACCCTGGTGAGACTACGACAGAGTTCATTCCGTCCTGGCTGAATTTGGATTTGACCGCTCGTATTCCTGTAACTAAAAACATAGGGGTAGTCGTCTATCTAGAAAACTTGGCAGATGTGGCTTACGAAAAAGCCAATCGGATTTATCATCCAGGATTAACGTTCCGCATCGGTTTACAAAGCAGCTTTTAAGAAACGACAGCCGGTAAATCGTGATTCTATCCTTATCGCTGGCAGACTATTGCAATTAATCTCAAGTATTTAAGCTTAAACTCTTTCAACAAAGCTATAAAGGTTCAGGATGCTTTTGTCAAGGTGTTAAAGAACAAAAATGCTGTTTTTCAGGGGTTTGGCTGAATGCTTCCCCCGCGATCGCCTTAAATTTGTTCTTGACAATGGCATCCCTCTCATTTTATCGTTTAACACTTAATGAAACTTATATGCAATAATCTGGAGCGGTTAAGACAGTATGCGCTCTGGTAAAAAGGGAAAGTGTGTAGGGCATGAGCATTTCAAGCTTCTGTATAGAGCAGCGCGAGAGGGAACAAGAGGTTCTCAAGAAATTCCTCGCCTTTGGCCTCGTCGGTTCAGCAGTGCTACATGTGGGGCTGGTTTTCGGCATGAACTGGCTAGTGGAGAGACAGGCGGAATTTGCAGAGGACGCGATTGAAGTAGTTGTTGTCGAGGAACCAGAGCTAGAGCCGAGTCCAGATAAATCTCCGACTTCAAAAGAACCGATAGAAACTGAAATATCGAAGCTGACTCAATCACAACCAACAGCAGAAGCTTCGCCTCTAAAACTGGTAGCACCACCACCACCAGCACTGCCTGAGCCAATAGCGGTCAATCCGTCAGCACTGCCGCCACCAACAGCACCGCTTGATCCTCCAAAACAGGTGGAGGTGGTGCCGCCACCAACAGCACTGCCCGATCCTCCAAAACAGGTGGTGCCGCC
>CBDTXL010000747.1:0-3051 GCA_965364435.1 uncultured bacterium
GCCCAGTAATAGGGTTCCTTCCATTGTGGAGTCTGCAACATCTCAATCTGCGCGGCTCTCAAGGCAGCAGCAGGCTTTTGCCCTTCTTGCAGCATTTTCTTGTAGAATCGCGTCATCAGCTCAGATGTGCCTTTGTCATTGACGCTCCACAAACTCACTAGCACTCGCGGCGCACCTGCATACATGAAGCCTCTTGTCAAGCCCACCAGCCCTTCTCCTTTGACTTCCTGACCGAGTCCGGTTTCACAAGCACTCAGCACTACCAATTCGGCGGGTAGGTTGAGGTTGAAGATATGACGGAGTCTGAGGAAGCCATTCTGAGTTTTGCCCTTGTCATCCACTAGAGATAGCACGATTCCTGATAATTCTGGATTCACGCTATCGAGGATGCCGTGAGTCGCGAAATGCACGATGCGATACTGGCTCAGTTGGGGGTTGGTAGCTGTAGCGAAACTGGCAGCAAAATCAAACGCTGGCATTGCTTCTGCTGTCGGGGCTAGCTTCAAGATGCTATCTGCCTCGGCGCGAGTGTAGGGGAGTCGGTCAAATGTAGCACTGATTTCAAAGGCGGCTCTCTTTAAGGCTAGGGTATCCACGTCGGTAGGAGTGGCAGATTGTAGGGGTACGGCAGGCTGTGTCGCTACTGAGGTTTTGAGGCGTTCATCATTGGCGCTAAAGACTGGATCGGCTAGCACCGCTACTGTCTTGGGGGCTGGTTTGCGCCCGGAAGTGTCTTGCCTGATGACAGCTAAGGTAGAGGCTGAGGGCAGGTTGACGATTTCGTGCTTGACAATCAGCGGCACGGGAGTATTGCCGTTGGCTAAGGTGTCTGGTGCTGGTAATGCCGCAAAGGGTAAAAACTGGAGTGCGCCATCGCTGACGATGAGCAAGCGTTTTTGTCCCAACTGCGCCGCCACGGGTGACAAGAGTATTTGACTGAGTTGGGCAGTAACTTCAACAGTGTCAGTACCAGGAGCAACACCAAGTCCTCGGCGTTGGGGCAGATTTTGTTTGCCAGTCTGTTGGTAGAAACTCTGCGCTAAAGCTTCGATGTCTGCGCGTTTGGGGAGTTCATAGCTGGTGATGCTAGTTTTAGTGACTGCCCACAGATAGCTGCGCTCTTCGCCTAGGGAGTATTCCAACAGCATCGTATCGTCATCAAGTACCTGCTCTTGAATTTCTGCCAGTGTCAGTGGTTGTGGCTGAGTGAGTGCCCCGTAGCGCGGACTGGTGCGGCGGATTTGTTGCTGGACTTGGCGATACTCTTCTAGAAGTTCCGCCGTGTCTTTTTCTAGCGCTTGTAGCTGTTTATTGGTGTATTGTCCGTTAAGTAGTTCGATACGGCGTTTTTCAACGGCATCGAGTTTTTGCTGCAAGGTGCGCTCTCGTTGGAGCAGCTTTGGCTCGACTCCTTGCCGGATATTAGCGTTAGCTTCTGTTAGGAGTTCTAAAAGACTCCGGGCGCGAGCGCGTTCTGAGGCGTGCAGTGCTAGAGCATCGTACCCAATAGAAGGCTCTTTTTTGTGCAACTGCATCAGCACGTCGATGTAGAACTGGTAGTAATTCTGCACGGAGGCAAAGTAGGAAGTACGCAGTTCCTGGCTGGTAACTCTGGTGCGTATGTCCTCAACAATATTAATGGCGGCTTCGATTTGGGTACGAGCTTCGTTGAGATTACCCTTATCGCGTTGTGTAATTGCAACCTGATAGAGTGTATCCGCTTCCCCGGTGCGATCGCCAAACATCCTCTGTAGTGCTAGAACCCGATCGTAGGTTGAGAGCGCTTTTTCGTACTGCTTCAATGCATTGTAAACCTGACCCAATCCCAGTAGGTTGATGTATTCTCCTTGGAGAAGATCCACCTTCCGATAGCCAGTCACTGCCTTTTCAAAGGCTTCCAGTGCTTTTTGGTAATCCCCCGCTCTTAGATAAACACCACCGCTAATACCGAAGGCATTGGCTTCCCAAGAGGGGTTATTCTCTTGGCGTGAGAGTGCAAGGATTTGGTTAGCGGCATCGAGCGCCTTGGGATAATCCTTTAATGATCGGTAGTCTACAGCTATAGATCCGAGTTCGATGACTTGCAGCAAGAAATTATCATTTTGTTTTGCCAGCTCCAGCGCTTGATTATGAAATTCCAACGCTTTTTGATAATCTTTGGTTTGTTGGTAGATGCCACCAATCTTGTTAAGAGTGAAAATTTGCCAAAAGCGATCGCCAATGCTTTTAAATATCTCTAGCGCTTGGTTGTGCGTATCGATACTGAGCTGATAATCCCCCAATGAACTGTAGACTACAGCGATGCTGTAGAGCGTCCTGGCTTGCTCGGTAGGAGCGTTCACCCGACGCTGGATATCGAGGGCTTGGTTGTAAAAATCGAGCGCCTTCTGCGGCTCACCCGTTGAAATATAGATATCAGCGATCTTACTCAGGGTAAAAGCTTCCCTATTGGGATTGGGCATGGCACGCCACAGCACGAGCGATTGATTTAAGGCATCGAGGGCTTTCTCCATTTCCCCCAATTGGTTGTAGGTATTGCTGATGTAGTAGAGAATGGCCGCTTCCTCAGGGCGATATCCCGCCTTTTGGTAAAGCGTGAGCGCTTGGTTATAAAAGTCCAGCGCTTTAGCAAGATCGCCAAATCCTCCTAAGGCATAGGTAGAGCCGATATCCGTAAGAATCCCAGCTTGTTGAGTAAAGTTGTAGACTAAATCTGTTCCAGATAGATTTCCCTGTGCTGCTTGCCAGAGTTTCAGCGCTTGGTTATAGGAATCCAGCGCCTCCTGATACTGACCCAATGTGGAGTAGAGTCCGCCAATCTGCTGATAGATTTCCGCTTGCCCAAGCAAATCCTTCCTTTCTTGCTGGAGTTCCAGTGCTTGATTATAAGCGGCAAGCGCCTTTTGCGATTCACCCAATTGCTTGTAGATCCCACCGATAGAGCTGAGTGTTCCTGCTTGTGCGGCAGTATCCTTCTCGGCACGTTGGATCTCCAGTGCTTGATTGTAGAAGTCGAGAGCCTTTTTAGTCTCGCCTGACTGAAAGTAGAGA
>CBDTXL010000748.1:0-3051 GCA_965364435.1 uncultured bacterium
AGTCAAATCGAGGTGGTAGTTCGGAGGGGGATAGTGAATCTGGATCTGAAGGTGATGGTGAACCTGTAGAGGAGGGTAACGGTGAAGCTGTAGGGGAGGGTGACGGTGAAGCTGTAGGGGAGGGTGACGGCGAACCTGTGGGGGAGGGTGAGGCTGAAGCCGCGGTGCCGGGGGATGGCGGAGGTGGGACGGGTGGTGGTGGAGGTAGGACAGGTGATGCCGGGACTAAGTTCGGTAGTGGCGAAGCTTTGGCATCAGGTGTGGGGGATGGGACAGGTGGTGGAGGCACCTCAATAGTTTCAAGGGTGAACGACCTCATGATTTTTTCACCAGCAGCATTTGTCACTTGCAGGGTAATAGTTTCGCTACCAGGTTTTTGAGCAAGAGGGTAGGGGATTGCGCCTTGCAAAGGGACAACTCCAGGAGCAGGAAGAAGCTCAACTTTAGTATCTTTGTCACCCTCTACTCTCCAGGATAAACTCAGAATTACCGGCGGCTTTTCCTTATCGATTTGAACAAGATATTTGGGGAGAGCTTCTTTCCCATTTATCTGAAACAAGAGAATTTGGGGAGGTTTGGGTTTAATCTTGATCGGATTTGTCTTTTTAGAGTCTGATGGTTCCCCTTGTCCTTTCTTGGGAATTACTGTCAGTTCAAAGGTATAGTCTCCGGCTTGGATAGCATCGGTGGGCACATTCGTACAAGTTAATATTTCGTTGATTGTGCAGTATTTCTTTAGACCCTTAGCAATATCTTTGCTGAAATCGAAACGCTTCAATGGGCTGTTTACTGATTCATCAGGTGCCCTGCCAATTAGCTTTAACTCTTTAATTTGGTCTGGGTTGGTGAGTTTCCAATTCAGGAAAATTTTATCTTTTTTAACGACTTCATAGCTGGGTTTAGCTGAGGAAAACTCCAGAATTTTTGGGGGAGCTATGGGTTGAATTTTGATTGTATTTGTTTTGAGAGTGTCCGAGGCTACATCTTTCGCCTTTTTAGAAAATACTTGCAGTTGAAAAACATAGTCTCCAGCTTGACGAGCCTCTGTCAGCACATTTTTGCAGATTAGCACCCTCTGCATGCGACAGAATTGCTTGAGTTCATTAGGAATGCCTCTGCTGAAGTTGTAAGAGATCGGTTGAACAGAAGCACTTCCATCTGGTGACTGACCAGTAATCTTCAGCTGCTCGATTTGGTCGGGATTGCGGATTTGCCACTTCAGCCGGATGAAGTCGCCATCAGTCTCTTTGTAGGAGGGATTCTCAGAATTAAATTCAAGAATTTTTGGGGGTGCCGGTGGTTTAAACAATAGCAGCCAAATCAGAAACGCGATCGCAGCAAGAGTACACACGCCTGTTAAGAGCAGCAGTAGGAACTGCCACCAGGGTCGTGGCTCCCACACCAAAGTCCCCTGAGCCAAATCATTAGACAGTGGCAACTGCTGAGGATCTTCGAGTTCAACGCCAACGTTGATCAGCCGCCCTCCCCCGAAGACAGGGCGACGCCACCACTTATTGGGTTTCACCTGTAAGGGGACAGTGGCAGTGGTTCCAGGCAATATCCTCACCCAATAAGAGTTTTGAGTTTCTAGAGGCGCATCCTTCCTGGGAGCCATCTGGGCTTTACCCACAAACTCAGACACGAGGGCTGTGCTTCGCACCCTTTGGCTAATTGCCGTAATTGAGTTGTGAGTTGCCGATTGTGGCTCCTCCCCTTGCCTCCCGGCTCTTTCCTCGTCTACGAAGGTGTAAGTACACAATTCCTCCTCATCGAGACTTCTGGCTCGGAGAACAATTTCACGCACCGTGTTACCTGCATTGTTCAACCTGACCTCGAACAGCCCTGCAATGCGTCTCACCTTGCCCAAGAGCGTGCGAAGTTCCACAGTCAGCAGGTAGACGGGGAGGACCTGCAAGTACACCACATCCAGCAGCACTAAGTCTGGATTGTTAGCAGATTGGAGGCGGAGTGTGGGAAAGTAACTTCCGGCTAAAGCATTAAGTGGCGGATTCAACAACAGCAGGATTTCGCCTTTGGCACCAGGGTTGAGGTCTAACCCATCAGTAGTTGTCACCAGCCCTGGTTCCTGTAAGCCTTCCGGATAGCGCACAGTAAACCAGTTTTCCGGCAAGTCCGGGCAGGTGAGCCAAAAAGAGTCTACCCGGTCAGAGCGGTTATGTACTCCGACTGTCACTTGTAGGACTTGTCCGGGTTGGAGAATGGCAGGCGAGTTGGAGCTTGTCGCTGGTACAACGGTAAACGTGGGGTCACTGACCCGGACGGCTTCCTCAATTGGCGGCAAAATCTGGAGCCGCTGAGAGTATCGAATTGGGGTGTCTTCTGGGTAGTGTTGCGGTGCATCTACCACGAGGAAGTAGTTGTAGATAGCTGGCAAAGCTTGGGGCGGGATCTCAAACTGGAAGATAACCTCACTGCTGGATTTTGGACCTAAAGCCAGCCTATCGGAGGGCGAATCACACCACTGACGCAAAGCCGGGGACACCTCATCAATAAAGATGTCAATTAATGCACTCTGATTCCCCTTATTACTCACCGTGACGCACAGATCAAAGCTAGACCCTGCCGTCACTACATGATCTCCCGATGGATTCGGGATGACCGCCAGGGGTGAACCGGGAGCTAGAGCCTGCTGGATAGCGTCAGGAAGCAGTTGAATTCCCTCTTTAGGAGCAAGGCGAATTTTGTAGCGTGGCTCCCCTGCCACTTCTATCTCCTGAACATAGCCTCGCTCTATCAACTCGTATAAGTTGATAAGAGCATCTCCCTCATCCTGCTTGGTGTTAGCTGCCACTTCACTCAAGCTGACTTCTGCCGAGTGACTCATCATCCATTGGGCAATCTTCCGCTCTTGACCAGGCAAGTCTATGAGATCGCTCGGTCTAAGACCACGGGCTGTTTCATCCGAGCGTTGTGCCCCCAAGGAACTCAAATCCGACCGATTCCTCGCCATACCCCCGGCTCCTAGTACCATTTCACTTTCTGGATGCTACAAATAAGTGACTGCTAATTGTTCATTGCTAATTGCTAATT
>CBDTXL010000749.1:0-3050 GCA_965364435.1 uncultured bacterium
GTTCCCGCTCCTGGCGTATCGTTAGGTGCACCTCGGTTTATTGGTTTATCTTCGCTCTGGGCTACTTGTACCCCCAGGTAGCGTTTTGGTTGCTGCACCAGCATATTGCTGTTGTTGAGTAGCGATTTGGCGACGACTTGACCCGGCATCAAAACCCTGGAGGTGAGAGGGTGAGTAGGCGTCGATTTTGAAACATCTGCTATGGAAGATTGTGCTTGCGCTAGGGAGTCGGCGTTCGGTAGCGGTATATTCCAGTACGCCCCTGCCAGTGTCAAAGCGATCGCTAATGTTTTTGGTGCTTGGGATAACTTTATATACATCATGATTTCATGGCGAATGTAGACTACTGTCGTCGCTTTTGGAACATCCTATAGGCGACAACGCTGCCACCACTAGACACCAACGCCAGCGCTGACGGAACGAGGGGCACCCAACCCCCTTGTGTTATAAGACCAAAGCAAAGCCCATATAAGATAACAAGCGCAACCACCAGTGGACCTAAGCCTAGGCGTAATTGACAGCGCCAGCAAAGCAGTCCTCCGGCTAGGGACCAACCCCAAATCCACAGTGCTTCACCCCACACAGGCCAAACCCACAACAGTGGTCTATGATCCATAACAGCGCTGAGAATCTGACTGACCATCTGCGCGTGAACAACTACCCCAGGCATTTGCTGGTCGAACGTCTGGCTTCTACTGTAGGGTGTGAGAAAATAATCCTTACGGCTGGGAGCGCTAACGCCAATTAGAACAATTTTGTCTTTCACCGCATCGGGATTGAGCTGACCGTTCAGGACTTGGGTGAGAGTGACTTGCGGGACAAAATCTGAGGCAGAGCGGTAGGAGCGATAATTCAACAGCACTTGGTGACCCCAAGCATCGATATTTTGGTAACCGCCAGTGTGGGCTTCCAAGGGTTTAAATATTGTAGTACCAAGTTGTAAGTAGCCCTCCGTCGTGATTTGGAGGGAGATCCCCTTTGCCGCCAGGTAGCGCAATGCCAACTGGCTACTGAGGGCATAGGAGGCAGTACAAGGAGATGCAGGGTGTGGAGTCATGGCCAATAGATGACGACGGAGAACGTCATCCGGGTCCCTTACAACATCACTAAAGCCCAGGCGTTCTACCGGAACTTCTGGAGGCGGTGAAATGCCTTGGTCATCAGTTTCTGTACTGACTTTGCACACGGAAATAAAGCGATCGCTGTGTTTGAGACGCTTTCCCAAATCTGGATAGCCTGCTCCTACAGGGAAATCTCGATAGATATCTAAACCGATCGCTTTTGGTTTATAGGACTCCAGTTTCTCCAGCAGTTGTGCCAGTGAGCGATCCGATAGCGACGTTCCGGGCCTTAGATCTTGCTTCTGAGCCTGAATATCAGCTTCAGTGACTGTGACCACTAAAATACGTGAATCCGGCACTTGTGCTGGTCTTCTTTGCATCAAGTGGTCGAAAGCCTTCAACTCCAGTGATTGAAGTACACCCAGATGCCGCACCCCCATTAGCAAGGATGTTATGACTAAACTGAGCAAAAACACTCTCTTCAGGTTGCGCCCACCGCTCAAGATTTTATAGAGCTGTGCTAGCTTAGCGCATAGGCTGATTTTTCCCTCTGCACCTGGCTCCGTGTCAGCGTCGGACAATTGCCCAAAGTATTGCAGGTTAACAGCCAACTCTTGCCAAGTCGCGGGTAAGACAGCGAGATTCTGGCAAATTACAGGTAACCAAGTAGCACAAGGAAACTGATCCTCCAAGCCTTGCAATTTTTCTCTGGCTTCCCGCACGGCTAAGTAGAATGACTCACCACGAGCATAGGCTTTTAGAAAGTACTTCAAAAATGCTTGTGCCACCTGATCAGGAACAGGCTCCCGCATTACAATAATTTCCGGAATCTGTAAATCCGCTAAATCTCGCGCTAATCCCAAGCCATCACAAGAGTTTAAAATCGCAATTTTTAAGCCACGTTCAACCGCTTTTCTCAACGCATACCTTAACTCGGCAATAGTTAAGCTGTCGGTTTGATTAATATAAATCCGACCCGTTTCGCCATTGCCCTGACTCGAACTATGCCCAGCGAAAAAGAGAATGTCCCAACCTTGCTTCCAAAGCTCTTCTGTGAGTTCCTGGCGTTGCGGCTCTACCAGAAAGCTGATTTCGGCATTGGGTAACTGCTCTAGTAATAACCGATCTTCCTGGGTATTAATTCCCTTACTATTACCTAGAATGGCTAAGATTCTGACCTTGGGATGTGGGGGTACTAATTGTTCTATACGTTCGTAGACAGTAGCACTTAAGGCAATTTCCATCTTGGGATAGCGATCGCACAAATCCCAGAGATGCCAGGGTAGCCGCCGTAACCAAAGGTTTTCGGTTTGAATAATTAGACGTATTTCATGGAATGGCCTTAATTGTTCTAGTAACTTCTCTCTGATCGGGCGAAACGACTCAGAGTGAAGCCAAGCATTTAGGCTAGAGCGTAAGACTTCAGCCGCGTTGGAGCAACTCTCCAGTTGGGAAACATTCGTTACTTGTGCAACCGCAGCTTCTAGTCTGGAACGCAACCCCAAGTGGCGATAACTGGTAGCCCAACCGCTGTAGTATTGGGGAATTTCTAGGGTTGGTGCTAGCCTGCCTCTAATTTCCATGCTGGGGTTCTTGCCCTCTTCCCCAAGGCGCAAGGTAACAGGAAACCCCTGCTCAAAGCTACCCTCACCAACGATTAGGACAACTAATTTACCCACAACAGCTTCTCCAGATGAAGTTAATGGCGATCTCACTTGCAGATGACAATGATGCGGTGGCTCGTTCCTGTAAGTTATATCTCCAATCATCCTAGGCTTATGCAAATCGGCTGAAACCTTTCATCTTGCTTTATTCTCCGTAGCTGACAATCCCCCCCCTCCCCATCAAGTTTGGGGCTAATCAATCAAGTCAATTAAAATAAACTGAAATCCATGTAGACTCAACATTGAGTCCTCTGAGCGAGGACTTTAGCTATTAGTCACAGATTTGAATCCCTGCCGGGTAATTGCGTAGGTACAAGATATCAGC
>CBDTXL010000750.1:0-3047 GCA_965364435.1 uncultured bacterium
AGATAAGCCACTGTAACACCAGCCCCACCCTCTGCTTGTTCAGCCAGCTCAAAACGGTCAACGAGAGGGTGCCGTTCCAAAAATTCGTGGACGCCTTGCCGCAGCCGACCTGTTCCCTTGCCGTGAATAATCCAGAGTCCCCCAGATGTCACCGCCTGGGTAATCGCTTTGTCTAACTCAAACTCCGCATCTGCCACGCGACTTCCCCGAATATCAACTGTATTTTTGGAGGTTCGGACAGGAGGAGCAGGTGGCGACGCAATAGCTGGGGCAGGTGCTGGTTTTTGCTTAACCGGCATATCGGGTTTTTGACCATCCAGCGATTCAACATCTGCCAGCGCCACACTCATCTTCATTAACCCGAATCGCACCGTTAGCTCACCATCGTCATCAGCGGCACTCAGCACTTCAGCCGTCTGATTCAATCGAGGAATGCGGATACGATCGCCTACTTGCGGTCTAAATCCTGGTTTCTGTTTCGCTGGCGGCACTGCTGGGAGATGACGCTCTCGCATTTCATTGAGAGCATCTGTTGCTTTTTGGGCATTTTGAGCAATTATTGGTCCCTGCTGCAACTTGCGAATCACTTGGGCAATTTCTTCCTTAGCTTGTGCGATCGCTTCCTGCACTGCTCGTTCCTGAGAAAGCTTCAACTCCCGTTCCCGTTCCTGCAAAAGCGTTGCCTTACGGGACACCTCGTCATGGAGACGTTCTGCTTGTTGCAGCAACTGGGTTGCCTCTTTCGCCTTAGTTTCCTGACGACGGCGTTGTGCTTCTAAACCAGCAATCACCTGGTTTACGTCTTCTGAAGCGCCGCCTACACGACTTTGAGCCTCGTCAACCACCTCAGGATTTAAACCCAAGCGTCGTGCGATCGCCAAGGCATTAGAACGACCCGGAATTCCCCACAACAGCCGATACGTCGGTGAGAGGCTGACATCATCAAACTCAACTGAGGCATTCTCAAACCGCTCATCTTGATATTTCAGCGCCTTGAGTTCGCCATAGTGAGTCGTGGCAATTGTGAGTTGGGCGTGGTCGGCAAGGTATTGTAGAAGAGCGATCGCTAAAGCACTGCCTTCAGCTGGGTCAGTTCCTGCTCCTACTTCATCCAATAGCACTAGGGAAGGTGTAGGGTGTAGGGTGTAGGGTGTAGGGGGGGACTCTCCGCTGTTTTCCTGTTCATGAGGATTTGTGGGAGTAGGCACAGATTCTTCCCCACTCTCCAATGCTGCCAGAATCCGACTAATACGGCGGATATGACCAGAGAAGGTGGATAAACTCTGCTCTAAGGACTGTTCATCACCAATATCTGCCAGTACCTGGTCAAACCACGGTAGTTCCACTGGCTCTCTGGCTGGGACAAATAGACCCACTTTCGCCATTAGTGCTGCCAATCCCAGTGTTTTCAACGTGACCGTTTTACCGCCTGTGTTGGGACCAGTAATCGCCACTACCCGTATCTGTGGCTGAATTTGCACATTAATTGGAACAACTGGCGTCCCCTGTTCATGCTGCTGTTGCCATACCAACAAAGGATGTCGCAGTTCGCGCAGGGTAATTATCTCTCCAACATTACGGTCAATGAATCTGGGTGGATTTGCTTCTAACCACAGGCTATACCGTGCCCTTGCTGTGGCTAAATCTAGCGTAGTTGCTACGGCTAACAACTGCTCCAAGTCTGGTTTAACGGCTGCCACCTGTTCCGTCAGGGCGCGAAGTACAGCTTCTTCTTCTGCTTGCTCTTGACGCCGATGTACCCTAAGCTGATTTCCTAATCCGACGATCGCGTTGGGTTCTATATATAGAGTTGCACCTGTGCTAGAGGTATCGTGAACAATACCGGGAATCGCGTCTTTCTGAGGTGCTTTGACAGGGATAACAAAGCGATCGCCTCGTTGGGTAATCACCTGTTGCTGTACTGCACCGCTTTGACGCTGCAAAATACCCTGGAGAACCTGATAAATCCGGTCTCGTATTGACTTAAGCTGAGTCCGAATTCCAGCAAGTTTTGGGCTTGCCCGGTCAGCCACGTCGCCCCGGTCATCAATACAGTGGTGAATTTCTTGCTCTAATTCTGGATAGGTTCGCACCTCGGCAATTAGTTGGGCGAGTACTGGCATGTCTTCCTGGTCATCAATCACACGACGCAAACGGCGAACACCAGCAAGTGTTGTTGCGATCGCCAATAGTTCTTCACCTGAGAGGAGTCCTTGAAGTTCAGCACGGGACAAAGACTCGCCAATATCCTGGATTCCTTCAAAGGTTAACCCAGCCGTCAACCGATTCTCTAGTTGATATACTTCCTTAGTCTGAGCCAGCAGGACCAGGCTCTCAGCCTGAGTTGCAGGGGGGTGGACATGACGAGCAGCAACAGCCCCCAGCTTTGTTGCTGCAAATGTAGCTAGGTGCTGGCACAGGCGTGACCATTCTAGTAGTTCTAAGGTCTCAGATTGAATCAAAGCTCACACTTAAAAGCTTACCCTAAGCTAATTATCAGCCAATTCCCAGCTAGACAGCGAGTGGGATTAACCGTAATCTGCATCCAAGATTTCCGATAAGACACAGAACGACGCCCCTCTAAATCTGGATGATTAGCTGTATTCGTGCCTTAATTGAAAGTCGAACTTTTCAACGGTAGGTCATCGGTGAGCGGCAAAGAGCTGTTGATCACCCAACCTTTTTCTTCCCAGGGTTCGAGAGGAGCAATCGAGTAACGAGCCGCCGTCTCCTCAATTTGTCTAATCGCCTCGACCTCTACTTTCTCAAAAATATCGTCTAACGCTTCTCGGTCTTGGTCGGTTAGGGGTATCGTTGGATTCGCCTGTTTAATAGCCATTTTAGTCCTAATTCAACACCAAATAAGTGTTTTCAAAGGTGGTCAATTTTTTAAAAATATTACAAACCCTTCGCTCGCTACATCCGTCACTCTACTGAGATTCACTCGTCAGTGATTCTGACTATTGACAGGCAGGTGCATATGATGTGAGTTTTTGCAATAACCTAGCGAATTGCCTATTAGGCACCATGAACGCGAGTTCACGAAC
>CBDTXL010000751.1:0-3045 GCA_965364435.1 uncultured bacterium
AGTCTGAAGAGGCATGACGCAGATAATAAAGCACCGCCCCCACCTCTGGTGGAATACCCGTGAAACGAACGTAGAACTGAGTAGGACTATGAGCCGATGTTTTCACAACTTTGGCGTAAATATCTCCTAACCCCCTTGCCTTTTCTGCCCCAGTCAAGAGATTGATTTTAAGATTGCTCAAGAGTTCCACAGGATATTCGGAGTCTAACTCAGCCACATGGGCAGATAACTTGACTAACTTCCCCTGAAATACCCTCTCCCCAAGATGCTTCCCTTCTAAAACCGTATACTGCACAGGAATTTCCTGACTCAGAACCACTAGCATTTCTTCTGCTTTCGGCAGGAAAAGATTGAACTGACCCCCAATACCGCCAATCTCATAGATAGTGATCAGTTCTTGGATGCCCTTGGGTTGTACTTGCATTTCCCCATCTACCCTGAGGATGGGACCAACATCTTTGAGGGTATCTTTAGATACCAAAACTTGACCCCCCACTGTGTAGGATTCAATTCGAGACGCCAAGTTAACAGGACTCCCCATTACGGTATACTTGGCACGCTTTTGTGAGCCAATATTCCCCACCAACACTTCCCCGGTATTAATTCCAATACCCATTTCCAGTGGCGGCAGGTTCAATTGTTGGTTGTGTTGGTTAACCCTATCCATTGCCAATTGCATAGCTACGGCACAGGCGATCGCTCTTTGTGAGTCGTCCTCTCTGGCTATAGGCGCACCAAACATCACAAGCATGCCATCGCCCATCAGCTCGTTAATCGTGCCATGATATTGGCTAATCACCTCCGTCATCACTTCCAAGTAGAAGTTAATAACACTTACAGCTATTTCTGGTGAGACTCGCTCGGATAAAGCGGAAAATCCCCTTAAATCCGACATCAGAATCGTTACTTTTCGTTTTTCACCTCCCAGTTGCAATCCTTCAGGCGTCTCCAGCAGATTGGCAACCACTTCATCGGTGAGATAGCGACCAAACGTCTGGCGCATCCCGGTTGCCGTGTAGGCGACATAACTTGTAATTGCGATCGCCGAGCCAAAAAGTGCCATAACTGAGGGTACAATTGGAATCCACCACCCCTGAAGAAAAGCTAGGTAACTGCCATAGACCAGGCAACTTCCTGCGAAGAAAATACTGACAGCCATCAAAGGCGATCGCCCAGTAATACCCCCGCGATATCGCTGTATCCAACTCAACATCGCACCCACCACCGACCAACCAAAAATCCACAACCACTCCAGCGGTTCAGACCACACTCTAATCTGAGGGCGACCTTCTAAAGCCGAACTCAAAATCTGGCTGGCTAAATCAGCATGAACTGCAACCCCGGTATAGGTAATAGCAGCTTGACCCACCCCTCCACTGCTATAGGGTGTGTAAAAGAAGTCCCCTAAACTCTCTGCTGTTAGTCCAATCAAGACAATACGTCCGCGCACCTGATCGGTTGGCATCCGCCCTTCCAAAACCTCGGTCATTGAGATAGTACGGAAGCCCTGTCGCAGATTGCGAAAGTTAGACAATATCTGGACTCCGCCCACATCCGCCCGGACATAGCCCCCATCATTCCCCTTGAAAGTAGTAAATACAGCTTTGCCCAACTTAAACTGATTCTTAGAAGCGCCACCCACCTGGAGCTTAATCCCTTCAGCTTCTAAATAAGTCAAGGCTAACGCTGTCCCAAAACTTGAGATGGTTTTTCTAGACTTATCTTTCAGAGAAAGTAAATTTCGACGAATCTTACCATCGCTATCCACCACAAAATCATTAGCCCCAACCTGACCCAGTTTGCTCAATGTTGGGGGTGGATTAACAGCGAACCCCGACGAATTTCTCACCACCTTCTGAATACCAATGAGATTCGGGGTGGATTGAAAAACTTTAACTAACTCCTGATGACCCGGTTCTACTGCCAAATCCCGATAAAGGTCAAGACCAATCACTCTAGGCTTTTGTTGCTTGAGTGTTTCGAGTAATTTAGCCAGCGTTGCATCAGACATCGGCCACTGCCCAGCCTTTTGCACATCTGCCTCATTAATCGCAACAATAACGATACGTGGGTCAACAGGTTCTTGTGGACGCAGCCGAAAAAATTGATCCAATGCTGCCAGTTCTGAGGCTTGCAGCAATCCAGCCAAACGTAACCCAATCAGTAATCCTGTCACGCTGGGAGCAGCAACTAAGACACCACGCCATTGCCAGATTTGTTGTCTCAGCTTTGCCCACATAAAACAAATTGACTCACTTTAGAGGAGAGATGGGTTTAGCCGTCATCTTATCCTCTCAAACCATACTCTGAGGGCGGGTTTTGATTATAGGTTATCGGTTTGTCCACAAATTTAATCCCTAAACCCGCCGCTATAAAACTAGGTTGAGAACAAGCGATCGCAAGCTTCCTGCTCAAACAGGCAACTGTCCAGTTATCTCATCATCTTTGACTTGGGATGCCTGCGCCAGGAGTTTCTCTTTGTCCCGTTTGCGTTTTTTGGCATAAAGCTGAATCGTTACTGCCATCACCACAATCATTCCGAAGATTCCCCAGGCAGTCATATCTGTCGGCAGATTATTCTTGAACACTGCCAGCAAGACAATCGCTACCAGGAGGACAGTTGGTGCTTCATTGAGCGCCCGGAAATGCTGACCACTCCAATTACATGTCCCTGCCGCTAGTTGTCGCATAATCCGACCACAATAAAAATGATAGATAACTAAAGCGGCAACGAAAGCCAGCTTGATATGTAACCAACCGTCCTTGAGAACTTCCGGTTCAGTAGTCAAAAGAGCGATCGCCATTGCTACTGTCACCACCATTCCTGGCGTTGTAATGATGTGATAGAGACGTTTCTCCATAATCTGATACTGATTTTTGAGAATCGTTTGGGCAGGTTCTGGCTGTTCTGAAGCCTCTGCGTGATAGACGAAAAGACGCACTAGGTAGAACAACCCGGCAAACCAAACGACAACGCCAATCAGGTGAAATGCCTTAAACCAGTAATAAGCCATAAATTGTGTCCTCTACTGTTGACTAGCTTGA
>CBDTXL010000752.1:0-3039 GCA_965364435.1 uncultured bacterium
TTTGCCCCCACTGAACCTCGTTGCTAATCACCAATCACTTTAATTAGAAACTTCCGCCATTTCGATCACACGACCTTCCATGTCCTTCACCAAAAAATTCAGAGGCTTCTCGCTGCGAACTTTGTACTTGAGGCTTCGCATTTGCACCCGCATCAACACTTGTTCCAGACAGTCATGGTCAAAGCAAACATGGCGTTGCTGGTTTTTCTTTCCAATACTTGCGCCTGTAATAACGTGCAGCTGGGTATTCTTTTTGAGTTGATACCACAGCCCCTCGGTCCCATTGAGTTTGGTTGCACTCGTGGTTCCCATACCCGCTGACATGTAAAGCGGGTCGATACCCGTGGCTCCCAAGGTTTGCTCGTAGTTGTAGTAGTAGTGTAGGGGAACTTCCGCTGCCGCTAAATTGAGCAACCCTTCATAGAACTGTCGCGCCACTTCTAAATCTGACACCATCACGGTATGGACTTTTGGGGCGCTGGTGAGAAACATCCACATGGCAACCGCGTAGGCTGCCAACAGCATCACCATGATGCCCTGAGTGGAAAAAAGGCTATCTAAAGGCAGAGAAGGCAAAAAAGAGCCAAGCGGCAGGGGCTGAAGTAACAAGGAAATAATATCAACTGATAAAATCATGAACTGACAAAGCGTGATGAACCGAGTTTAACTTTGATGTATCTGTTGTCCTGTTCCAGGTAAGATTATTACCACCAGACCTGTCGATAGATGTTACTAATTTTACTAAGTTTAATCATTACTCAGCTAGAGAACAGCCGGAACAAGTCGGTCGTTAGTCGTCCAGAGTCTTGGAAACAGGACACCTGGGAAACACTGGGTTGCCTCTTTCTTAGATGACAGGTGGTAGATATAGTGGGAAGCATCTGCTCAAATTTTCCTGAATTCCAGCTGGGAATTTAAGACCCGTGCAAATTCCGCATTTTTCTGAATCCAATCATCCGATTGTCAAATCGCTGTTTCATCACAGCGATCAGGAACTGCTGACCCTGTTTCAGCGCTATCCGGAGCAGGGGAAGTACTTCACGGCAATTTTCTGTCGCTACAGTCCGATTGTCTTTACGTTGATTCGGCATTCGGCGCGATCGCCTGTGCAGGCAGATTACCTGTTTGCTCTCACCTGGCGTCACATCTTCCATGAACTGCGTGGACTGGATTTGCGCCACGACACGACGCCTGGGTCAAATTCCTTCCAAGGCTGGCTGATCAACATGACAGCCATCTGCATTAACCAGGCAGAACTACCCCCCGTGGAGTCAATTCACTACGACCTACAGACAGCGCCGCCGCCTTTGTGGTGTTATCTTGAACAGGCATTAGAGCAACTGCAACCGGGAATTCGGTTAATGGTTGTCATGGCACAGACTTTCCAGTGGAGCGAGACGCGAATTGCGGCTTATCTGCAAGCAGAGGGAGAAGTAATTTCACCCGCCCAAGTAAAAATCCAGCTCCAGCAAGGGTATTATCTCTTGGAAGCGGCTTTACCTGAAGATATTCGCGAGATTTATTTGGGTGAGCAAGTGAGTCATCCAGAGCAGAAGTCTCAGGTAAACGCTGTGCCGTTTTGAGGGATTAGCGTTGAAGTGGCAAGTGAACTTCAGCTGTGGGAGGGCTAGATGAAGAGAGAGTATCTGTCGAGTCTTGCGATCGCAAAAGCGGCGATTCCCCTTGGGATAGCAACGCTTGGACTTACGCAAAAGAGAACCCCCAACAGAGTTAAAAAGGGGGCAATTGATGTTCCCCCCTTAAAAAGGGTGCGGTCATCAGTGGTTGGTTGTTTTTCTGCTGGTGAAGGTAGGGAAGGTAGGGAAGGTGGGGAAGGTGGGGAAGATTGGGAAGTATTTTCTCCCCCAACTCCCCCAACTCCCCCAACTCCCCCAACTGACTTTGACCACACCCCCTTAAAAAGGGGGGATCGAGGTTTTAGGGTTTCAGTGGGTAAGTCCTGTTCGCTTAACGCTAGCTCCCTAGGAGCTGCTGTGCTAACGCTTCAAGCACTGGTATTGTTCACCAGTCCGGCAGCTCTCGGTCAAGTCTTCCCCAGTGGGGTTCGGACAATTGACCTTGACCAACAACTGGATATTCCTTTAAATAATGGCATCCAGGGGGAAGCTAGAGATCGAGCTGATGTGCTACTGCGGTTAGGAGGACAGGCACAGCGTAGTGGGAATTTTGATAAAGCGATCGCCTCTTGGTTGCAGGCACTCGACCTTTATGAAAAAAGTGGAGACTTAGAGGGACTTGGACGGACCTACGATTACCTAGGTTTAACTTATGCTAACTTGGGACGCTACCAGGAGGCAGAAGATGCCCTGCGACGACGATTGGGGGTTGCCCGTACCCGGCAGGATTTTCAGGGACAGATTTATGCGTTAAATAACTTGGGTACACTGTTCCTACAAGTAGGGAATCTCGAAGCAGCACAGGCAACTTTTACAGAAGCCCTCACAATTGCCAGGAGTGTCAAAAATCGCGAGGGTGAAGGTCTCAGCCTGAGTAACCTTGGCTTGGTGGCAGCTGGGAGGGGAAATTATTTGGAGGCTATCAAGCAGTACGAAGCTGCCCTGTTTTTTCGCCTTCAATCGGAAGATCCGCTGGGGGAGGTAAATACACGCAATAATTTGGCAGATGCCTATCGTGGTGCCAAGCGCCACAGGGATGCTGTAGCCTCCTACCGAGCCGCACTAGGGCTAGCTCAGAGTAGCCGCGATGTCCCCAACCAGTTGCGCGCTCTTAGGGGACTGGTGCAGTCTTACAGCGCAGTTGGACAGTATCTACTAGCGTTGAAAACCCTTGACCAACACCTTGCTCTGGCTCAAAAAGAGGCAAACCGCAGTGAAGAACTGATCGCGTTGCGGTTATCTGCCCAGATATATCAAGTCACAGGTAACTTGGCAAGTGCGCAGAGTTTCTATGTAGAGGCGATCTCTCTGGCTAGAGCTTTAGGAGATACCCAGGAAGAAGCCTTTTTACGCAACGATTTGGCTCAAATCCTTTATGAGCGAGGGTCTAGGTGAACCTCAC
>CBDTXL010000753.1:0-3037 GCA_965364435.1 uncultured bacterium
AGGCGCTAAGGAATCAAAGGCGAGATGCTGCAAGCACAACAGGTCTTACACGATCGCTATCAACTCAAACAAAAACTGGGACAAAATGCAGGGCGTCAAACCTGGCTGGCTGAGGATGTTGGGGTATCACCCACTGAATTGGTGGTGGTTAAACTGCTGGCATTTGGTGGTGAGGTGCAATGGGATGACTTGAAACTATTTGAGCGGGAGGCTCAAGTCCTCAAACAGCTAAACCATCCTCGGATTCCCAAGTATCGCGATTATTTTCACATTGATGAGCGATCGCTTTGGTTTGGTTTGGTGCAAGAATATATCCCTGGTTCGTCACTGAGGGAACAACTCAATCAGGGCAAACGCTTCACCACAAAGCAAGTCCGCAAGATCGCTCTAGAGATTCTGGAAATTCTAGAGTTTCTCCATCAGCTCAATCCCGCCGTGCTGCATCGCGACATTAAGCCCAGCAATCTCATTTGGGGCGAAGATGAGCAGATTTATTTAGTCGATTTCGGGGCGGTGCAGGATCGGGCAGCGAAAGAGGGAGCCACGTTCACGGTTGTGGGAACCTATGGTTATGCACCAATGGAACAGTTTGGCGGCAGGGCAGTACCGGCATCCGATCTTTATGCATTAGGTGCAACGTTGATTCATTTGCTCACGGGTACTGCCCCAGCTGATTTGCCTTCTCGGAATTTGCGAATTTGCTTTGAAGACCAGGTGAGCCTTAGTCCTGGGGTGGTGAGCTGGATTCAGAAGCTGACCGAACCTGCCCCAGAGCAACGATTCAAGAGTGCATCTGTAGCACGAAAAGCCCTGGAATCAGGTAGGGCGCTCAACACTCCGACAAAAAGCCAGTTGGTGAAGCCAGCCCCAGCCCAATTCGTTAATACTTCAGGGCATGGCAATATATTTGATGACTCGATGCCGGTACCCGATGAAATCAAAGGCTGGAATTGGGGAGCCTTTTTGATGCCGTGGCTGTGGCCGTTCACAAATCACGTTTGGATAGGGCTTTTATGCTTCGTACCTCAGATTGGATGGTTGATGGCGATCGCGTTGGGTTCCAAGGGCAATGAATGGGCTTGGAAAAGTAAACGGTGGCGGAGCATTGAACACTTCAAAGCCCATCAAAGAGGCTGGGCGATCGCAGGGATTCTCTTTGGGATACCTTTCTCCCTCATAGCTTGGGGTATGGCCTTTGCCGTGATTACAGGTGCGCTTTAAAGGCCGAGGAGGATTAGAACATTAGAACCCAATAAAGTTGTAACCGATTCCCAGCAACACTCCAACAGCGGCGTTACCAGTGACAGACGCATTCACCGAAGCGGTACCTGTCAATTGAGGAGTCAAAGGAACATCAATGCCGCCAGTCAGTAGCAAGTCAACTGAGGCATCATCGCTCGTTGAAATAGCTGCTCCTGCTCCCACAAAGGGTGCGGCGGTAAATCCCAGCTCTCCTGTTGGTCCTTCACCAAATGAGAGGTCATAGGTTACTGGTAGGAGAATGGTGACACTATCTCCAATCAAAGCAGACGGTCGTACAGAGAAGGCCCTTGTCAACCCAATCTTGCTGATTACAGCAAAGCTTCCTTCACCAATCGCCGTGTCGCCATCACCTAAACCGATGTTGCCGCCGACGCCAAAATAGCTAGAACCCGAACGGGTAGCCCTCCCTGGCGTAACGTCTGTAATTCCCGGAGTGGTCGTATCTGGTGTCGTTTGAATTGGTGTGATAATACCTGGTGTGGTCGTATCTGGTGTGTTAGTTCCCGGTGGGATAGTACCTGGTGGGATAGTCCCTGGTGTGGTCGTTCCTGGTGTAGTCGTTCCTGGTGTAATAGTACCTGGTGTAGTTCCTTCAGTTTGAGCCAGAATAGGCGCTACCGTTTTTGAGTCCTCACTCCTAAGTACAGAAGCAGAAGTTAGAGTCTTTCCGGGGACAGGTGTTGCTGCCAACTTGTTGGTGATCGGATTTTCTACTTGGACTGGGTTTGCAGCTAAGTTAGATTGGGGCAGTATTACAGAAGAATTTGTTGTTTGAGTATTGTCAGGAGCTTTCTCCCATGGGATTGGCGAAGCGATCGCGTCATTCGTATCCGATGAAACAGTCTCAGCTTGAACTCTAAGCTCATTAAAACCCAGCATCAGAGTAGCAACACCCAGCGACAAGGAAACTTGCTTGAAATTAATAGTCTTCATAAAATCTTAGGGTCTTGGAGAGCACTATCGAGAAGATTAAATACTGCTTTTTCAATTAGCGTCTATCCAGAGAGGGAAGAGCATCTTCAACCACAAGAAAACTAACGCAACTGCTGACAGTGTTGCAGAAACTGAGCGGGAATCTCTGGACGCCCACCCCAGTGCAGATGAACGTAGGAAGCGTGCAGCTGATGCATTCGCCAGCCTTCCGTAGCTACCTTACCCTGCCCTTTCTGGTCATATCCTCGTGTCTCAAACAACGGTTTCTTAGGCATCGCCGTCAGCTGGGAGTGATGAAACTCATGCCCCCAAACCGTCGCCCCAGCATTTAGCAGAGGACTGTCTTGCAGGGCAGTTGCTTGCCGATATCCTACAGTGAGACGCTTCCCCATTACCGTTGTTGTCGGCAATACTCCTACCATTGACCAAGATTGCCCCTGGAAATCGGTAATCTGCTCACACAAATACATGAGTCCTCCGCACTCAGCATAAGTTGGTACTCCTGTCAAGATAGCCCTTTGCACTGCCTCACGAGTACTGGTATTTTCAGCTAGTTGTTGGGCAAAGACTTCTGGAAAACCGCCACCAAAGTACAATCCCTGGACGTTTTCAGGTAAAGTAGTGTCTGTGAGCGGACTCCAGGGAACTAACTCCGCACCCAGTTGTTGCAAGATATCCAGATTGTCCTGGTAGTAGAAACTAAAAGCGCGATCGCGTGCTACTGCTATTCGGATTGGAATTTTGGTTTCTCCCTGCACCCTTAAGACCCCCCCCAACCCCCCCTTAGCGGTGTGGTCATAAGTAGTTGGTCTTTTTGCCTTGAGTGAAGATGGGGAAGGTG
>CBDTXL010000754.1:0-3031 GCA_965364435.1 uncultured bacterium
AACTCAACCCCATCGTTCCCACCCACAAGGGTCTTCCGAAGTCCACCGCGACCGACAAACTGACCATCCCCTTTGTCGCGAAACACCCAAAGCCCGAAGCCATAACGCTCCCAATGCTCTAGTTCTTGGTCGAGAAACCGCTGTGTCTCCTCGTCGGAACGAACGCCAGCAAGAGTCGCCATAACCCTGGAATCCTGATGCATCCGGCAAAGGTTGTCGTAATCCTCGGCACGTAGGCGATCGGCAATCAGGCGGTCAGTGCAAAATGTGTCTATCAATTGCATACGATCATCATTAGAGTTGTGTATAGCGACGCTTTCATCAGGACGGCAATACCCCGTGAGAAATACGTGAACACCGATCCAGAGGAAGCTGTGCGACTTTTTAAAATGACTGTAGTTACAGGAATTATGTATTAAACAGTAAACAGACAGGTCAACATGCAACCCAATAATCCTAATCAATTTACAGAAAAAGCCTGGGAAGCGATCGCACGTACCCCAGATATCGCGAAAGCTGCCCAGCAACAACAGCTCGAAAGCGAACACTTGATGAAAGCGCTCTTAGAGCAAGAAGGACTAGCCAACAGCATTCTCAATAAACTTGAGGTGCCAGTCCAAAAAGTGCGCGAGGCAACAGAAACCTTTATCCAGCGCCAGCCCAAGATTTCTGGGAATGGTGGTGGTTCTGTGTATCTCGGACGTAGCGTTGATACCCTCTTAGATCGAGCTGAGTCATATCGCAAAGAGTTCAAAGACGATTTCATCTCCATCGAGCATCTGATGCTGGCTTATGTCAAAGATGACCGCTTTGGCAAAGCCTTATTCCAAGAATTTAAACTAGATGAGAAGAAGCTCAGAAGCGCGATTACCCAGATTCGAGGGAACCAGAAAGTGACCGACCAGAACCCAGAAGGCAAATACGAATCGCTGGAAAAATATGGACGTGACTTGACGGAAGCCGCTCGTGAAGGGAAACTCGACCCGGTGATTGGGCGGGATGATGAGATTCGCCGCACGGTTCAAATTCTTTCTCGCCGCACCAAAAACAACCCGGTGCTAATTGGGGAACCCGGAGTTGGTAAAACCGCGATCGCCGAAGGCTTAGCGCAGCGAATAGTTGCTGGTGATGTTCCCCAATCTCTCAAAGATCGGAAATTGATTGCTCTGGATATGGGCGCACTGATTGCCGGTGCCAAGTTCAGAGGCGAATTTGAAGAGCGCCTGAAAGCGGTTCTCAAAGAAGTCACTGACTCCCGTGGTCAAATTATCCTCTTTATTGATGAAATCCACACCGTCGTCGGTGCGGGTGCTACCCAAGGCGCGATGGATGCTGGCAACTTGCTTAAACCCATGTTGGCGCGAGGTGAGTTGCGGTGTATCGGTGCCACAACCCTGGATGAGTACCGCAAGTACATCGAGAAAGATGCGGCATTAGAACGCAGATTCCAGCAGGTTTATGTGGATCAGCCCAGTGTAGAAGATACGATCTCGATTCTGCGAGGGCTGAAAGAACGCTACGAAGTCCACCACGGGGTGAAGATTTCGGACAATGCCCTAGTCGCAGCAGCTACGTTGTCTACTCGTTATATTAGCGATCGCTTCTTACCAGACAAAGCGATCGACCTGATGGATGAAGCCGCAGCACGGCTGAAAATGGAGATTACCTCCAAGCCGGAAGAACTCGATGAAATTGACCGCAAAATCCTCCAATTAGAAATGGAACGGTTATCGCTGCAAAAAGAAAGCGATCGCGCCTCCGTTGAACGGTTGGAAAGATTGGAAAAAGAACTCGCCAACCTCAAAGAAGAGCAACGCGCTTTGAATGCCCAGTGGCAGTCAGAAAAAGACGTTCTAAACCGCATTCAGAGCATTAAAGAAGAGATTGACCGAGTTAATGTTGAAATTCAGCAAGCCGAGCGTGAGTATAACCTGAACAAGGCAGCTGAGTTGAAATACGGCAAATTAACCGAGTTGCAAGCCTCACTCCAACAAGCAGAAGCCCACTTGGCAGCTACTCAAACCACTGGGAAGTCCCTGCTACGGGAGGAAGTTACAGAAGCTGACATTGCCGAAATCATCTCCAAGTGGACAGGAATTCCTATAGCCAAGCTGGTTGAGTCGGAGATGGAGAAGCTTCTGCATCTGGAAGATGAGCTACATCAACGGGTAGTTGGTCAGGAAGAAGCCGTCACAGCGGTTGCCGATGCGATTGTGCGATCGCGTGCTGGTTTAGCTGACCCCAATCGCCCAACTGCCAGCTTTATCTTCCTTGGTCCCACGGGGGTTGGTAAGACGGAACTAGCAAAAGCCCTTGCCGCCTATCTCTTCGACACCGAAGACGCCTTAGTGAGGATTGATATGTCCGAGTACATGGAGAAGCACTCCGTCTCGCGACTGATTGGTGCCCCTCCAGGATACGTTGGTTACGAAGAAGGTGGTCAGCTAACCGAATCCATCCGTCGGCGTCCTTATGCGGTGATTCTCTTCGACGAAATCGAGAAAGCTCACCCCGATGTCTTCAACGTGATGCTGCAAATCCTCGACGATGGTCGTGTCACCGATGCTCAGGGACACACGGTGGACTTCAAGAACAGCGTGATTATCATGACCAGCAACATCGGTTCCCAGTACATTCTGGATGTTGCCGGTGATGACAATCAGTACGATGAGATGCGGAGTCGAGTAATGGACGCTATGCGTACTAGCTTCCGTCCAGAGTTCCTCAACCGGATTGACGAGGTGATCATCTTCCACGCCTTGCAGAAATTCCAGTTGCGGCATATCGTCCAGTTGCAAACGAAGCGCCTGGAACAACGCTTAGCAGACCGCAAGATGTCCTTGAAGCTCTCTGAGAGTGCCCTTGACTTTCTTGCAGAAGTAGGGTATGACCCAGTATTCGGCGCACGACCCCTGAAGCGAGCGATTCAGCGCGAACTGGAAACCCAAATTGCTAAGAGTATCCTCCGGGGTGAGTTCAATGACGGCGATACCATTTTTGTAGATGTCGAGAATGAGCGGCTTTCCTTCAA
>CBDTXL010000755.1:0-3030 GCA_965364435.1 uncultured bacterium
ATCTTTCTGCGCGGTGCTGTGGATGGTTTGAATGTCGTGATTCCCCATTGGGAAAGCGCCTACTACGATGCCCGTCCCCAGATCGCGATCGCGCCTCCTAATGAAGCAAACGGAGCATTAGACTTAGATGGCCGCTTTGGGTTGCACCCAGCACTAACGTCTTTAATGCCCTTGTGGAAGCAAGGCAGTTTAGCGTTTGTTCATGCCTGCGGTTCCCCCGATGAGACTCGCTCTCACTTCGATGCTCAAGACTACATGGAAAGTGGCACTCCAGGTGTGAAAAAAACTGCTGACGGCTGGATGAATCGCTTACTTGGTGTGCTGTCGAATTCTAGTCCTGTTCAGGCGCTGAACATCGGAGAGACAATTCCCCGAATTTTATCAGGGCGGATGGCAGTTGCCAGCTTACCCACTGGTAAAGTTGCTGATCGTCCTTTGCCTTTAGATCGTCCTCAGACGGCAGCAGCTTTTGATCGGCTTTACACCGGCAATGACGCTATCAGCAAAGCCTATCAGCAAGGACGGGCAGCTCGTCAGGAACTTTTGGCTAATCTGGCTCAAGAAATGAAGCAGGCGAATAATGGTGCCCCTGCACCATCGGGTTTTGCCGCGGACGCCCAACAGCTGGCGCGACTGATGGCAAAAGATCCAAGTATTGAGCTGGCGTTTATGGCGCTGGGTAGCTGGGATACCCACGTCAACGAGGGGGGTAGCAAGGGACAGCTAGCAAGAAACCTGAAAGCTTTGGGAGATGGTTTGGCAGCTTTAGCACAGGGACTGGGTAACGTTTACTCAGATACCGCGATTGTTGTGATGTCAGAGTTTGGTCGCACGGTTGCAGAAAATGGCAATGGTGGTACAGATCATGGACATGGTAATGTGATGTGGCTTTTAGGCGGCGCGATCAAGGGCGCTAAGGTGTACGGAAACTGGCCTGGATTGTCCCAATCTCAGCTGCATCAAAGTCGTGATTTAGCAGTGACTACTGATTTCCGGGATGTGATTGCTGCTGTCTTAGGTCGTCATATGCAGCTCAATGGAGCAAGAATTAATCAAATTTTCCCCAATTATTCGCCAACTCAGGGAATTGAACTAGTTTAAAATCTTTCCCGTGTTCAGTAGATATAGATAAAATTCATCATAACTTTACTCGTAGCCCTTGATACTTATATGTCGTGATTGTTAATGTAAAGTCATGTAAATTAGTATTCAGCGAAACTTGGGATAGTTAATTTCTTCTGAGTTAATCGTGAACGTACTTATATAGAGGAAAGAACTCTTATGTTCAATGAAGCCAAAAACCAGCCTCCTCACCATGTTGTAATTGTTGGTGGCGGATTTGGTGGGCTTTATGCAGCACAGGCACTTGCAAAGGCACCAGTAAAGGTCACGCTGATTGATAAACGGAATTTTCATCTATTTCAGCCCTTGCTTTACCAGGTAGCTACGGGTGGCTTATCGGCTGGTGATATTTCCTCACCCCTACGAGCAGTACTGAGTCGCCAGAAAAATACAGAAGTGCTGATGGGGGAAGTAACTGAGGTAGACCCCAAGCAGCAAAAAGTCAAACTGCAAAACAAAGAACTAACCTACGACACCCTCATTGTTGCCACTGGCGTTAGCCACCACTACTTCGGCAACGAGCAATGGGCACCCAAAGCTCCTGGTTTGAAAACTGTGGAAGACGCCCTGGAACTACGGCGTCGCATCTTTCTTGCCTTTGAAGCAGCAGAAAAAGAAACTGACCCCGAAAAGCGCCGCGCCTGGTTAACCTTTGTCTTGGTAGGAGGCGGCCCCACTGGCGTTGAATTAGCAGGGGCACTGGCGGAACTCGCTTACAGTACCTTAAAGCATGACTTCCGCAACATCGATACATCGGAAACAAAAATCTTGCTGCTGGAAGGTATGGATCGGGTTTTGCCGCCTTACCCACCTGAGTTGTCAGCAAAAGCCCAAGCCTCGCTAGAGCGTTTGGGTGTCACAGTACAGACTAAAACCCTAGTTACCAACATCGAAGACAATATCGTTACCATCCGTCGAGGCGAACAAATTGAACAAATTCCAGCACAAACTGTCCTGTGGGCGGCTGGCATGAAAGCCTCTGGAATGGGACAGGTGGTGGCAGAATGCACGGGCGCACAACTTGATCGCGCGGGACGAGTAATTGTGAACCCAGACCTGAGTGTGGCAGAATATCCAAATATTTTTGTGATTGGTGACTTGGCGAATTTCCCTCACCAATACGAAGATGGCAAACCCCTGCCGGGAGTCGCACCAGTTGCTATGCAAGAAGGGCAGTATGTTGCCCGTCTAATCAAAAAGCGGCTTAAAGGAGAAACTCTACCAGCCTTCCGCTATACAGACTATGGCAGCTTGGCGGTGATTGGACGGAATGCGGCAGTCGTAGACTTGGGTTTTGTGAAATTTGCTGGTTTCCCCGCTTGGCTTGCCTGGATCTTTGTTCACATCTTCTTTCTGATTGAGTTTGACAACAAGCTAATAGTGATGATTCAGTGGGCATGGAACTACTTCACTCGCAAACGTGGGGCACGTCTGATTACGAATCAAGAGGTACCGCAGCCGATGGGTGTTGAAGATAAGAGCGATTATCGGACGCCAGTTAAGGCGTAGCCGAAGGCTATATTCCGGTTCAGTCGAGTCGGTTTTTCCCCAACCCTCACGAAAGATAAATTGAGCGATCGCTTCGCTATCCTTGCCAGCGCTCAAGTGCGATGCGATCGCTCAGTCTTTCATGGATAGTTACCATTGCGGGGCTTGAGGTCCGTCCGGGAGTTTTCCTCTGGAGTAGCGCGTTGCAACATTTATCTGGGAGTTAACACGCGCCATGCAATGAAAACAGCAAAGGTTAGATAGCCGAACACGGTTATCCAATCCTGCCAGCGATCAGAAAGCATCAAAACGTTGTCGTCCACAGACTCCCTCACCTTAGCAATTTCATTATCGTTATTTTAATCGCCAACTCTGCTTCAACTTTGGCTACTTCCATTAGACTTCTTGCAAAAATACTGA
>CBDTXL010000756.1:0-3028 GCA_965364435.1 uncultured bacterium
CCATCGACCCCGCGCTTATCAAGCGCGTGCTCTAACCAACTGAGCTATGAGCCCATTGGAAACTGGCAGTTCTGGAGTCGACCTTGGTGGAGCCGGACGGGTTCGAACCGACGACCCCCTGCTTGCAAAGCAGGTGCTCTTCCAACTGAGCTACGACCCCAAGAAGGGAAATTTTGTTATATAAAGAACGACTCTCGAAATTTACTTTGTGCGATCAACTGAGACCCGGACTACTCTGCAGCCTTGCGGCCCATTTTGTCCTTCGACCATCGACTCGGATATCTTGCGACATCTTTGTCGTCTCCTTAGAAAGGAGGTGATCCAACCGCAGGTTCCCCTACGGTTACCTTGTTACGACTTCGTCCCAATCACCAGCTTCACCTTAGGGCGCCGCCTCCATTGCTGGTTGGCAAACGCACTTCGGGCGAAACCGGCTTTCATGACGTGACGGGCGGTGTGTACAAGGCCCGGGAACGTATTCACGGCGTCGTAGCTGATACGCCATTACTAGCGATTCCAACTTCATGTAGTCGAGTTGCAGACTACAATCTGAACTGGGCACGGTTTTTGGGATTTGCTTCCCCTCGCGGAGTTGCGTCCCTCTGTACCGTGCATTGTAGCACGTGTGCAGCCCTGGCCGTAAGGGCCATCCTGACTTGACGTCATCCCCACCTTCCCACCCTCAGAGAGGGTTTGTCTCCTTAGAGTGCCCAACTTAATGATGGCAACTAAGGACAGGGGTTGCGCTCGTTGCGCGACTTAACGCAACATCTCACGACACGAGCTGACGACAGCCATGCAGCACCTGTGCACCAGCCCCGAAGGGAAGACGCCTTTCAGCGTCGGTCTAGTGCATGTCAAGGCCAGGTAAGGTTCTTCGCGTTGCATCGAATTGAGCCACATGCTCCACCGCTTGTGCGGGCCCCCGTCAATTCCTTTGAGTTTTAGCCTTGCGGCCGTACTCCCCAGGCGGGGCGCTTAATGCGTTAGCTGCGGCACGGAACTCGTGGAATGAGTCCCACACCTAGCGCCCAACGTTTACGGTGTGGACTACCAGGGTATCTAATCCTGTTCGCTCCCCACACTTTCGCTCCTCAGCGTCAGGTAATGCCCAGAGAACCGCCTTCGCCACCGGTGTTCCTCCTGATATCTGCGCATTTCACCGCTACACCAGGAATTCCATTCTCCCCTGCATACCTCTAGTCTGCCCGTATCGGAAGCAGGCTCAGGGTTAAGCCCTGAGTTTTCACTCCCGACGCGACAAACCGCCTACGAGCCCTTTACGCCCAATAATTCCGGACAACGCTCGGACCCTACGTATTACCGCGGCTGCTGGCACGTAGTTGGCCGGTCCTTCTTCTGCAGGTACCGTCATAATCGTCCCTGCTGAAAGGGGTTTACAACCCGAAAGCCTTCATCCCCCACGCGGCGTTGCTGCGTCAGGCTTTCGCCCATTGCGCAAGATTCCCCACTGCTGCCTCCCGTAGGAGTCTGGACCGTGTCTCAGTTCCAGTGTGGCTGATCATCCTCTCAGACCAGCTACCCGTCTTAGCCTTGGTGAGCCGTTACCTCGCCAACTAGCTGATAGGCCGCGAACTCCTCTTCAAGCGTCAGGCCTTGCGGTCCCCGACTTTAGTAGGTCTCTCATGCGAGAGGCCACCACATGCGGTATTAATTCGGCTTTCGCCGAGCTATTCCACACTTAAAGGTAGATTGTTCACGTGTTACGCACCCGTTCGCCACTGAACATCCAATGTATTGCTACATCGAATATCCCGTTCGACTTGCATGTCTTAACCACGCCGCCAGCGTTCATTCTGAGCCAGGATCAAACTCTCCGAAAAGAGTTCTGAACCTAGTGATTCATGAACTACTGTGATACTAGCTTTCGCCAGTATCGCATATCTATATTGAATTGTTGATTGGGGGTCCCAATCAATCGCACAAAGTAAATTTCAAAGAGCTGCCCCTTTTCAGGGGAAAGATGATCAGCAAACCAACCCGGACTTAATCGGTCAAGAAATTCTTTGCCGAATCCGGCAACTTTCTTTCACCCACTCTTTCCGTTCGCCTGCTCCAAAGAACAACCTCTCACTTCCTCGACCAGCACTTCCTGTATGCCGTCTCTGCGTGAAAGGAGGGTCAACCAACCAACCTGAACAACCTTCGTCAATCACTTTTCCGAAGCTTTTCTCAGGTTTTTCTCCGACCCTGCTACACTCGCTGCTTCCCAAAAGAACTCCCCGCTCACCGTCAGGCACTTTCTACATGCCCTTCCAATTCGCGGGACGGGAAAAAGACCCAGTCGCCCCACAACCGTCAAGCGGTTTTTTCAGGGAATTGCAGCGCTAAATTGAGCATCAAAGAACCCGAATTCAACACGCCTGCTGGCTCGTTCAACTCGGCCCTCCAACTTGCGAGGGACGCGGAGAAAGGCGCCGGGCTAGGTCTGGGTCAAGCAACTTTCGCGGAGAATATTTCCGCCTCCCTCGGGAGACAATTGTTAAAGAGCAAGTATTTGAACGATAGGATGATACGTTACCGTTTGCCTCGGGGTCCCTCTACAGAATAGCGAATTTCCTGTGCATTCAGCAAAGATGGGGAACTTGCAAAGCTAGCTAGCGCAGGAGGAACTCCCTGCATGCCAGAGGTATTGATTACTGCGCCTGCAGGTTTCGCCGAGTACCTGAACTCACAACCAAGGGAGATGCCAGGCTTCGCCGAGCGCCTTTCGGGGCAGACGGGGCGCCGGCCCTTTATCGGAGCAGATCCTAGAGGCAGGCGATTGGGTTCAGGGGGCGGCACAGTCAACATCCTCTACCAGGCATGGCGTAGCTTGAATGGTCGCCGCCCGTTGGAGGAATGGCTTCGGTCCGAGCAGAGACTGGTCGTACATTCCGGTGGAGAAAGCCGCCGGCTGCCTGCCTACGCCTCCATTGGCAAGGCGTTCATGCCGCTGCCGCAATTCGAGGCCCTTGCGCCTGCCATGCCCGACCAAGTGCTGGCCGACTTTCAAGTGCCCGTATAC
>CBDTXL010000757.1:0-3024 GCA_965364435.1 uncultured bacterium
GAAAAATCCTGGAAAAGAGTGGGGCGCATTACCATAATCCCCTATTCATCTGCGTAGCCTAGGCTTCGCCTCGCTTTGCTAACGGCAAGCCGCTTCGCGTCTACATCTGTGTTCATCTGTGGTTTCTAAATCTCACAGAATCTACTTTTCGGATAGGTTCTAAGTAGCGCTTCCAGAGACGATTCGGTTTCTGAAGGAGCCGGTAGAACCATTATTTATAGAACGGAAAGGAGGAGGAATTGCTCCAGCAATTATCAACTTTGGAAATTTTTTTTTGAGATTGATCTGCCAATTTTTCAGGATTGATGCTTTCTTTATCTTTAACTCTCTCTTTAAGAGGGAGTAACTTGATGAGTTGTAGAAAAAGGAGAATTAGATAAAGAGGATTAAGTATTAAGTAGCGCTTCCAGAGGCGGCTAGGTTCTTGAATGAATCGGTAAAACCACTCTAGACCAAAGCGTTGCATCCAAATTGGTGCTTCATTAACATTGCCTGCATGTATATCAAAGGCGGCACCCACACACACCATAGGAGTCTTCAGTTGATTACGATGTGCGAACATCCACGCTTCCTGCATAGGACAGCCCAATGAGACAAAAAGAACACCAGCCCCAGATTGGCGAATTTGTTCAATATATGCGGCATCCTCTTCTGTAGTTAGAGGACGGAAAGGAGGAGAAATTGCTCCAGCAATTATCAAGTTAGGAAACTTTTTTTTGAGATTGAGCTGCAAATTCTCCAGGACTGATTCTTTCGCGCCGTACAGAAAAATACTTATCCCTTCAGCAGCTGCTCTCTCGCACAAACGCAACATTAGTTCTGGACCACGGACACGGTCATAGAGGAACTTTTCTTCTTTTTTACGAAGAAGATTGAGTGCCCAGCGCACGGGCTGGCCATCAGGGGCAACCAAGGTAAAATTATTTAGATAATAGCCATGACCATTAGGGTCAAGATAACCGGACATAATGCTATGAACATTGGTAGCTGCCACCGTACAAGGTTTATGGAGTTTGGCACATTGAATAATCAAGTCTGTGCATTCTTGATAGGTAGTCCGACTGACTGGAATTCCTAAAATGTTCGTTTGGCTGGGAGATGCTGTTAAAGTTTGGCTGTTCATGGTTACTCTAAATCCCCGAATCTTTCGGTTATTAAATCTCTTCAGTGATTTACTTGTAAGGCTCCAGATACAGCCTGAAATCCCTGAACCTGCTGATAGACTCAATATTTAGCAAATCATACTATGAGCTGGAACTGGTTATATAAATTTTCTTTTGTCACTTTGGGAGAGCAAAAGGGTGGGAGGCTTGTCTTACGGCAATCTTAAGCTTTTGCAGAGCAAAAGCGATCGCTTTAACAAAACGTTTACTGTACAAAAATTTCCCTCAGCCTTCACACCGAGAGTGACAAAATAAAAATTAAATTGCAAGTCAGGTTACTTGGGTGGTTTGACAAGTAGTTGTTCTTGTTTAAGATCCCTCACTAACCAGGTATTAGTCAAGTTACTTTTATTAAATTTTTATTAAGACATATTATACTCATAGTGAGTAAATATGACGCTCTATCTTTAGATATATAAAATATTGAAGATTTGTAACCCACCTTCTGCCGGTGGGACTTGCTCTCAAGGCATTTTTGACGAAGTCATGAGGCTCAGATCACTCTTCTCTAAGATTATGTGTCAACAGTCATCATTAATTGAGAATCACCTCTAAGGCGAAAATTCTCAGAATTTATTTAGAACCTGGGGAATGTGGGCTCAATTTAGCGTCACGCAAAATTTACTTGTACGACCAAATCATTAAAGTCAGCGTCACCGCCCCCGAATAAATCCTCAAAACCAAAGACATTGTCCCCAAGCAGGCGGATATGGTCTACCCTATCCGGGTTGGCTCCCATGTAAGCAAAGTAGGCAAGTGTTCCTTGAGTGCTCTGATTGTTCGGATTCTTTGCCAAAAATTCCTCTGGTGTGCCATCGGCAATCACGAACGGGGCTAGCAGCTTCCCACCTGGTAGCCCTACTGCTAAGTCTAGCCTCTGAACGATCGCCGCTTCGGCATAACCTGGGTCACCTGGGTTGAGATTGCCAATACGACCTGTAGGGTCATCAACGGCATAAAAACCGAAGGTATTGTCATAGGCAGCTTCACTGTTCACCTCAAACTTAGCGGCTACCAAACCTGTTAACTGGTCGCGTAAATCAATCAGTTCCCGTTCCTGCCCCCCTTGCAGACCAGTTCCAAGCACTGGAGGGTCAGTTGTTAGTTTAACAGTTAGTGCCAGGTCATTGAAGTTGGCATCAGTGCCACCAACAGCATCTTTCCAAGCTAGGTTGAAGCTACTGTTGCCAAGTTCTGACACTTGTAAATGGTCGAAATTATCACCATTGGCTGAGGTTGTGGCGAAGAATACATTGGTGGGGGTGCGTCCGGCGGCTAAGTCAGAGAGTACGGTATCAGTGGTGCTATTTTGTACTAGGTAAAATGCGATCGCCTTACCCACGTCAACGCTTAATTGACGAGTGGAGCGTAGATTGGGAAATTGATTGCCTGGAAGGGCAGAGAAAATGACTTGGCTTCGGCTGAGGGCGGCTTGCAGATAGCCTTCGTTCCCAGGGGCGATGCCGTTAACGCTGCCAGAGGGATTATCAACAACAAAAAACCCGACTTCATTGACGAAACGGGTGTTGCTTTGAGTTAAGTTTAATTGGAGTTGGGCTGAGCCAGAATCACCTTCGATGAGGAAAATATTGTTAGGGTTCCTACTCAGAGTCGGAGGTACATTACCGTTGCCGCCACCCGTACTCGTATTGCCAGTAGTGGCATTTGCAGCAACCGTAGTGGAGTCACCGATGCTGTTCGTGGCACTGATGCGGTAGTAGTACGGCGTGCTACTCGTTAAGCCTGTGTCCCTGTAATTGGTTGCATTGGCGGCAGTGGTGGTTAATACTGTCCAATTAACGTTGTCAGGCGATCGCTCTATCTTGAACCCTGTCTCATTGTTGCTTTTATCTGCCCAAGT
>CBDTXL010000758.1:0-3022 GCA_965364435.1 uncultured bacterium
AATTATTGCTCTGTTTTGCGATCGTTTCTGATTTTCTCAGACTTGTAGTCCTTTATGAGTAGGGACTTACAAGAGTTAAACTTGCAAACGCGATCGCTTAACCCTTCTTCCTGATGGGGATTCAGCCTCTTAGTAAAACAACATCCCTGTTGCTTTAGTGAAACGATTCTTAACGTTTCGGCACATTAGACTTCAGAACCTTCGGGTAAATTTAGATGCAGAGAGGTTAAACCCGCACATCCTTCTGAGGGAGTATTTGCTGATCATTCGTTACGTGATATCGTATTGCGGAACATTCTACGACATCAACATGGCATAACTACGAATCAGGGTTTACTAGTTCATAACCCTTATCTACAAATCGTATGGGTATCAAACTTCCTCTTCCAATCTACAGGCTGCTGAAGGCTACGAGCTTCTGGAAAGAAAACTATTTCATCCTCCAAGAGTTTAAGTACCTTCGTCGGCTTGCAATCCTGGCTCTAATGTTCATGATACTAGGAGCAGTTTTTGAGGGATTTGGGATTGGATTCATCCTGACTTTCTTACAGAATTTGACTAATCCTAATGCCGAGCCAATTAAGACAGGACTTGCCTGGTTTGATGTTGGGATTTTAGGGGTAAAGGCTCCTCTCACTGAGCGTATCTATCGCGTATGTGGCCTAATTTTATTAACAACTTGGTTACGTACAGCATTTTCTTACCTGGGACAGATCTACAGTCAGATCACTCAGCTGAATCTAGCTGATAGACTACGCAAACGGCTGTATGAACAGCTGCAATCCCTGAGCTTGAGTTACTTCGCGAAACAGCGTTCTGGAGAATTAGTTAACAGCATCACGGGCGAAATTTATCAGATAATACAGGCTTTTGATGTAGCTTCTATTTTAATAACCAAGGGTTTTACCCTAGTGGTCTATCTGTTATCAATGTTCTGGCTGTCCTGGCAGCTCACGATTATTGCCATAATGCTATTTAGTTTGCTGTCGGTAGGGATATCCACGCTGCTCGGACGGGTGCGAGAGGCGAGTTTTGAAAGGACAAAAGCAGGTGGAGCGTACACTACAGTTTCGTTGGAATTCATCAATGGCATTCGCACAGTTCAGGCATTCGCCGCTCAGGACTTTGAGCGGAGACGGTTTTATGCGGCTAGTGAGCAACTATTGAGGGCTGCTATCAGATCTGTATCAGCCAGGTCATTAATAGAACCTCTCTCGGAAGGAGCAGCTGTAACATTACTCGTTGGCCTACTGATTCTGGCTTTTGCTATGATGACTCAGAACGGGCAATTGCAGTCCGCTCAATTGCTGACATTTTTATTCGTCTTATTTCGTTCGACGCCAACCCTACGTCAGCTTGATGGAGCCAGAGCACAGTTCAGCAATTTTCAGGGTTCACTGAATAATATTAAGGATCTTCTCAGAACTGATGACAAAACTTACTTACATGATGGTACAGTCCAGTTTTCGGGATTGAAACAAGCTATTGAGTTCGTGTCTGTAGATTTTGGCTATGACCCCGCTGAGCTGGTATTGCATAACATTTCGCTAACAATTGAACGGGGAAAGATGACAGCGCTAGTTGGCTCTTCCGGTGCTGGTAAATCGACACTGGCAGATCTAATTCCGAGATTTTACGATCCAAGCCAGGGTAAGATTATCATCGATGGAGTTGATCTGCGAGAGTTTGAGATCAACTCGCTGCGACGAAAGCTGGCTGTTGTAAGTCAGGATACGTTTATTTTTAACACTTCTATCCGCAACAACATTGCCTATGCCTTAGAAGAAGTAGATGAAGCGGTAATTCGGGAGGCAGCTCAACTGGCTAATGCGCTGGAATTTATTGAAGAGATGCCTGAAGGTTTTGAGACCCAACTGGGAGACCGAGGAGTTCGGCTATCTGGAGGCCAACGTCAGCGTATCGCGATCGCGCGTGCTTTGCTGCGGAATCCAGAGATCTTAATCCTGGATGAAGCGACAAGTGCGCTGGACTCTGTGTCTGAGCGGTTGATTCAGGAGTCGTTAGAAAAGCTTTCTGTAGGCAGAACAGTAATTGCGATCGCCCATCGTTTATCTACCATTGTCCGTGCAGATAAGGTAGTCGTACTGGAGCAGGGGCGTATAGTGGAACAGGGGGGATATCAAGAATTGCTGGAACAGCGGGGGAAGCTCTGGAAGTATCACCAGATGCAGCATGAATTGGCACAATCCGGGAAATAATCTAATTAAATTGGCATCTTTATCTGTCAAGACTGGAAACGAAGCCCATAGCTGTTGGATTAAAATATGCCGAAGCTTTTATAGAACCCATTTGAGATCTCTAACAAGAGCCTGAAAGCCTCTTAATCATTAGCCTGACGAAACAAAGATTGAGCTTGGTCGTTGCATTTGATCGAGTTGGCTCAAAGTTCTTCACCAGGATTTTACATCGCTCCATCCAAGCATTTGAGCGTTCAATCACCCACCTAGCGATAGCGGGCACAAATCCCGATTTCCCTTGTGCGTCCTTCTGTTGTTTTGAGGGCTTGGTCGAGAGTTCAAACTTGATTTTTGTCATGTTCTGGGGATATCCCCGTTCTCGCTCCTTCGTCAGATAGTCCGGGTGATACCCGTGGTCTAACACAATAGTGATTTTGGGAATATTGACGGGTTTAGACTTGAAATAGTCGATGTTGAGCGGTTCTATAGGAGCATTGTATGACTACCTCCAAGAGTGCGACGCTGAGTCTCCAACAACTCTTTAATTCCTTTGTCTGCTAAATCCATCATCTGATTGAGCTGAGTGCGACTAAAACTTCCTGCTTCCGCAGTTCCCTGAACTTCAATAATGCTTAATTGTTCGTTCATCACGATGTTGAAATCTACCTCAGCCCCCACATCTTCGAGGTAGTTCAAATCCAAAAACGGCTCACCTTCTAACAGTCCCACTGAAACAGCAGCCACTTGGTGACAAATCGGCGATCGCTCCAACTCTCCAGTTTTTACCAGTTTATCCAGGGCATCGGCAAGGGCAACAAATCCCC
>CBDTXL010000759.1:0-3019 GCA_965364435.1 uncultured bacterium
CTACTGTTTCTCGGATTGCCAGAATACCATCAACTGTACGGTTCATGACCACGTCGCCTTCTTCCACTGTCTGAGCGGCTTGTTGAACCGCCGCTTCCGCCAGTTCTGCGTTGGCAGCCACCAGTTGAACCGATTGAGCCATTTCTTGCGCTCGCTCTAGGGCCGCAGCAATTTCTTCGGCTTGTCGCAAGGCTTCTACAGATAGTGATTGCACAGAAACTTCATTGCTGCTGGCGGTTTCGGCTACCTGCGTCGCCGCTGATTGCACTTGGAGTACGATTTTCCGCAAGTTAGCAACCGTGGCATTGTAGGAGTCAGCGATCGTCCCGATTTCATCGGCAGTTACCTTCGCCCGGATGGTCAAGTCCCCTTTACTGATTGGGTCTACTTCCATCAGCAGTTCCAAGGCACGCTTTTGCAATCCTTCTTTCAACTGGCGCTGCTCATTGGCGAGTTGTTCTGTCTGTTCTAGGAGAATAACCCGGTCTAGGGACAATCCAAGCTGAGCTGCCAACTGCTTGAAGAAGTTGACTTCAGAGGGTTGCCATTCGTGGGTCGTCGAGCAGTGGTGGGCCATCAGCAAACCAAAAGGCTGACCTTCATGGAGAATTGGCACCTCCAGATTGGCCTTAACTTCCAGACGTTCCATGAACCTTAGCTGGTCAGCAGGAAGATCTGCTTCCAAAACGTTACTGATTGAAAGGGCGCGACCCTCTTTGTAGGCTTCGAGCCGCTGCTCTGAAAGCAAGAGGTCTTCGGGTTTGTTGTTGAGGGCGCGGGACCAACCTCCTGCCACCGATTCTGCTGTAATCTCCCCACGTCCGTCAGCGGTGAAGTTGTAGATGACGACCCGATCCACCTTGAGGATTTTGCGGACTTCCTGTAGTGTCTTGTCGAAGAGAGCATAGAGTTCTGGCGTACTAAAAGCACGAGAACCTGTAATTTTTGCGAGTAAGCGTGCCTGTTCCGCTGCGAGTGCTTGTTCCTCCACGAAAATCTCTAGCTGACCCGCCATCTGGTTGATGTTCGCTCCTAGTTGGGCAAGTTCGTCTTCCCCTTGGACTTCCAGGCGGGTATCCAATTCTCCCTGACCAATTTTGTCCACCGCGCCTGCCGCATTCAGAATCGGACGTGTAGCTCGGTTAGCAATTAAAGAAGCGATCGCACTCACCAACACGGCTGTTACAATAGTTCCAATCGTCGTCAGCAGCAGTAATTGTCTTTGTGAGCTAAAGGCGATCGAGGTCGGTGTAGCAATGAGGACTTGCCAGTCCAGCTCAGGCATACCTTCTAGTTTTCCAACCTTTGTAAAGGCGAATAGCTTCTCAGTCTTGTCCAGCTGATCGTTAAAGACCAAACTCGTTGGCTTACCGACCGCTTGCAGTTTAGGCAAGCTGGGAAAAATGGGCAGAACCTCTTTAAATTCCTTCTTCTTATCCGAAGCTAGGAAGATTTTCTGGTTAGAGATATCAACCAAATAATACTCGTCCCCATCCGACTGGAAGTTTTTGATCGTCTCATCAATCCTGTCAACAGGCATGCGAGCTCGGATAATCGCGATCGTCTTGCCGGTGCTATCTTTCACAGGTGCAGCGATGTTAATAGCAGGTTTGTCAGGATTCGCAGAAACTTTGGGTAGGATTGCATTAGCAATGACAGGCTTATCCGTTTTTAGCACCGTCTGAAAATACTCCCGGTCACTTTGGTTCGGTAAGGGGTCGCTTTTCGATTTGAGAATCACATTCCCCTGGAGATCGGTCACGGAAATGACGTCATAGACTTCGTAATCCTTGATAAGCTGGTTTAACTCTTCTTCCTTTTCTGCCAAAGGAATGGTTTTGGCTACAATCGGATTCGTCAGAAAGTTACGACGACTCATCCCCAGAATATCACCATACCGCTCCCGCATGAAGCGCTTGACCTTGTCTTCCGCACCTACCGCACGGCCTATTTTGTAATCGGAAATTTGCTGAGTGATCTGTTGATTAGCAAAGTAATAGGAAGTGACTCCAGTCAGCAGCACTGGCACGGTGCCTAGAGCAATTGCCAGTGCCGTTGCTTTGTTTCGCAGACTCTGCGCTCGCCACCAACGTGCAGAGCGCTGTGGGAGAGACCCTCCTTGAGTCTGGGTTCTGGGAACTATCTCTTTTGACTTAAGCAATTTGATCGCTTTGTGCTCTTGGGAAGACAGCAAGTCAAGAGGGGCAGAGGAATAATTGGTCGCAGAAGTTAAATTTTCAAGTTGAAGATTCTTAGAGGATGAACCGAGGCCATTTGTACCATTTGTGGAAGTAGGCTTGGAAGGAATCTGAGTCATGGAAGGAACCTCATCAAAAAATAGCGAGTTGATTACGAATTGCTCAAAGTGCAAGTAAAGACAAACAGGGCAAACGAATCCCATCTCTCAAGCCTTTGTACTCCGTTTTGGCTGAGAGCTTATAGCAAGTCACCCTTACCCCAGCCCTCCCGTTGGGTTCGGGTAGGGAGCTAACTTCCCCCCGAAGTCGCGGGGGTTTATACCAATTTCCTTAATCCTTGCTACAGATACTTTTCTTGCTCCCCCCTTGAAAGGGGGGGTTGGGGGGGTCAAACTGTAGCGACTGAAAAGAAAACTGGGATTAGGGGGGTGATGCAAGCTCTGAATTTGGGCTAGAAGAATACCGAGAAGGTCTCAGAGATTGGGAACCCTATATGGAGGATTGGAAGAAGACTTGCAGTAGGCAATTTTACAGGAGAAAGAGAGGAAAACAGTAACTTAGAATTTGAGCGACTTTGCTGTTCACTGCTGTCAGTTATTGATTCGCCCTCTTCCGTCACTTTGGGGTAAAACCTTGATTTTGGGTTGGCTGTATCCTCACCAAATGGTTCCTTTATCCGAGAGTGAGGAAAGAGGGTTAGACAGATGTTCAGAATTTAGATACGTTTTCCCTGGCTTAGTTGTTAGTTGTTAGAATCCTACCGATCAATCCAGGAACGAGATACGAACAGATAGCTGTCTAACAACTAATAACTGTTTTGA
>CBDTXL010000760.1:0-3009 GCA_965364435.1 uncultured bacterium
GCTCCCCTCGTGTGATACGCAATTCTTCATCGAGATAAAGCAGTTCAAGTTTACCTTTAGGAGATCTCTGCATTTTGAAGGAAACTCCCCCCGTTTTACGATCCATTCCTTGTGGTGGAACAATCCCGAACATCATCCTCAAAACGCTGGTCATCAGTCTTTCCTTTAGAGTTCTTCTTGAAGGTTTAGACTGATCGCCAAATATCGCTTTCCACGCTTCCATCTCATTTTGCTCCTTCGGTGCCAGCTCTCCCCCTGTGAACTGCACTTGCAGGGTGTTGTCATCAGTAGGTTCGCAAACCCCTTTGTTGTGAACGATACCTTGTAGCGTAGGAGTATTCTCCTCTACTGTAGTGAATTCAACAATAATGTCGTGAGTCCGTTGTTGACCCTTGCCTACAGGAACTACAGGTTGCAGTACCCGATCAATTACAATCTTCAAGCTAGTGGGTTGAAACATATTAAAGGCAAGCCGACCGAGGGTGTAAACATACTTACCGTCAGCTCGCAGTTCTCCATTGGGAAAGTTGGGGGCACTAACCAATAGCCATTGCCCATCCATTAGCGCTTCACTGCGAGCAGGTGCTGCTGTTGGGTTTAGGCACACAAGTTTCTCAATGGCTGCGGCTACCGCCTCGTGCTTAGTGTCACCCGCGTAGGCAGCTAGTGCCTGCCTTAGCACTGTCTTCGCCGCTTTCGTATCTTGAGTCTCAATATCCATCTGGCGATTGTCGCTGTTTCTCAAATTACTAAATCTAGTAAGTAGCCATCTCCATTATCCGGTCGTTAGTTTCAATGAGATTACCCGATTGGGTCACTCTCATATCATCGGGAAATCTCTCCCAGTAGGACATTACTTTGATGAACGGTGTTCTCGACTCAGCAAGGCAACGCTCAGCGTCACGATAATCACTCCAACAAGTTGCAGACCCTTTAGCGTTTCCTGAATCGTTAACCAGGCTAAGATGACCGTGAGCGATGGATTGCTAGCGCCGATCATTGAGGCAGACGTGGCACCGATGAGACGAATACCGAAGTTGTTCATCAGGTGTCCAGCAAAAGTGACTATCGCAGACAGAAGACCTCCAATCCAGAGGGGAACCCAGGCAAGCTGAGCATCATGCACATTCCAGATCAGGAGACTAGCTGTCGATAACACTAACGTAGTTGCAAAACTGATCCAGGTAAAGGGAACGGGATGCAGGGTTTCAAAACTCTTTTGAGCAATGACAGTATAGAAAGCATACGCGATACCGGAAGCAATCCCGGTGATGATGCCGATCAAGCTATTAGTATCCGTCGTTGTATGGGTATAGGGCATCGTCAGGGAACTGCCCAGTAATATCAACCCCATTACACTCCAACGAAAGACAGTAGGGCGATTGCCAAACAGCCGCCAGGAAAATAGTGCTGTGAAAACGGGATAGGTAAAGAATAGGGTCAGGGCAATGCCCGTAGGAATCAACCCAATGGAAATATAGAGCAGCGCCAGGTAGAGAAACATGAGAAACCCACATCCAACCGATTGCAGCAGGAGTGGGCGTTGTTCTAAATTCTGTAACTGTCCAATGTCTTTCCAAGTCGGAGGGTAAAGCTTCGGTGCCAGGAATGCCATCAACGGGACGACTAACAGCATCCGCATGAACATCAATAAGAATGAGTTCTGGAGGTTAGGTGTAACAAAACCTCCAGTCTGGAAGATTCCCAGAATCGTGTGTTCATTGAATAGAACTCTGACGATTACATTTTGGAAGCAGAAAAAGACAGACGCCAGCAGAACGATCAGAAAGCCAAGCACCGTTGATATTGACCGCGAAGTACAGTCTAATCTTACTGAGGGACTTATCTGATAGGTCTAAGAACTCACTGACTCAGTGGGTAAGTAAATTAAATTATCGCCCTGGGTGCCGATGAGTCCACGTTGGCGCAGCTTACCCATCAAGCGAGTCACAGTCACGCGGGTAGAACCAATAGCGCTGCCGATTTGTGCATGAGTCAGTGGAAACGGCAAACAGTAACCGTTATGACAGGGTTCACCAAATTCTTCTATTAATAATGTTAGAAATCCCAATAGTCGGTCAATCGTCCGCCGCTGTCCCAAGGTACTCAGCCAAAGGAGTTTGCGCTGGTGCTGATACCGAAATGCATCTAAGACCTCCCGCCGGAAGTGAGGCCAGTTGTCCAGGTCATGCCAGTACATCCACACCACGGAGGTTTGGTCAACGTGCGAGTACGCAGAAAGTGTAAATGGCGACTGCGCGACAATTTCAAAGGGCTGACCAGCACCAACGAAGCCTAAGAAAGCTTCCTCTGGTGTCTGCTGCGACAATTGAGGCACACTCTTGCTTATGCTGGCACTGACTTGAGCAGAACCCACTAAGCGGATTGCCCCTCGCTGTACCAGATAGAGTAACCCAGAACGGGCAGGAATTCGCTCATCTTTGCTAAAAGTCCGATAACGGTAGTGTTCCTGCGCCCAGTCAAGAATCCTTTGCCAGGTTAAAAAAGGTCTAGATGCCTCTGATGCGGAGGATGATGAATGCATAAGCAGGAGCGTGATGGAAACGCAAGTTTTTCTAGATTTTACATGGAGTCACAAGTAGCAAAAAATACTTCCCACTGTCAGTCATTCAGTGTGAGTTTGTTGGGCAATTGGGCTGCTATTAAGGAACTGTTGCAGCAACAACTTGTAGCAGCGATGAATTTGTCCGGTATAGGTATGGCAACCGCTGATGCACCTGGTTGTGCTGAGCTAACCCCTGAAATGGTTCCTCTGCAACGCTTGTCAGATGATACTTGTGTCCTGTACCGCTCAGCGATCGCTCTCAAGCTTGCACCCCTCTGGCAGCAGAGTCCCCTCGACATTGCCAATCAGCTGATGACATCTTTCGCAACAATTAGTCAGTACACGGCTGGTCAAATATGCTTAGAATTCAGTGTTGAGGTGGTGTTTCCCGGCTGGATTAACTTTCGGCTGAGCGATCAGGGTTTAGCCGCCTGGTTACAACA
>CBDTXL010000761.1:0-3009 GCA_965364435.1 uncultured bacterium
CATAATTTAGAACGGGAGGATTTAGTGGCGCTGACTTTGGAAGCTTCGGCAATGGCGAAGTTACCTTTAGCGGGAACCGATTTTGTGATGAGGCAGTAACGAATTTGAACCGCAAATGCGCTCGTGGATGCAAAGGGAAGCGGGAAGGAGTGAACCACCCAAAAATTTAATTTTCATTTTTCTTTTATCTCCCTACTGTCGCTCATTGCTGATGAAGCTGGATTTGCTGCCTGACCCAGGCACGAAAATTACGAGTACACGCCATTTCCCCGATTTTTCTGCTTTCAGAGATAAAACGGGGAATCTCCGTCACTGGCACAGGCGCAAAGGTAGGACTTGAGTTGCACTCCAAATATCGCTCCTGTTCAAGTCTGTAGATTCGTAGCACACGCCCGTTGTAGCGCCAGAATTCGGGAATGCCCATCGACGCATAAAGCTGAAGCTTATCTATTCTAGACCTGGAGTATTCCACCTCCAATACCAGATCTGGTGGTGGGTCAGAAGCTAGGTCAATCTCTTCTTTTTCTCTAACTAGCGATTCGTTCTGAATGTAGTAGCTGCTGTCGGGTTCAGCTCCACGCTCCAAATCATCCCGCGTCAAGGTTAGCGAACCAGTCCGTTTAATCTCTAAACGCAACTCCTCGCAGAGTACACCAACAAAGGTTTCAATGAGTCGGTTGGAGTGCTCATGGGGCATGAGTGGGGTCATAATTTCCACCGTTGCTTCGTCATAGGCTAATCGGGTTCCACGCTCAGACCCCATCTCAGCCAGCATGGTTTTAAACGTCTGCCAACTGATGTTCTGGAGTAAGACCCGCTGTTCGGCTGGCGTCGTAGTCGTCACCATAGAACTGTTCCCCCTGTTTTCTACCAACATATCCTGGAGTCGCTCTTGTTGCTGCCTTAGGATAAATTAACGGTGCAGCGATATGTATCTCCCGATACAAAATTGTCAGAACAAGCTTGATTTACGAGAGAACCAGAGGTATTGGGAGCGATCGCTGTGGCTACCACCCTGAGAAGCAGCAGACCTCTGAGTGAATTAGCCAAAGAACTGAAATTAGACTTTTTTCTGGTCTCCTGGCACTTGACAATGACTTGTAGTTGATTCAGCCTGAGACACAGCACTTTTCTTTTCGGAGGTAGCTTTGTGTTTGACACATGGTTCTTGAAATATCTAAAGTCTCGACCTTGCCTAACTGCCTTCAACGATACAGAAAACAGAGAGCCTCGACAGCATACCCACTTTATCCTGTTTCCCAGCAATCGATGGTTTAACGTCACACTTAACCAGATTCTGGATCGTCCTGAATGGTACAAAGGAGTGCTGCATAACCACCCGTGGTTCAACATCAGCATCATTTTGAAGGGTGGATACTGGGAGAAAACCGAGAAAGGAGTGAAGTGGTATCGACCAGGTTCAATCATCTTCCGGTCTGCCAAAAAATACCATTCCATCTGGATCGAAGATGGTAGAGAGGCATGGACGTTGTTCATCCACGGCCCAGTTACCAAAAGATTTGATTTTATGCAGGATGGCGAACCAGTGAACCTGGAACAGCTTGGGATGCCGAAAGCTGTTTTTACACGTCAGTAAATTAATGCCCCAGGGATAGGTATCTGTAGATACAAAATTGTCATAACAAGCTTGATTTACTCAAAGCGAGAGTATTGAGAGCGATCGCCGTGACTACCACCCTGTTTAGCAGCAAAGCCCTGAGTGAATTAGCCAAAGAACTGAAATTAGACTTCTTTGTGGTCTCCTTCACGGATATTTTGGGAGGAACCCGTGCCAAACTCGTTCCCGCTGCCAAAATTGCCGCTGTTGAAACTGAAGGAGCCTTTTTTGCTCCCTTTGCCTGCAACCTAGGATTGGGACCAGATGCTCACGATATTTCCGCCATTCCTGATCCCAATTCTCTGATCGTTCTGCCTTGGCAACCGAATGTAGGCTGGGTTGCCAGCGATGTGTATCTGGATGGGTCGCCTTTTGCAGTTGCCCCCAGAGTGATTTTTAAGCAAGTTCTCCAGCAATGTGAACAGCTGGGTTACAGCTACAAAACAGGCGTAGAAGCTGAGTTTTTCTTACTCAAGAAAACCGACCGGGGCTATCAAATTGCCGACGAGATGGATACATCGCAAAGACCTTGTTATGACCAGCTGAATCTGATGCGGCAGTTTGATTTTATTTCCACTGTTGTCCGCTACCTGGAGCAGCTGGGCTGGGAACCTTATCAATGTGACCACGAGGATGCCAACGGTCAGTTTGAAATTAACTGGACTTACAATAATGCTCTCGTTACAGCTGACCGTCATGTGTTCTTTAAATACATGGTCAAAACTCTCGCAGAACAGCAGGGGCTGACTGCTACGTTTATGCCCAAACCTTTCAGCAACCTGACAGGAAATGGCGCGCATATCCACATGAGTCTCTGGTCGGATGGGGCTAATGCTTTCGCTGATTCATCAGATGAAATGGGCTTATCCAACTTAGCTTATGAATTTCTCGGTGGGGTACTGACTCATGCTCGTGGGTTGGCGGCTTTGTGCAATCCAACGATTAATTCTTATAAGCGACTGGGAGCGGCGATGACAGCCTCTGGTAGCACTTGGAGTCCCCGATATGTCTCTTATGGGGGTAATAATCGCACCCATATGATTCGCATCCCTGATAAAGGACGATTTGAGTGTCGTTTAGTGGATGGTTCTGCTAATCTTTATCTAGCTCAGGCAGGACTTTTGGCAGCTGGACTGGAAGGCATCAAGGAGAATCTAAAAGCTGGTAAGCGGTTAGATGAAAATATGTTTTTGCGGGGGGAGGAATTTTCTGACTTGCAGACACTGCCCACCAGTTTACTAGAAGCTCTGCATTGCCTGGAACAAGATTCTCTACTAATGGCGACTTTAGGAGAAGGGGCAAAAACTTTTCTGGATTTCAAATATCAGGAATGGAATAGTCATAATGCCCAGGTAAGTACTTGGGAATTGGAGCAATATATCAACTGCTAA
>CBDTXL010000762.1:0-3007 GCA_965364435.1 uncultured bacterium
GTAATCAAAGAAATAATTTTTGGGTCAAGGTTATACGACTATACTGAAATTAGGGTTCACCTGTCAGGGTTTAAAAATGCTAGATAAGTTAACGAAGCCGCTCCAAGCGCTTACTCACCTGAACACCAGTGACCACCAACAGGATACAGCCACAACTCTTGGGCAATCGATGATAATTAAGCATACTTGCCCTTGCTGCTCAGACATCTTACTCCGTCATATGCGTTTGGGAGGACTTTACTGGCAATGTGCCTCCTGTAATCAAGAAATGCCAGTCTAGAAACCCTCGCCGGAACGGAGCTAAGCAATCCTTATAATTAGAGAAGCACGGACGCATCTACGAGTCGGGAAGATAAAGAAAGGAACTTTATCCAATCAAGCGTTGTGCTTCGACCAGAATTAAATTCCAATCAGCCTCGCCAGACTTATAGCAATGAAGCACTATAGCAGTTGAAGTACATCAACTATGTTCAGATAGCTTCGTTAAACTAGTCCAACAATACCTATTGAAAAAATGCTCCAGCCGATCAAGACAAATTGTAAGTTACAAGCCGTTGTTTTAATTGACCAGCAAGGTAAACGTTCCAATGGATATTATATCTATGAACATATTGACTTAGAATTGTTCAGTAACCAACCGTCACGCTGGACAGTCTTTGACAAAAACAGAGAAAAGTACGATTTTTATGGGTGCATTGAACCGGCGAAAAAAGTAAGAAATTAAAAGAAGTTTAGAAAATAAAAAAGCGATGAAGACCGACGAACTTTTAAGTCGATATGCAGTAGGACAAAGAGACTTTAGGGGCGTGAACCTAATGGGGGCACAGCTGAAAAAGGTTAATCTAAGTTCTGCCAATTTTAGTGGTGCCGACCTGAGGGGCGCAAACTTAACGGCAGCCAATCTTAGTCGTGCCAATCTTTGCCATGCCACCCTGACTGGGGCAAATTTAACGGAAGCAAACTTGACAGAAGTCAACCTAAGTAGGACTCACATTCGTGATGTCAACTTCAGTCGTGCCAACTTGCGTGGGGCAACAATGCCTGATGCAACTATCAAACTTAGTTGATTGATGCAACTTGTAAAATTTAATAGCTTGGTGTAGTGAAGCTCCAGTAGAACAGCAGCAGGCGGCAGGTGTGGATTGCACAGCCTAACTTTAAGGCAACCAGAAATCTGGCAAGACAGCTTTGCCAAAGCCACGCACTGTTTGGTTAAGAGTCCGAGCTAATTGAATATGCGGTTCGTCAGGTTCAACGGGTATGATGTTAGCCTTACTTCCACGCTCGAAGCGTTCAATCACCAGATTCGCCGCTTCCAAACCCGTGACATAAGCCTTCTCCTGAGACCAAGAACCGTGGCGAGTGACAATCCAATCCCCACTCATGAACACATTTTTAATACTCGTTTTCGCCTTCAGTAGATACTGGTAGCTACCTGGGGCAAAATGAGTCACGCCTTGCGGCACTCGGATAACGCTACTGTCGATAACCTTTATTTCTCCAAACGCGGGCACACAGGTCGCTAAATCCCCCTGGACTTTCTCCACGATTTGCTCATCACTCAGGGGTAGCAGCTGGTTAGCGTGGTAAAAGTCGGCTTCAATCACGCTACCGGGTTCATCGCGGTATTCGTCGTGCAGCGCATTGAGGTCAAAAAATGTCCAGCCTGTTGTTGCATCAAAGCCGAAGCAGGCATTAGAGGGATGGCGAATCCTCACTTTCCGGTCAAACCACAACCGAGTTGCCAGCACATCAATTGCTCCCAAGTTCGTCAAGTCGCGGAATTCCCGATAACGTTGCAAGCTAGGGCTACCTGACACAATCTTTTTCATGCCACTGACGCTGATGGCAAAAATCACTGCGTCTGCCTCAAAAACTTCATCACCGCAGACAACCCCTTTTGCCTTGCCAGTGCGATCGAGGACAATATCACTCACCCGTTTATTGGTCAGTACCTTTCCACCAACTTTCTCGATGCGTTCAACCCAGGGCTTAAATATCATCTCCCCAACGGTTCCCCGGCACCAAACCACATCAAAGTCTGGTTGATGAGCGAGGATGAAATAGTAAAGCATTCCCAAAGCTGCTGCTGCCGAACACTGTTCCCCTGGTGCAAATAAGCCTACCAATAGCATTGGCTCGAAGGAATCCTTATAGAGTCGGGCGGAAACACCAAACTGTTTAAACAGTTCACGGGCAGTTACAAAGTCATAACGCCACCATGCCTCATCCGAGTTGTCAAAATCGACCACAGCATAGAGCAAGGGTAGGGCAGAAAGGCGATCGCTCAGTGGCAACCGCTTGAACTGGGTGTAGAGAAAGGTTCCCAGTGGGGTGGGGAGTCGCGGTTCGTTTTGGAAAATCGGCGATTCGACTTCTAATCCTGCGGGTGAATATTGAGAGGAACGGGTAAAAGGGGTGAAGGGATTGAGTCCCAAGTCTCGAACCAGGGAAAAGATGTTGCTGTAGGGATACCAGAAGCCATGAATACCGCCCTCAACAGAACGTCCACCCGGAGTTTTCCAGCCTGCTACTAATCCACCGGGATAGGGAGCAGCTTCTAAGAGGGTGACATCGTAGCCTTGTTGCGCTAGGTGGTAGGTTGCGCCTAATCCAGCCCAACCTGCACCCACGACAACTACCCGTTTTTGTTCTGATGCTTCTGACATCCTGTACCTCGTAAGTCTCTTTTTCAGAATGCCATGATTGGGATAGCCTACAATCTACCAACATTTCACTTACTTTGGCTCAAAACCTACCAATTAGGGTCACTGTAGAGATTAATCGTCAACTCTTCACGACCGGCTGGTACGGCTGTGATGCAGGCACAAATTGTCGCTCCCTCCTCAATCTCCACCTCACATGCATGACAAGACCCCATCAGGCAACCTGTGGGAATGAACACACCAGCGCGTTGAGCCACTTGGAGCATTGGCTCTCCCACGTCGGCGTTAATTGTTACATTGTCTGGCAGGAATCGAATGTTAACACTCATCTGAAGTATGAA
>CBDTXL010000763.1:0-3007 GCA_965364435.1 uncultured bacterium
GCAGGCGATCGCCCCAGAGATTTTCCTTGAGAAACGCTAAGTCAGCATAGCGGCTATCCAAGCGGATTGCGGCTTCTCCCAGGGAGAGTCCCTTTTCTTGATCGCCTTGGGCATAAAGCGCCACAGCTGCTGCTAGCCGAGGTTCAGCAGCTTGGTCATCAAGAGCGATCGCACTTTGCCACTTTTCAATTGCACCCGCAACATCGCCTTGTTCATACTTCACCAGCCCGATATTGTTAATTGCAGGCCAGAACTTTTTTTCCTGGGCGACAGCTTGTTCGTAAGCCGCGATCGCCTTGGGAAACTGCTTGAGCATGTAGTAGGAATTACCCAAGTCAAACAAAGCTTCCGGAACATTGGGTTTAATCTTCAACCCCGCTTCCAATTCAGCGATCGCTGCGGGATAGTTGCCTTTTTGAAAACGTGCTGAACCCAAAGTGAATAAAATTCCTGCCTCTTTCGGTGCTAAGGATTTAGCACGTTGCAAAGCATTAATGCCCTTATCCAGCTCTTTGGTCTGTACATACAGACTTCCCAATATAAACCAGGTTTGATAAGTCTTGGGAGCAAGTTGAGTCGCCAACTCTGCTCTGGGCAGCGCCAGCTCATATTGCTGGAAGCGCACCAGCTGAACTGCATCCTGAGCCAGATTCAAACCCTGCTGCTCTAGTTCCTTTGAATCTAACTGTAGGGTATAGGGCACAAGTGCCTGTCCAGAAACTGGTGCTTGTACACTCAGTAAACCGAGGAGAACAAGAATAGAAAATAAAGGAATACGCTTGGGCACAGTGCAGCCTCAAAAGATAAATAGGAAGGAATCTTCAGCTAAATTAACGCATTATCGACGCCCTCGTTGCAGAAATCTCAACCAAAAATCGGTCTCTTATGGTCAAGTAACCTTCCGAGGGCGTCGGGGTTAGGGGCTGGGGACTAGGGTACCCCGCCGATGAATCTGGGGGAGTGTGATTATAACACGTTGCAGTAGTAAGCGTAATGTGAGAAATTGTCACTCCCCACTACCTAGCGGGCTGTCCATCTAGCTTTGAGTAGTTAGCTTTCTCGAAAAATAGAAGATTTAGGCTATTTGAACTTGTCATTTCTGCCTTGACAGCCCACTAGACCACCTCGGCAGAAGTAACCCACCAGCCTACACCACCTCTGGATAGCCTTCAAACTTCCAAACAAAAGGTTTAGCCATCGTGCGATTGTAGTAGGCAATAAAGTCGAGAATTTGCCAGAGATGAGCTTAATTTGTACCCTTCAACCCAATTTGATGTTCTATATCTTTGATGTATTCGGAAATCATATGTTTCTGAATGGTTCCAGGCGTGTACTTTTTACGAGACAGCCAAGAAAGCACTACCTCTGGAATAGTTAAGAGCAGAACCCCAACATCACCGAAGAAAATACCGGGTTGTGATAATTCTTGCTGTTCCCAATTTTTATTGAAGTAAATGAGCTTTTCAATATGGCGAAAAGCCAGAATAACCGGAATTCTGGGAGGAAGTCGAGGTACTACATCAAGATAATTAACAACTCGATAAAGTTTTCCCGACAGTTCTTGATCAATCATTTTAGCAAGAGGACGTTGAACCGTTCTCGGTGAACCAAATGTATAAAGTCCAGCCAATTGCACAGTTGATTTATAAACTAGGGATTTATAAGCCGCTAAGGTTGCTAATGCACCCCCTAAACTATGACCGGTAAAGTACAAGGGCGTATCTATCCCTAACTCACAAATCGCATTACTGATACCTGGAGCGCCTTTCCAATCAGAAGTAATATTAGGGATATGTTTTATTTCCTGCTGTAAAGCACAACCCCAAACATTAAGAACGCCTTTTAAGAAGCCTCCATGAGTATATAATTTGGGCGTCTCTCTGTCTTTTTTATCTTTATTAGACTCTTTCTGCAAGGCTTCTGGCTCTTGGCTTGGTTCCTCTACAAGATTTTCATCAGGAAATAATCGCCTCACAAAACTAATATCTGTCAAGATATCTATGGAATCTTGTTCCGTCCCTCGAAATGCAATAACGGCAAATTTACCTGCTCCTGATACACCAGGATGTACAGCTAGAAAAGCCTGAGTTCCTTCATTATCAAAAAAGACCACTTGATTAAAATTAGCCGCCTGAAGTTCCGTGGCAACAGTAATTTTATTTTCATAGCTTAGTTGAGAACATTGGGCTAGCCACCAAGCTATTTCAGGCTCGTATTTAAACTTATTATCTTGATTGCTTGTTGGAAATTGGATGTTTTCCCATCCTTTAAAATATTTAGGAGTGTATACCATAGTATTGTTGAACTTCCTCAAGCATTAGTATCTCTTGATGAAAAGATTCTATTTTAGAAAATTTTGTCAAAAAGGAAGATTTTTCAAACAAAACTTTATATCAACAACTTGATCTTAGCCAGAAATCTCAGATTATAGTGCAGAATAACGGTGACCGCAATAGATTGCCCATGCTGCTCCAAATATACCCATTAGTGATCCCGTAGAGGATAATTTTTTCGGCTTGGGGGCTGGGCATGGCCTTAAAAAGCCAACCTCCTTGTAGGCTTAATGATTTGGCTATTGACAGTTTACCTCTGTTATCACCCCTTTTTAGGCTGGTGGGTTACTTCTGCCGAGCTGGTCTAGCCCCTTTTCGATGATCAGGCGACTCTAGCAATATCGCTAGTATGGAGAGAGATAAAGCGACTTGCCAGTCGGACGGGGTGAAAGTCTTCCTATGTGCGGGAATGCCATCCTGTATATGGCTTGGATTCAGCAGGTAAAGCAAAGCTGATTAAACTCAGAACCGAGTGATACCTGTTTCTTGTGTCTGCCTGAATTGAAAACCTTACGCATGGAACTTCCACTATTCGGTAAAGTCAAACGACCTCTCCCTTGGCTGCTGGGGCTGATGGTAACGGGTCTTTTGGTGGTGGGTGCGACTTACTTGGTCACTGAGGCAAAAAAGCCCAAAATTGACCTCAATAAACTGACGGTGCCAGTGCAAGCGCA
>CBDTXL010000764.1:0-3005 GCA_965364435.1 uncultured bacterium
ACTCAACCTCCTTAAAAAGCTTCCTTGAAAAAAAAAATTATTACAAGCGGATTGGCATTGGCAGTGCTAACTCTCATCGGTTCGATCACCCAGGCTAGCAGTACAAGTGTGATCTACTTCTTCTGCTCCAGCCTAAGTTTGCTACTCTTCGTATTGGCGTACCATTTCTTGAATCGCCAGATCAGCGAACGTCAGTTAGTAGAAGCCAACTTTCAAGATCTATACAATAATGCACCCTGTGGCTATCACACGATAGATCAAGATGGCACGTTTATTGCGATTAACAATACAGAACTCAGCTGGTTAGGGTACAGCCGCGACGAAGTCATCGGCAAGCTTAAGTTATCTGATTTGCTCCTCCCTGAGAGTTTGGCAACCTTTCAAGAAAATAAGAAGAGCATCCGGTCAGGGGGTGGGGTAAAAGACCTGGAATTCCAGATGATTCGTAAAGATGGCACGATTGTGCCTGTGCTATTGAATTCCACCGCTATTAAGGATGAAGCAGGGAATCTCATCGCGACTCGCTCAACCCTCTTTGAGATCACTAAGCGCAAACAGGCGGAAGAAAAACTGCGTTTGACGCAAGACTTTCTCACCCAAATCCTGGAGTATACACCCGCACCGATTTACATCACTACGGCTGTGGATGCTCGCTACCGTTTGGTCAACCGTGCCTGGGAAGAATTTATCGGTATGCGTCGGGAGGAGGTGATCGGTCGCTCTCTTGATGAACTGCTGCCGCCAGCAATGGCGCAGCACTTTAAGGAGGTGAATCAACAGGTCATTGATACCGGTGTTCCTGTCATCACTGAGGAATTCGTTGAGGTTGCGGATGGACCGCACTACTTCTACACCGTCAAGTTTCCCATGCATGATGCCTTGGGACAAATTGAGGCTGTGGGTGGCATCTCGATTGATATGACAGAGCGCAAGCAAGCGGAAGAGGCGCTACGCAAGAGTGAAGAGCGATTTCGGCTGGCGGTTGATAACGTCCCCGATGTCTTCGTAATCTACGATGCCCAGCGGCGGTTACAGTTTGTTAATGCTGAAGGACTTAGGCGCAGTGGGCTTTCGGAGGAGGCACTGCTTGGTCATCCTGATGAGGAACTCTTCCCGCCAGAGGTCACACAAGGATACATCCCGACCCTCCAGCGTGCTGTGAATACGCGCACTTCACAGACCACAGAATGCTCGATAACTTTGCCTACTATTGGGACATCTACAATAGTTGTCACTTATGTTCCGCTGCTGGATGACAGGGGAGAAATCTCTTCCATTCTCGGCATTACTCACGACCTGAGTGAACGCAAGCAAGCAGAAGTAAAGTTGCAGCAGAGTGAAGAGAAGTTCCGTCAACTCGCAGAAAATATCCATGAAGTGTTTTGGATGACCACTGCGGACATGACGGAAATGCTCTATGTCAGTCCTGCCTATGAGCAAATTTGGGGACGCAGTTGTGAAAGCTTGTACGCGAACCCAAAATCCTTCCTGGATGCAATTTACCCGGACGATCAGCAACGGGTGATCGCTTGCCTTGAGGCTAACCTCACCGGAACGTTTGATATTGAGTATCGCATTATCCGACCTGACGGCTTAATGCGCTGGATCAGAGATCGTGGTTTTCCGATCACGAACGAGTCTGGAGAGATTTACCGTCGGGCTGGGATTGCTCAAGACATTTCACAGCGTAAGCAGGCAGAGGCAATACTGCGACAGGTTAACGAAGAACTGGAAATCAGAGTCGCAAAACGTACAGCCGAACTCAGCCAAGCTAACGAACGGCTGCAACGTGAACTCTTCGAGCGTGAGCGAGTGGAGCAGGCACTACGGCAAAGTGAGGAACGCTTCCGCAGTGCATTTGACTATACCGCGATTGGGATGGCGCTAGTCGCACTCGATGGGCGCTGGTTGAAAGTCAATCATTCCTTGTGCGAGATTGTTGGCTATTCAGAGCAAGAATTGCTAGCTATGACTTTCCAGCTGATAACCCATCCAGATGACCTGGATACCGATCTCAGCTATGCAGGTCAACTACTGGCTGGCGAGATTCGTTCCTACCAAATGGAAAAGCGGTACTTCCACAAACTGGGGCATGTGGTATGGATTTTCTTGAGTGTGTCGCTGGTGCGTGATGCCCAGAGTCAACCCCTGTACTTTATTGCTCAGATTCAAGATATCACCGCTCGCAAGCAGGCGGAGGAAGCACGACGAGAAAGTGAAGAACGCCTACAGGCTATTTTGGACAATGCAACCGCTCTGATCTATCTCAAGGACACTGAGGGTCGCTTCATTCTGATTAACCGCCAGCTTGAAGCCCTTTTCCAAAAACCCAAGGAAGAAATTTTAGGGAAAAATAACTACGATTTTTTCCCAAAGGAAATGGCTGATACCTTTCATGCCAATGACCGTCGGGTAATCGAAGCCGGAACACCCTTAGAGTTTGAGGAGATTGCCCCTCACGATGACGGAATTCATACCTACATTTCGATCAAATTCCCTTTAAAAGACCCTGAAGGAATTCCTTACGCAGTATGTGGCATCTCCACTGATATCAGCGATCGCAAGCGGGCAGAAGAGGCACGGCGAGCGAGTGAAGAGCAGTTACAGGCGATTCTGGATAACTCCCCTGCGGTCATTTACCTAATAGATGCTCAAAACAGACACTTGCTGATTAATCGTGGGTATGAAAATTTGGTCTCCATGACCAACGAGCAAATCGTCGGTAAGAGTATATACGATGTTTGGCCCGATGATCTCGCTGATGTGTTTGCTGCGAATAACCAAAAGGTACTCGAAAGTGGAACGGCTATAAAGATCGAAGAGGTTGCCCCTCATGAGGATGGGCTACACACCTATATCACCAGCAAGTTTCCTCTACAGGATGCTAATGGTGTCCCTTATGCAGTTTGTGGTATTTCCACTGATATCACTGAACGCAAGCAGGCGGAGGAGATCCTTCGTAAACAAGCCTGTATCTTTGAGAACTTATACGATGGCGTCATCCT
>CBDTXL010000765.1:0-3001 GCA_965364435.1 uncultured bacterium
GCACCAATCAGTAGCAATTGCCAAACTCGTCCTAATTCGATGTACTCATAGCCTTGGTGTCCCCAGAGGAAGCTATTCTTCACATCTAGAACTCCAGTCACCGCCTCCCAAGTGCCAATCATCGAACCGACGACAACGACGGTTAATGCCACCAGAAGAACGCTATTACCAAGCCCTTGATATTTGGGTTCGTAATTCCCAAAACGTGGGGCAAAGTAAAGTCCGGCGGCTAGCCAGCAAGTCGCAATCCAGAAGATAGCTAATTGCAAGTGCCAGGTGCGGGAAGCAGCATAGGGGAGAAATTTACTCAGAGGAATCCCGTAAAACCCTTCCGCTTCTACCGCATAGTGAGCGGTGAACATTCCCATCAAAATTTGCACTAAAAACAGTGCCATCGCTACCCCAAAAAATAGCGAAGTTACTTTTTGGCTAGGTGTGGGAATTCGCACAGCAGGACGAGCAGGAACTGGCTGGACTTCATCTGCCTCTTCTTGAGTCAGGTAGACAAACAAAAAGACTCCACTTCCAGCAATGAGAATGATGACCGACACAATCGACCAAATGATAAACTGCCCTGGTGCCTGGTTACCGACTAGGTCATCATGAGGCCAGTTTGCCGTGTAAGAAAACGGTGCATTCGGTCGAGTCGCTACTGCTGCCCAAGCTGTCCAAACAAAGAAGGCTGTGACATTGTGAATTTGGGTATCATCTTTGAACCACCCATTAGGAATTGAGTGAATTGGAGAGCCGTGGGCTAATAGTTGGTGATAATCTGCGAAGACCTTTTTTAAACCTTGGGTTTGTGCGTTAGTGAGGATGAGTTGGTGCGTTTCGGGTTCGTAACGATTGGTCTTAAACTGTTCACTAACTTTTGCTTCTAAACTGGCTCGTTCTGGGGCTGGTAGAGCCTCTAAATCTGCTTGGGAAAAATCAGCTTCGTTATCGTACAACATTCCAGCGGTTGCTAAACCCAGCGGTGGAGAACATCAGCACTCCAATCGGGAGCGAGATAGCTTCCGTGTCCCCAAATGCTGCCGATGTGCTGACCCCCGCGAGCCAGATAGGTTTCCTGTCCGGCTTGAATTTCTCCTTGAGTCAGGACAACTTCTTGTTGGGGAGATAGCACAACTTCTGGCACGGGAGGGGCATTTTTCCAAATCACAGCCCCTGCTGCCAGCAAAGCGGTAAAGGCGATAATGCAGATTAGCACTAGCCATGCTGGTAAGCTGAGTCGGCGTGTTCTCGATGCCGTTTCGATTTCGGCATTAACTGTTGTGGTGTTGGCCATAGCCAAACCTCCATAAATTGGCTGAAATTCTTAAAGATTCGTTAAATTGTTGCGTAATTAACAACAAAATTGGAGCTACTAACGTAATGAGTAGTCCTTTAATCCAGGAGTAGCGGTACTTCTTTAGAATCTTTTAAGCTTGCTGGTCGAGTAGAGCTACACCAAGGCGATCGCTTTTGGATTACCATATCCCTTTCAGGGTGACCTCTACTTGCAGGAATAGTCAGGTTAAAAATTTCAGGGCACTGGCGCAGGAAATTATGAGAAATCTTTAATTATTTTAATAATCGTAAAAATTTCATCTTATAGTTTAGAAAAGCCAGTAAAAATACGGCATAACCTTATTTCTGTACAGAGTCGTACAGCACGTCAAGCACCCTCCCCTTTATATGGAGGAAGGCTTTATCGCGAAGCAGCAGCGGGTCTATAGGCTCAGCGTCTGCTTTACTTTCCGGACGTCAGCGTTAGCTAGAGCGATTCTGAGGGAATCAGGGAACTGAACTGCTTGAACCTGGTAGGGACGTAGCGCCCCCCAAAAACCAGGCACTAAATTGTCCATAGGAAGCGACATACCCCGCCGCGCTTTCTCCCATTTCCTTTTAGGAAATTGGGTGTCTAGGGGGATTTGAAAATGACTCACCCATTGGCATCGGCAACAACTGAAGCTCAGTATCCTAAGGTTCCAGCCTCTATCTCTAAATCATCACAATCGTTTGCACAGCCTGGTACGACAGGAGGAAACGTTCATTCTCTTGCCGCTCTCTGGGCACGGAAATACTATGTTTCTGTTACAGCCAATGAGCAGTCACAGGTCAAGAACGCTGAAAATCTCAAGGAAATCACTTCTCCGGAAGGTCGAGAGCGCACTGCCGAGAAGCTGATGCAAAACTTGACTTGGGCAAGCGCCCAAGCTTGGTCTTTGACAGAAACGATGCTCTCGGAAGAGATTCGCCGTCACGGTATCAACCCCGACTTAGTGAATCCATTGGAGATTGCCGCAGATACTCGCATTCTTTTTCAGAAAGTGGTAGATGCCTATGCAGAACGCTCAACGCCACGACGCCTATCAGTGATTGTAGGGAGAGACTTCGGTCGGGTACGGCAGAAATATACAAGCGTTGATCGCCGTGCTATTGGCTTCGTCAGTATGCAGTTCCACTACACGGGTCAAAAGTTACTTCAGTGGCTCTCGCCGTCTGAGCAAATGCTGTGGATGCCCTACATGAAGGTGATGGATGACCACATGTATATGCCGCTACAGGCTGCCTACGAAGCAGCAGGAAACCATCCCTTTGATTCTCCAGCTTTAGGAGCCGTTCAGCATCTTCTACCCATCAGCACTAAAATTGCCATCTCTGTTTGTAGACAGATCTGCCGTGTACACCCCAACTATAAGAGCTATAGTGGTCCTCTTACCGATCTCACCGTTAGAACCGCCAGCATCCGGGATGTTGAGATGTTTCAGGTTTATCTGTGCCTATGCGTTTTGGAAGATGACATCCGCTCAGTGCAGCAAGAACTCTTTCCCCTTTGCGTGATGTTATATCCTAATCTGCGCGTGAGCTGGAGACTGGTGCAAGACATGCTAAAAACTATGGGCTGGGACATGCACGATCGCCTGCCTCCCGATTATATGGCAATCTTTTTACCTTATCTGCGAACCTTGACTGAGATGTTTTCTAGTGACATATTCCAGTAACGCATTCGCTCTAG
>CBDTXL010000766.1:0-3000 GCA_965364435.1 uncultured bacterium
GTTAGGAAAATCTGTTACCTGTCACAATTTCTGTGGTCAACTACTAGCGAACAGTGAGCCGAGAGGTATGACATTATTACTGGCGGGAGATATCGGCGGCACGAAAACAATTTTGCGATTGGTGGAGGAAAAAGCTGAGGCATCATGGCACACTCTCTACGAGGCGCTTTATCCCAGCCGCGACTTTCCTGATTTAGTGCCGATAGTGCAGCAGTTCTTCTCGGCAGCAGGGCAACAGTTGGGAACATCACCAAGTCCTGAGAAAGCTTGTTTTGCGATCGCAGGTCCTGTTGTTAATGATACCTGCGTACTAACCAATCTTGATTGGTTCCTGGAAGCTAGACGCTTGGAGAAAGAACTCGACATCGCCAAAATCACCCTGATCAACGATTTTGCCGCCGTCGGTTACGGTATCCTCGGATTGGAAACTACAGATCTGTACACGCTGCAAGCGGCAACACCTCAACTCGATGCTCCCATTGCTGTAATTGGTGCGGGTACCGGCTTAGGAGAAGGCTTTCTCATCCACCAGATAGGAGGTTATCAAGTCTTTCCCTCAGAAGGTGGGCACGCCGACTTTGCTCCCCGCACTGGGCTAGAATTCCAGCTACTGCAATACTTACGGGAAAAGTATGATATCCAGCGCATTTCCGTCGAGCGAGTCGTTTCTGGTCAAGGTATAGTTGCAATTTACCAGTTTCTTAGAGACCAGCAGTTTGCCCAAGAATCTCCTGAGATTGAGCAGATTATGAGAATATGGGAACAGGAAACTGGGCATAGTGAAAAAACTGTTGACCCAGCCGCCGCGATCGCTAAAGCCGCCTTAGAAAAACGAGATCGCCTCAGTGAGCAAACTTTACAAATGTTTGTGGAAGCCTACGGTGCCGAGGCGGGTAATCTTGCCATAAAACTCTTACCCTATGGTGGTTTTTATCTGGCTGGTGGCATTGCTGCCAAGATTCTACCACTGATTAAAGAAGGGACTTTTTTGCGAGCTTTCAATCAAAAAGGTCGGGTGAGTCCTTTACTAGAAAGAGTGCCAGTACAGGTTGTCTTGAACCCGCAAGTGGGGCTTATCGGTGCTGCGATTTGTGCCTCTAGAATTTAAAAAGGTTTTGATTGTTTCGTAGGGGCAGTGCCCCCGGGAAAAGCCCCTCCAAGGTTTTGGGCAGGTATGACCGGAGCTTTAGAGCCTATCCGAAAACTAGATTTAAGCGATTTGAAACCGCAGCCTATAGCAGCCTATAGCAGATGAATACAGACCAATAGCAATCCTAACGTATCAACTAGAATAAAGCGCTTGCGTCCCAAGACAAGTTTGCCGCCATCGTAACCGTAAACCTCCCCCTTTTTTCGGTGGTTTTCACCGATTGGCTATCGATAATTCCCGCCGTCGGCATATTGCTTTTATTCATCCCTACCCGTACTTGCTCATCTTAGAGAGCATGTATTTGTTGCCATATCCCTAATTTCTGCCAATAGCGAAAGTAGTTATAGACAGTCTGCCAAGGCTTCCGTGAGCGTCAGCGTTCGACTGAGCGCGGACAGTGAGCCTGTCGAACTGCACGCCGAAGTCCGAACGGTGGTAAATCATGGGTTGACACTCTCCGGGCTGAAGCCACGGAGATTCTTTCTTCAACCAGTCGGCTTGCTCATTGATGTCACCACCAACGAGTAGAGGTCGGTCTGTCCGAAAGCGTTGATTCCGGCGTGTCCCGCCGTATTTAAAGTAAGGCACGCCATGTACATCCCTCATGCACCAGTTAAAAAATTCCATTAATAATCTGGCGGTAATCGACGCACCGTGGGCGACCAACCCCTCGTTCTACAGGTAGTAAGGGTTTTATGATTTCCCACTCCGAGTTGCTGATATCTGATGGATATGCTTTTCTTTTCCTTTAATGACCCGTTGCCACCCGGCAACTTTTCTTTCTATCCTCCAAGGCAAGCGATCGCTCCCCAAAGCTTTCTTTACATTTCTTTAGAGACAGCCTCTTAACCATTAACCATTAACCATTAACCATCACGCCTGATAAACTAACTTCCAGCCCACCGTCACTAAGATTGCGTACATGACCAGCCGCAGTGCATTTTGAGGGATAATCTTGCAGAGCTTAGCACCCACCAGTACCCCTGGCACCGTGCCTATCCAGATCGGCACTACTAAACTCCAGTTGACTGTTCCAAGGCTGAGGTGTCCGAGGGAGGTAAAAATCAACAAAATCGCCGCCTGTGAAATATCTGTGCCCACCAACTTACGGGAGTCAAGGCGGAAAAAGGCAATCAGCAAGAGTGCAAACATCGAACCAGATGCCACACTAGTCATGCCCACCAGACAGCCTAAAACCGCTCCCACACCAATCGTCCGGACACGACCCAACTTAGTTTTTAAGTCAAACTTGGGTAGCTCAGGTAACTTCCACTGCGGGATAAACGTCTTCAGCAACAATTGTGCAAGCGCCGATAAGGTGACAAACACGATCATTACCCCCAGCAAGCGCAGCAGGATGTAATCTAGGTTAAAAGCCCCAGTACGCTTGATCAGGTATAAAATCCCCACCCCAGTCAGTGACCCAGGAACACTCCCCAACGCCAGCCAGGTGACAACTTGCAGATCAAGCGTTTGCTGTTGCCAGTGCTTGAAGCCGCCGATAACCTTCATCAATGTAGCAGCCACCACATCAGAGCTAACAGCGATCGCAGGCGGGACTTGGAACACGAAAATCAACATCGGGGTGATCAGAGACGCTCCACCCACTCCCGTTAAACCAACGATGATGCCAACTAAGAAGCTTAAGAGCGGTAGTAACAAATAGTTCATACTGTTGCTCTGACACAGATGGCGCAGATAATAACCCCATTAACCACCAGAGAATAGAACGGGAGTAGGGAGAATGTTAAACTGCACCAAGGCAAAAATCACAAGACTGTAAACGGTTGAGGAGACTAGACCCGTCAATAACTCTTTTTTGAGGTTACGCTCTTTGGCTTGCTCTTGAA
>CBDTXL010000767.1:0-3000 GCA_965364435.1 uncultured bacterium
ATTAATTTTTGTAAAGTTTTAGTAAAGTTACGCAGGCTAGGATAGCTTTACTGATATTTGATGGAACCGAGTGGCATCCAGCATTTTTGGCGTTGGGAAAGACACTGGAGCAATGTGCTGCTAAGTATCGAGGATTCTGTAAAAAATATAGAACCCAGCCGAAGCCAGAGTCAAAAAATCATTGGGGGAGTCGGTTGTTAGCTGGATTAGTGGTTAGAGGAAAGCTGAAAAAGTCTTCTCCGGGACAAATGGCTTTACCTTGGGCGCAGTGGGAAGCACCCGATTCGGAGGTGCAAGCAGTTGCTGAAAAGTTTGTCTTTGCCAATTGTTATAACCAGCAGGCGGCAGGAGTCATGTCGCAGTGCCAGGTATCGGAAAGCTAGAAATGGCGAGGCTTCGTGGAATTCTCCTCAGTAGCAAATCTTTACAAAAACCTGAATCCCTCCGATGTTACACTCTACAAGTCTCGACGCGAGAGAAGAGAGTCCCTCCCGTATCAGGCAGCGGCACCTCCCCAATCCCCAAACCAAAAACCATAGTCCCCTCTGCCACCTCCGCCACCGGCAGGTGTCCAGGTTGAGCATTTAGGGAAAAAGAGAGACCATCCGAGCCTTGCCATTCTCCTTTCACGCGCCAGCCCACGCGATCGCCAAACGTTTGGTAGATTTCCTCGTCGTACACCCCAGGTTTCCCCCCTACGCTCTCCCAGATACGCTTCTGAACGCTAAAGCCGAAGCGACCATCGCTGTACTTTACCCAAAGACGGTCAATCGTGCGGAGGTCTGGGCAAGAAAACGTATTAGTAGAGTTGATATCTAGATAACCTGCTTTTTCTCGTCCTGCTGCCTTGAGCATAAGCTCACTTGTTCTCTTGTCAGCTTGCTTCCAATCCTTTTGCTCTAGCAGCTTTTCAAGTTGGTCATACTCTTGAGACGAGACTACTGTCTCCTCTGGCATAAGTGTCTTCTCTACTGCTGTCTTCTCTGGCATAAATGGAAATCTCCACCCAACACCAGCACCAGCTAGTGCGATTATTGTCACCGCCACTGTTGCAAATCCAATTAATGGTATCTTCCAATTAGTCGTGTTTTGTTTGATTTCAGATTCGTTTAAACGTATACCAGTCTGCGACCTATAACCCGATTTGTTACCTACCTTTCGAGGCGATGAAGGTGCTGTTGGCTGCCTTTGTTGCTGAAAAGTTTCAGCCTTAGGAGGAGCTGAAGTATCGTTTGACCTCTTCGAGCCATTATCTTCAGCTACTTGTAGGGATTGACGGGATACTGTTGCTCTTGACTGCTCCCAGATCCGCCTGAGTGCTTCCAACACTTGTGGATCGCTGGGAGAGAGGGCTAGTATCCGAATCCATAATTGCTCTGCTAGGTTATTATCTTTTTTCAGTTCAGCTTCTTGAGCATCAAGTTTAAGGGTAACAATATCCTGAAGGGTTGCCTGCCTGGGTAACAAAATTAGATGATACTTACTTGCAGGTTCAGCAATGGCATAAGGTGTTTGTTCAGGCTTGTTGTAAAAGCGATTAATATCAGTTACTCGATAGCGCAGGCGTTGATACAACCGTTCAACCGTGGCACAATTCCCCTCACCTTGAATCCGCAGTGATTCTAAAAGCGCATAAGTAAAAGCGCCTTGCCCAATTTGTTCAATTTCGTAGGACTTTTCCTTCGGACTGCACGAGCAAATCGTAATGACACCTTGCTGTTTCTCCAATCCAATCCCTAAACCCGCTTTTTCCCCTTCATTGCGACAAGCATCTAAAAGCAGCACCACATTATCCGCACCGCATCGCCGCAAGCGTTCGGTTACATAACTGATAGAAATTGCCGTGTAGTCTACATCTCTAGGACTGGCATCACAGGGCATGAGATAATCCCGATCCTGATGGCGGCTACCATGTCCACTAAAGAAAAACCAAAAATTATCCCCCGCTTGCAGATAAGGTTCCTCAAAGAAATCACGCAAAAAAGAGCGAAGATTGGCATAGGTGGGGCGTGTGGATTGAGGAGAACCATCCGGAGCGTCAAAATCTGGGGAGGTATCCGAGAAGTAGAAGATTTGCTCGAACCTAGCTTCATCCTGAAAAAAGTCCCGCATCAAGGCGGCATCGCGTTCGGCATAATCGAGCGATCGCAACCTGTCATACTTATTGATGCCGATAACCAGCGCCCAATCTGCCATCTTACCTAAGCGTCAGTCCGTTTGAATCTGAGGGTAATTCCGCCTTTCGTTCCCACTTTCCCTCCAGTTCCCAGTAGCTTCACTTCCCCTTCACCATTAATTTCCACCGATACCTCGATTTCATCCAGTTTTAACCCAGATTGCGGGTTAACTTGCTTCTCGGCATGACTGAACAACCTACTCACAATTTGCACAAATCGAGACATTTCTGCCTCTAGTTTCTGAGTACTCACCTTAACCGCTTTAGGGATTCCTGCTGCCGAAGCAGCCCTCTTAACCCAAGGATTTCCGGGAGAGGTTCCATCTTTTGAACCGTTCTCTTCAGGGGATTGAGGTGTCTCGTCTACGATTACCCAGATGGTTTCAAGGTTTTCTGCTGACATGGGCGGACTTTCTCTATTGCTGATAGTTTAATTTTTCTCTTCGAGAGGTGATACTATTACCACCTCTTATTTCTCTAGAACTCAATCCAAGACTCTCGCACCCGGCTCCGGACAAGAGGAAGAGAAACTCTACCTAGCTTGAAATCTTGCTCCCTCCCCTTAGCAAGGGGAGGGTTGGGGAGGGGTGATTCAGGATGTTTGCAAGAAGTCTACTCAAGCGCGATCGCGCCTCACCCCTACTGTCTTCTGCAAAGATACGATACCCTTGACTAGAATAGATTCTCTTGCTAAGACCAAGACCTGTCGCCTCGCGTCGCCATGACTCAAACCACTGACTTCCTCAGCCACCTCAACCCGTCCCAGCGTCGCGCTGTCGAACATTACTGCGGCCCCTTACTTGTGGTTGCTGGGGCAGGTTCCG
>CBDTXL010000768.1:0-2996 GCA_965364435.1 uncultured bacterium
TTCCAGGGTTGCTGCGAATCAGTTCCCCAATAATGGGAATAAGCGGCGACTGCACCGCCTGCATGCGAGAGGTTAGGGTGGACATGCGATCCTGGCTGAGAAGGGGCTAGGGACTGGGGATTAGGGACTAGGGGAGTAGGAGAGCTTCTGGTATTCCGTTATTAGGCTATTGCTACGTCGCAAGCCCCTTTCTTTAGATAGAGGATAGATAGAAATATTCGGAAACAGAGCGGGCAGCGTCGAATTTCCAATGTGTCCTTATCCAATTCCCTACATGATAAGGTATGAGCTTTCCCCAGCCCCGACGCCCGACGCCCTAGGAAGATTGCCGAGTTAAGCCATTTGTAAAGCTTGATAGTATGCTGATGCTCGCCTAGCAGGGTTAATGCTAATCTAGATTAGCCTTTCAGAGGTAGGGCGATCGCGTTATTTTACGCTGTCGCTATCCTCAACTTTGGAATGCCATTGTTAAAGTTCATACAGCCGTTTATGAACCAATTTTCTTTGTAGTAAGAGAGGCAACAGTATGTCTTTTACTTTCCTCATTCCAATGGCTATTTTTCTAATAGCTGCCTATATTTTTAAAAATTCTACTGACGAAATTTCTTATCTTGCCGCCTCAATTTCATTAATCAGCTTATTTTTCAGTTTGCTTTTAGCACCTTGGCCGCTCCAGTTGTTGCTTCTAGTGCTTATCCTGTTTAGCAATAGAGGACAATGGGTGCCTTCTCAGAACCTTGTCAAATCTCAGGAAGAGGAGAAGATTAAACTCCTTTATCGCGGAGCCAACTACGAACTTCCTATTCCTACATCTGAGGTGACTGAAGTTGAGGTTACAGGAAAATATCGGGGTCAGGTTTGGAGAACTCGTCAACTTGTAAAGGCTCCCGTGTCTCAACAGCCTTTAAGTCTAAAGGATCGAGGTGCTAGTGTTGCTGGTGAGCAGGTTCTTTCACCAGAGGTGAAAGAGACTCTTACCGACAGCGTGGAAGATAGTACCCCTCCTCGTCAAAAGAGACTACTCCATACCAACTAGAGAGTATCACCTCAGCGGCAGCTTACAGATGTCTTAGGTATATTTTCAAACGCTTTAGCAAAGCTTGCGGCAGGTATCGCCTTCAGCAAGCTACAACAGACAAGGGAGCGATCGCGTTTCCCTCTAAATTTTGTGACACTTTGGGGATAGCTTCTTGACATTTCAACCGGATTTTTTCCAGAAATGGGATCACAGAAGCGTCGTATTGAGAGTTGTGCTTTGTGTGGTCAAATGTAATTGCATTCCACAAGTGTTCTAACTGTTCCCCAGTTGAGCATTTTTGTAGCTGACAGGCAACGGCATTTTTCCATTGCAAGAGCTGACGATAGCGAAGCGGTAGCGAGGAACGAGCGTCTAGCTGATAAATTGTCCTCCTTTATCTTTGCGATGCACAAACAAAACATATAGCCAGGATTCGACTTTTACAATTAGCGATCGCACCTTTTTGTGATCGCTTTTGGGTGAAATGAGGGTATTGTGTCTAATGCATGAGGCATCAGACAGCTAGACGAAACCATGCCAAAGGGTAGGCTAACCGTTGGGCTAGCTAGCCAATGGACATGGTTGGCCTCAGGTTGTACGAGTCTTAACAGGTGATGGAAACAGACAAGTTATCGAAGGTCTAGGGCGACTCCTCGACTCGCCTGTCTTTTTCTATGTCCACTATATATAAGTCAACCTACATATGTCAATCCATGTAGTTGAACTTGAAATTTACGAGAATACGACATGGCAAACGAAGAAAAACCAATCACGTTTGCGTATTTGCGGAAGCGTGCTGGATTAACCCAGCGGCAAATATCGATTGCAATGGATGTAACCGTTACTACCGTTTCCCAGTGGGAGACAGGGGGGCAAAGACCGCGTTTATTTCCAGAGCAAACTCAGAAATTATTGCAACTGCTCAACTGTACCCTTGAGGAGCTTGTGGAAGCGTTTAGGCAGGAGTAATAGTTTGCGATCGCTTTAGTGCCACCAATGATCTAAAGCCCCAAATACCTTGCTGAACTATCTTGAGGTCGCGCATGGAGATACCGACCAGTCGTCGCAATACTGGCATGCCCCAGTGTCGCCTGTACCAAGTGAATTGGTGCCCCCCGATCTAAAGAATGACTAGCATGGGCATGGCGCAACCAGTGAGGTGAAACATTGGCATCAATCCCCGCCCGATGAGCCGCTGCCCGGACAATCCGCATCACCTGAGAAGGGTGGAGATGACCCCCCTTTTGACTCCGAAAAACCGGGTCATTAAATCCCGCCGCTTCCCGCAGACTCACCAGTTCCTTCCAAATTGTCACTGGCAACAATACCACCCGCGTCTTGCCGCCTTTACCATACACATTAATCTGCCCTTCCGCTTCACTCCGCGCTTGCAAATCCCGCCAGCGCAAACCACACAACTCACTAACTCGCAACCCCCCAGCATACAACAGCTTTACCATCACCTGATTGCGGAGGTTAGTCTCCAAGCTAATCAGCTTTTGTACCTCCGCCTCACTGAGAATGCGTTCTGCCAGAGTGTTCTTCGCCGCCGGGGCTTTGAGCAGTGCGCCCACATTGACCGCTAACATCCCGATACGATTGCCAAAGGCAAGCAGAGACTTCACCGATGAGAGGGTGCGCCCACGGCTGGAAGGAGCAAGGTTACTCGTTTCCAGGAAATCAGCAAAATCCTGGACATCCGCCAGGGTAACTTGCGCCAATGGCTTGCCCACGAAATTGAGAAACGCTTTAGCATCAGCCTGATAATACCGTCGGGTGTGACGGCTCTTGCCATGCACCCAGAGTTGAATCAGTTGTGCATCTGCTGGCGTCAGTGTCATCACCTTTCCTCAGTTAATGCAGGATTAGGAATCTAACCTTGCATTATTTTACGACTTAGTCAGCAAAAAAATAACTCTAGCCACCTGAGGATCGGGTGCCAGTTCCAGAAGCGACCATAAGAGAGTTTTGATGATCC
>CBDTXL010000769.1:0-2995 GCA_965364435.1 uncultured bacterium
AGCTTCAGCAATATATTAATATCAGCCTATTCAAGCGGAGGCACACCAGCATGGTACAACAACTACCAACTGAGGCAGCAGCAGCACTCATCTACCCAGACAGCGACGGTCAACCAATGGCAGACAACACCAAACAATTCCGCTGGATTGTCGTAATTAAAGAAAACTTAGAAATCTTGTTTGCCGCTGTTGCTGATGTATTTATCGCTGGCGACCTCCTCTGGTATCCGATTGAGGGAGATAATAAGACTCGCCAAGCACCGGATGTTATGGTAGCTTTTGGCAGACCGAAAGGAGACAGGGGTTCCTATAAACAGTGGGAAGAAGACAACATTGCCCCTCAAGTTGTCTTTGAAATCCTATCCCCCGGAAACCGCCTCAAAGAGATGACCAAAAAACTCCACTTTTATGAACGCTATGGCGTGGAGGAATATTACATTTATGACCCAGATCGAATAGATTTGGTTGGCTTAGAGCGTTCTGGGGACAAATTAGAGGTAATTGAGGAGATGAATGGTTGGGTTAGCCCCCGCTTAGGGATACGGTTTGAGTTGAAGCCAGATACCCTGGAAATATTCTCACCCTCAGGACAGCGGTTCCTCACCCCTGTTGAACTCGATCAACTACGAGAGCAGGAACGCCAACGCGCCGATCAAGAGCGTCAACGCGCCGATGAAGCACTTGCTCAACTTGAACAGGAACAACAGCGCTATCAAGCTTTGTTAGAGCAATTGCGATCGCGCGGTATTGACCCAGAAAAGCTCTAGAGAGTTGGAGCGATAGCGAAGCGCAGATCGCATTGCTTCGCTGTATAACGAGAGTGCGATCGCCTCTTTACCTCACCATCTTTGAGATAGATACAACCTCATTTCTACCTATCTTGACGAACACACCGCCCCCCAGCTCATTGTTCAAAACTCTCAGGCAAGGGCAACAGCAGATTGAGGCCAACGCCCTACTGCTTGACCAATCACCGCCATTTCTTTCACCAAGCGCTCAAAGCGCTCTGGTGTCAAGGATTGAGGTCCATCAGATAAAGCCTTAGCAGGGTTGGGATGAACTTCAATCATCAACGAGTCAGTCCCCCCGGCGATCGCCGCCAGAGCCATTGCTGGGACATACTCAGCCCTACCTGTACCGTGACTGGGGTCAATCATAATCGGCAAGTGAGTGAGCGATCGCAACACTGGCAAGACCGACAAATCTAGCGTATTCCGAGCGTACTGCCGGTCAAACGTCCGAATTCCCCGTTCACAAAGAATCACATTCGGGTTGCCCGCTGCTAGGATATACTCCGCCGCCATCAACCACTCTTCAATCGTGGCTGACATTCCTCGCTTCAGCAGTACCGGCTTTTCCTGTGCCCCGACTTTTTTGAGGAGCGAGAAATTATGCATATTGCGGGCTCCCACTTGCACAACGTCCGCCACCTCAGCAATTTTCTCGACATCAGCTGTGTCCATCACTTCGGTAATGATGCCTAAGCCCGTCGCTTCCCGCGCCGCCGCCAGTAAACCCAAAGCACTCTCCCCATGACCTTGAAACGCATAAGGCGATGTCCGAGGCTTGTAGGCACCTCCCCGCAGGAACTGGGCACCTGCCGCTTTGACCCCACGCGCCGTTTCAATGATCATTGCCTCGTTTTCCACCGAACAAGGACCAGCAACAATTACCAAAGGATGCTGCTCACCGAAGGTAACGGGTCCGTTAGGCGTTGACACAACAACCTCACTAGCTTCACCGTGACGATACTCCCGGCTAGCGCGTTTAAACTGTTGCTCAACTCGCAGTACCTGTTCAATCCACGGGCTAACTTCCTGAATTTGTAGCGGGTCTAAATCAACGGTTTCGCCGACAAGACCTAGCACAACTTTATGCTTACCAACAATTTTTTCTGGAGTCAGACCCCATTCCCCCAGTTCCTGGCTAATGCGAGCAATCTCGGCTTCTGGAGAGCCGACTTTCATTACCACAATCATGTTTTGAGAGTCCCTGCCAAATTGTTTGTGTGTTTAATAAAAGGTTGAAGGTTCTCACGAGTTGAAGGTTGAAGGTTGAAGGTTTTCAAGATAATCTTCAACCTGCTCGCCCTGCAACCCAAATTCAACCTTCAACTTGCTCGCCCTTGTAACCTTTTCTTAGTGGCTAGTCCTTCTGTCCAGCCGAGCGCCATGCTGATGTCATCCGTCCCCAGTTGGTGGTAAACTCTTGCCAACCTAACTTACTCCCTGGTATTTCCTCATCCCAAGATGCGGAGAGGACGCCATAGCTCAAGCCCAACACCCCTAAACCAAAAAATCCCATACTTACAAGAACCACAGCTGGGTTGGGCAACTTTAAGCCAAAGTTTGTGACTAAAAAATAGCTACCAAAAAATGTGGATATGCCCAACACTGTTGGAATTCCGCATAGCAGAGCCATCCGACGCACCATTCGCTTGCTTACCGCTTCGGGAATCGCCATCGATTCTCTCGAAGCTGGTGCCTGCTTGTCTTTCTTAGGAGTTGTTTTACTGGGTGCCGGTTCGGGTTGGGTTTTAGCCGTTTTTTTACGCTTCTGACGTGGCTCAAACGGCAAGCGCTGGTCGCTTCGATCCTTGGGAGCGGCTCCTTGGGAGCTACCGCCTTTGCCCTCGCTCGATGGTTCAGTAGACATAAGCTTAAATGTTGCCTATCCGCGAATACCTAAGCGTTGAATCAATGCCTGATAGCGTTCTATATTTTCTTTGCGAAGATAGCCTAGTAAACGCTTCCGTTGACCAATCATCTTCAACAATCCCCGGCGGGAAGAATGATCCTTTTTGTTGATTTTCAGGTGCTCACTCAACCGATTAATGCGTTCAGTGAGCATGGCAATCTGTACATCTGCCGAGCCGGTGTCGGTTTCATGTACCTGGTAGCCTTGAAGAATTTCCTGTTTGCGCTCTTGAGTCAGAGTCATGGATAGAGTTGATTTGTATAATTCAGCAGTCTCTCATGTTATCACGCTGACCACT
>CBDTXL010000770.1:0-2986 GCA_965364435.1 uncultured bacterium
CACTAGCGCTCTGGATTAAAGGCAAAGGGAGGCAAGGTCAGTTCTAGCTCCGGCGTTAAGCTGACAGTGACGATAAACTTTTCATCCCAGGTGCCGACAACGCTGGTGAAGAAATAGGGATAATTGTCATCTGCATCCAACACCCGTTCAACCAAAATCCCTGTCTGGTCACTGACCCGTAATTTCAGACCAGGGGGTAGACTTGTATCAGAGAGTGTGCCTAACACCAGCAATAATGTCCACTCGCGGACAGTTGAAGACACAAGCGGCCAGGTGACGGCATACAGCCGCAACCTGTAACCAGCTAAAGGCAAGTCACGATTACCCCCCCTTGCCTGGGAAGGAATTGCTAAACCGTTCTCCTGAAGTTCGTTGACAATCGCCTCAAATTCTTCTGTAGGCGATCGCATTGCAGATGCTGGGGCAATGTTTGGTAGCAGTACCCAGGATAGTTCCTGTGCTAACTCATCTAGCTCATCCCACAACCAGCACCCCACGTTCACTGCTGGCTGTGTCAACAGTTGCAGAATGTCGGATAGGTGCTGTTGAAAAGGTGCGATCGCTCTTGTCTCGACGGTTTGCCTTTGTAATTGATACACCCAGTTGAGTAACTCTGGGCTGGTAAGCACCACAGCTCCCTGTTCCCAACTCAAAACCTGCCACAACTGACGCTCGGGTGAGTGTAACTGAGGTAACAGTGCTTCCAGTTCTGAACGCATTTGAGATAGCTGCATTGAGCGATCGCTCTGCACAGTGGGTAAGGGAATCGCCGAAGCTTCCAAGCCACGCAGATAAAGCAACAAACGGTCTGGTTCACCTTCAAACCAGGTCAAAGGTAGCTGATAAGTCCAGTCTTCATCCGCTTGTAAATCAACAGTTGCCCGTCGATTAACCAACTGGTCATAGGATAGAAAGCCAGAGACAACAGCAGTTTCCTGTTCTTCTTGAACCTCCACCAGTACATAGAAATGAGGAACAAATTCTGGTAAATCTAGGGCTGCTCTGGGTAAGGTGACTTCTTCATCGGTGAGGCTGCCACTGGCAATTAGGCAAAGTTTGAACTCATTGACTTTGAGATTGCAAACTGATGCGATCGCATTGGCAACGGGTGGCTCTAAGACTGAGCATTTTGCCCGATTAATAATTAACTCACTGCCTCGTGATTCAAGCCATTGCTCGAAACCGCACAGAGCAAGAACATTGAGATAAGTCTGCCACTGGCGTTGTTCATTAGGAATTTGAGCGCTGAGTTCTAAAGCTTGGTCAATACTCTCAGGTGAGAGATCAATCGCTTCTGTTGGCAAGACTTCAAAGTCAAGCCACGTCTCAGTGGTATAAGTTGGGGGATTAGTCATGGCGAGTTTCTCCTGGTATCAAGGTGACGGCAGAGTCTCTCAGCAAAGAGACTGGTTGTAGTCTGATTTTTCGCTGTAGTGGCTGTACTAGCTGACCTTGCCGCCTCTTGGATCACCTGAGTAATTTGTTCATCAAGTGCCTCTTCTATCTGTTGATTCAACGTTTGGAGGCGTTCTGGCTCAGTGTAGACTTTGGCTTGGTCAAAAACGCGATAGCGCAGCGCTGCGGCGAAGCATAAATCCCGTAATCGCACTAACAACTGTTGTTGGACATCAGCACGAAAAGACTTAAGTTGAAGCAGACGGGAAACGTGAAACTGAGCTTGCAAATTCACTTCTCGCGCAATTTCCGTCATCGACCGCTCCTGACAGTGAAACAGCTGCAAAGCAGTAAGGAATTTTTGCGCTTTCTGGGCGTCTTTGCGCTGTAAGTGCTTCACTCGCTCATCGGTTACCTGTGCTACAGCCTGATCTAAACAAGTCAGGAATTGTTGCCGATAGAAGCTCAAAAATTCGCTCTGCTCGTCTGGGGTGTCCTGGTTATCGGCAAAGTCAAGCGATGGTATACGCTCAGCTAAAGTACCACTATCAGTGGTGACATCTAGAGATTCTGTCGGTAGAGAGCCACCCCGGACATAAATTCGATAATCCCGGAGGCGGGAAGCCATTTCTTGTAGTTGAGTCATCAGGGTTTCGGGGGTAAGCCTTTTGCTGGTTTGGGTTGATAAGCTCATGCCCATTTTGTGCAGTTGTTCCGTTGTCGGTGGCAAACATTGCCCCTTGATTCCCGCCTGACGTTGCTTAAGGCGTTGAGCGCGATAAACAGCGTGGTAGCTCTCCAACAGTTGCTTGGCTTGCTGAATTTCAGCAGGCGTCAGGTGGTGAAACTCTGAAAAAATGCGCTGAAGTTGCTTGGGGCTGGTATCGTTGAGGATTGCCCAGTCGCTGACCAGATAAACCCCATGTTCTAGCAAAAAAGCATTGAGTTCTTTGTGGTGTTTCACCCGCCTGGTTGTCCAGGTTGCTAAACTGCTCTGCTCTGGGTCAAAGCTTTGTACGATTTCACGCAGCAGTGATTGATAAGAGGGCGAGACTGGGGTTGTTGTACCGTCATCATCTAAGACAAAGGGCAATAAATCTCCGCAAGTGAAGCCATGCTCAGCACCAAACTGCGTTGCCAATTTCTGGCAAACCCGATCGATTTGGTTGGAAATAAAGCATTGTAGGCAACCTTCTGAGAGAAAACGCTTGTTAGGATCAGTTTGACCTTTTGCCTCCCTCATCCAGTGCAGGAGTTGACGCTGGATCAGGGCATCTGGCACTTCGCTTCGAGGCATGAATTCCGGGAACGATGCCAGGAAAAATGCCTTTGCCTGGGCAATTTCCTCGATTTTGCGTTTCCCAGCAGCATCAATTCTTACAAGTGTCCAGTATCTCGATGCAGCACTCATAGCGATTCCGTCTAGCTGAACTTATCGGTCATAAAGAGTTGCAGGGCGAGCAGGTTATCTTCTTCAACTCATTGCTACCTAACTCTGGGCAAATTGACCTTATGCAGTTTTGCTAGGGGCTAGAGAGGTTTTTTCCAGAAAACTTTCGCCGCGTTGCACTAGTGCAGCGTAGCAGAAATA
>CBDTXL010000771.1:0-2985 GCA_965364435.1 uncultured bacterium
CCCCTAACCCCGACGCCCTCTGAACTCAGGTGGTTGCCTCATGACAAACCCATTCAATCCAGCTTTCCCAGTAGTTAAACAACGCTTAGTTCATAAGGGTGCTGCTCCGGTGAAGCGTGCCCATATGCTAATCTTAGCGCTCGGTTTGAGCCTCATTCCTGCATTAAGTTTCGGCGCAACTAGCTACTACTTAACAAGCATTACAACGACCAAGGAAAGTCCTCAAACCGACTCAGGTGGAAGCTCAATTTCACCAGCCCTTAAAAAAGAACTGCTTCTGAAAGTAGCGCTCTTAAATGGAGTGACAGCAATATTAGTCAGTGCGATCGCATTATTCGCTTACCGCCTCAGTGCCTCAAAGAAAGCACAGCTATTCGCAGATCTTACCTCCCAAACTCAATCTGTAGATCTCGACTCTCTCTACAAACGAGCCGTTGAGGGGGCACGAGAAATCTTACAAACGGATCGGGTGGTTATCTATAGCTTCGATCCGGAGTGGAATGGAACCATCACAGCAGAATCAGTGGCTCCTGGATGTACTAAATTAATTAACGCTCAAATTGTAGACACCTGCATCAAAGATAGCCAGGGAGGGCTCTACAAGAATGGTCGCATCTGTGTTACCAATGATATCACCAAAGCTGGTTTGTCAGATTGCCATATTAAGCTGCTGGAAAAATATCATGTCAAGGCCAACATGGTGGTACCGATTCTCAAAGACGGCCAACTTCTTGGCTTACTGATTGCTCATCAGTGCGACCAACCACGGGAATGGCAGCAAAACGAGATCGATTTCTTCATGCACTTATCTGTGCTAATCGCACTGCGCTTGAGTCGCCAGAACTTCCACAGAGCAAAAGTTGGGGAGGCACGCTCGTTTTGCAATGTCGCCCTCCGCATTGATCAATCTCTCGACTTAGATGCGGGCTTCAACACAGCAGTTAGAGAAATCCGACAAGTACTGAATATAGATCTCGACTCCGAAGCCGTCTTCAACACAGCCGCCACCGAAATTCGACAAACACTAAATGTAGATCGAGTGATTGTCTGTCGCCTCAACCCAAGCCTCCAGCATGGCACCGTCGTTGCTGAGTCGGTTGTCTCGGCTTGGTCGAGGATGTTGGGGCTTCAACTATTGGCTGGTTTTGGCATTGAAGAAGATTCTCTGGATCTGTTTAAGAATGGCTATGTCCATCCCATCAGTAACACCCTTCAAGAATCAGCGCCCAACAATACTGACCTTACTCTGTCAGAGCAATACGACGTTAAGGCGAGTTTGGTCGCACCAATTCGCATCGGCAAACAGCTTATCGGTTTAATTATTGCCCATCAGTGTTCCGTAGCGCGAACTTGGGACCAGTCCACGATTGACTTATTTGAGGAGTTAACAATCCAAGTCGGCTTGGCTATTGAACAAGCAACTCTGCTCAAAACTGAGCGTCAGCGAACACAGCTACTGGCAGACTTTACCTCCCACATTCGTCAATCTCTAAACTCCCAAGAGATTTTTAGCACCTCAGTAGAACAGATCCGGAAGACCCTAGAAAGCGATCGCGTGCTGATCTATCGCTTCCATCCCGATGGCAATAGTGGGGAAATCACAACACAAGCCGTTGCACCAGGTTGGACACTAGCTCAAGGGGAAAAACTCAATGAACTGTTGACGGAAAACAATTTTCAAGGGTACAGAACTGGCAGCCTCTTGGTCGCTCCTGAGGTTTATAAAGCTGATCTAACACCTTCTCATTCTAAGATCCTAGAAGAGCTTCAAATCAAAGCCAGTATGGTCGCGCCCATTGTGTCCGGTGACCAACTGGTGGGTTTGTTGTGTGCCCATCAATGCTCTGGTCACCGGGACTGGCAGCAGTCTGAATTCTATTTACTTAAGCAGTTAGCCGCTCAAATCGGGTTTGCTCTCGACCAAGCCAAGCTCATTGAACAGGTCAAGGTTGTTTCACATCAGCAACAGCAGCAAACCGAAGAACTCCGGCGTCAACTGGTTAACTTGGTGAAGGATGTTGAAGAGGCAGCTAAAGGCGACCTCACGGTTCGGGCAGATGTGAGTGAGGGGGAAATTGGCACCGTTGCTGACTTCTTCAATGCAGTGATTGAGAGTCTCAGAGGAATTGTGACGCAGGTCAAACTAGCAACAACTCAGGTTAACGCTTCACTGGGAGAAAATGAAGGGGCAATCCGTCAACTTGCAGATGTTGCTTTCAAACAGGCATCACAGACAACCCGCACCCTGGCTTCAGTGGAGCAAATGACCCATTCGATTCAAGAGGTGGCTGATATCGCCCACCATGCAGCAGAAGTTGCCTGTACTGCCTCGGCAACGGTTGAAACTGGGACAGAAGCGATGGATCACACCGTCCAAAAAATCTTGAACTTGCGGGAAACCGTAGCAGAAGCTGCCAACCAGGTGAAGCGTTTGGGTGAATCGTCTCAAGAGATTTCCAAGGTGGTTTCGTTGATTAACCAAATCGCCGTTCAAACCAATTTGTTAGCAATCAACGCCGGGATTGAAGCCCGTCGTGCTGCTAAAGAAAATCCTAGTCAAGACAATCAGGGCTTTATCATAATTGCCAGAGAAATTAGCGAACTGGCAGCCCGTTCTGCGGCGGCGACGCAAGAAATTGAACAAATTGTTGAAAATATTCAAATCGAAACTAGTCTTGTCGTCGAGGCGATGAAACTGGGAACGACCCAGGTGGTTGAAGGCACGCAGTTGGTTGAAGAAACAAAACAAAGTCTGAGTCAGATTCTAGAGGTGTCTCGCCAGATTGACCAGTTGGTGGCATCAATTTCCAGAGCCACTGTGTCTCAATCTGAGACATCTCAAGCTGTTACTGATGTGATGAAGGAGATAGCGAAGGTTTCAGAACAAACCTCCCAATCTTCCCATCAAATTTCTCGCTCTTTGCAGCAAACGGTATCGGTAGCACAGCAACTACAGGCATCTGTTGAGGTATTCAAAGTGGATGC
>CBDTXL010000772.1:0-2983 GCA_965364435.1 uncultured bacterium
TTGTGGCTTGCCATCGAAGACGACTGCAAAAAGTACAACAAGCAGTACGACAATGAGCATCAGCCATTTTTGTGCAAAATCTGGACAAAACGCTGGAATACGCTTTGGAATGAGCAAGAGTTAGCCTAATGAGAAATTGATGCCGTCTCCTCAACAAACAAAACCTTCTTAACAGCACTCCTGAGTCTGACAAGCTGAGCGCTGAAAAATGATCTAAACTGCTTTGGACGCCTCATTTGTGTTAGGTTTGCTGCCCATGATTAACGAGAGCGAATACATCAGGAAAGCTGAAGCTACCCGTGTACGGGTGCTGAGTGAAGCACTACCCTACATCCAACAATTTACGGGTCGGACGGTAGTCGTCAAGTACGGTGGTGCTGCGATGAAAGAGAGCACCCTCAAAGACAAAGTCATCCGCGATATTGTCTTCTTAGCCTGCGTGGGCTTGCGACCAGTGGTCGTCCACGGCGGTGGTCCAGAAATCAACAGCTGGCTGGGGAAGTTGGGCATTGAGCCACAATTTAAAAATGGTCTGCGTGTGACTGATGCCGCCACGATGGATGTTGTGGAGATGGTGTTAGTTGGTCGGGTGAATAAAGAATTGGTTTCTCTGATTAACCGTGCTGGTGGCAAGGCAGTGGGGCTTTGCGGCAAAGACGGTAATTTAATCAAAGCCCGTCCAGAAGGTCGAGAGGGTATTGGCTTTGTTGGGGAAGTCAACAGTGTCGATATCAAGCTTTTGGAGTCTCTGGCAAGTAGTGGCTACATTCCAGTGGTGTCTAGCGTTGCCGCAGACGAAACGGGTCAAGCCTACAACATCAACGCTGATACCGTTGCTGGAGAACTGGCGGCAGCATTAGGAGCGGAAAAGTTAATTTTGCTCACTGATACTGCTGGCATTTTGAAGGATTACAAAGATCCGTCTACCCTAATTGCCAAGGTGGATATTCAAGAAGCGCGACATTTAATTGAAACTGGCATCGTTGCTGGTGGGATGATTCCCAAGGTGACCTGTTGTGTGCGATCGCTCGCTCAAGGCGTTCGGGCTGCTCACATTATTGATGGTCGAGTTCCCCACGCGCTGCTACTAGAAATCTTCACCGATGAAGGGATTGGCTCAATGATTGTGGCATCGGAATTCATGAGTTAAGGGACTTCCAGAAAAATAAATTCCATGCGCTGCCGTAGGGGCACGAGATATCGTACCCCTACACCCCTGATTGGGACGATTTATTCTTTCGAGTTCCCTTATCTGTTTAAGCGCTGGCTTGAGCCAAGGTTTTTGCCGGTTGTTTCAGCAACTTAATGTATAGGTCACTCAGCTGATGCGCTACACCATCCCAGCTGAACTTTTCCTCCACGCGGATTCTTGCCTGTTTCCCAAGTTGGTTTCTCCAGTCTGGGTTGGAGAGAATGCGGTCAATCGCAACGGCAAAGGCAGCATCATCTTTTGGTGGTGCCAGTAAGCCTGTCTCTTCCGGTAAGACGGTAAATTGCAAACCGCCGACATCACTGGCAACAACGGGTGTGCCACTCGCCATTGCTTCAATGGCAACCAGACCAAAGGGTTCGTAGTGACTGGGAACCACACAAACGTCAGCGGCGGCGTAGTAGGCGGGTAGGATATCATCGCCCAAGCGTCCGGGGAAGGTGGTGAAGTCGCTCATACCGAGTTCGGCAACAATACCTTCGATGCGATCGCGCTCTTTGCCATCACTTTGACCAGGGCGAGAGCCACCACCGATAATTAGCTTGAGGTTCTTGTTACCCCGCAGCTGTGACTGACCAACAGCCCGCACCAACGTCTCAATGCCCTTGCGTTCGTCAAAGCGTCCCACATAGAAGACTAGAATTGCGTCTGGGTCAATACCCAGTGCAGCACGCGCGGCTTGTTTATCAATCGAGCCAAACCGGCGAATATCGGTGCCACAGGGAATGATCTCGATGTTGCCTTTGGTGGAAACGAGCGATCGCATATGTTCTTCTTCTTGGGGGCTGGTTGCCACAATCCGCGCTGCTGTCTCCAATACCGCCTTCTCAACACTCAAGCGGGTGCTGGCAATCATCGGGATTGTTGTGATCGACTTGTACTTAACTGCACCCAGTGAGTGGTAGGTATGAACCTGCTTAAGCGGTTGCCGCTTCTTCAACTCCATTCCCACCCAGGAAGAGATCCAATAATTCGTGTGTACCAGGGGATACTTAATTCCCGACTGTTGTTGAAACTTAAGCAGTTCCTCAACAAACGTGCTGGCATACCCAAAAATCTCGTCTCGCGGTACAAACTCCTCCGGACCTGCTGTTAAACGAATGGTCCGACAACGCGGACCATGTTCAACAATTTTGGGTTGTTCAGCACTCGCTTTGCGAGTAAACATATCAACGTGCCATCCTTGTTGGGCAAGGGCTTCACCCACGTTGCGTACATAAACATTTTGTCCCCCAGCCTCTTCCTTGCCAATTTCTATTGCCGGGTCGCCGTGAACCGAGATCAGAGCAATGCGCTGTTTACTTGTAGTGTCCATAGGTTTGTCTAGTCTTGGATGATGACAAGGGTTAGGGCTGATTGTGAAGTTTTTGTTTACCCTAGTCGCCCTCATTATAAACTTTTCTCAATATATCTTAATATATATTAAGGAATAAAGTCTCCTGAGTGCATCGCCTAATAGGAACAACTTATTGACAAGCCTGGGAACTTTAACATCTACAGGGTCAACTGCCGCTGATTGAGTTCTGTATTCAGATTCTTCTCCCTCAATGTCAGGAAATAATCAATATTTCCTCAACCCGCAACTGATACATTTCGATTTTTCTGTGCAACATATCAGCGTGTCCCTCTCTTCAGTCTTAAGTTTTACCTCTTAACCGATTGTTTTTGGCGTATTACGTTTTCGTTTAGATGTCTTACCTATTACCTTGGTGTATTACATCTTGACTCTCCCCCTTCTCGGCACCGGAACTATTGGAAAACTTATGCCGAGCG
>CBDTXL010000773.1:0-2980 GCA_965364435.1 uncultured bacterium
TCGTGGAACAGGAAAATTTGACCGGATCTCAATATCGGCAGCCTCGAATACCCATCCCTCCACCGCTGATGATGTCGGAGGAAGGCTCTTTCGCCAACTTCACACTTACCCAGCGTATGCCAGCCATTGTCCGGCGGGTGATCGATGAAAATGACTTTCCCCCATCAATTGTGGAGAACCTGGAAACACTGATCCAGGAACTGCCTTATGGAATTGTGCATTCGCTCCAAGACCAAGGGCCGGATTTGAAAGCATGGGCTAGATATTTGGAACCTTTCCTGGGGAAGCGGTGGATAGACATTCCCTGGCTCTTTGCAGAGATATACTTCTTCCGTCGTATCCTTGAGGCAACGCATTACTTCTTACCAGGCTCGTCCCAGGGCGTAGATCCATATGAGTATCAAAAGCGCAGGGGCTTAGAGACTGCAATGGATTCTATCCGGGAACTGAGCGCACGAGTCAACACTTGGAGTGCTAGTCAGTTGCACGGGGACGGGATAAGCCGCACCAGTTTGATTGCACTGCTCTATTTTGACCTTTGGGGTAACCGAGCTGACCTGAGTCTTTGGCCGATTAACCCAGAAGAGTCTGAGCAAAGCCGCCAGGAGATTCACCTGGAACAGACCCACATCTTAGTAGACGATACATCCCTACTAGCTGACAGAGTTGCCAACTTTCATGAGGTACGCATCGACTTCATCGTGGACAATGCTGGGTTTGAACTGGTAAGCGATCTGTGCTTAGTGGACTTCCTGCTAGCCAGTAAAGCTGCCGGGATGGTTTACCTGCACCTGAAGTCCCATCCCACCTTCGTATCTGATGCGACGATTGAGGATGTTCACAGCACTTTAGAGGTTCTGGCGGCTGATAGCGACGGGGAGGTTCAGTTATTAGCGCATCGCCTGCAAGACCATATTGCTCAAGGTCGTTTGCGTCTGTGTGAGGCTCTCTTTTGGACAGCACCCTTGGTCTTCTGGGAAATGCCGGAAGAATTGCAAAGTGAACTCGCCCAATCCCGTCTGATTTTCATAAAAGGGGATGCCAATTACCGCCGATGTTTAGGCGATCGCAAATGGCCCTTTACCACCTCCTTTGAAGACATCGTCTGCTACTTTCCAGCACCCTTGGCTGCGTTACGCACCCTCAAGTCGGAACTTGCAGCAGGTCTCCAGTTAGACCAAGTGGAGAGACTGAACCAAGAAGACCCTCAGTGGTTGACGAATGGGCAATGGGGCGTGATTCAGTTTGTTGAATGAACGGCGAGATGTTCTCGTAAGTCCTGTTTACCTTGCTGGTGAGGCAGCTTGCCAAATCTTAATAGTCTTGTCAAACCCGCCACTTGCCAGGAGGCGTCCATCGGGGCTAAAGGCAACCGATTGCACCCAGTCTTTATGTGCAGTCAGTAAGGCAAGTCGCTCACCAGTTTTCAAGTTCCACAGCCGGACACCGTCACGGCTGGTACTAGCGAGAGTTTCTCCATCGGGATTAATTGCGATCGCCCAAACCCGCCCTGTGTGTCCAGAAAGCGTATATTGAAGTCGCCCAGTTCTTAGATTCCAAACTTTGATAGTACGGTCATAACTACTACTAACCAGAGTTTGACCATCGGGTGTAAAGGCAAGAGCACTCACCGAACCCGTATGACCAGAAAGCCTGCTAAGTAATCGTCCCGTCTTCAGGTTCCACAGTTTAATCGTGCCGTACTTGTGCCCACTTGTGAGGATATCCCCCTCAGGGTTAATGGCAAGCGCATAGGTTTGGTTGTCGAAACGGGTCAACGTGTAAATCGGGCGCTCCCTCTTCAAATCCCACACCCGAATGCCATCCAAACCGCCGCTAACTAAAGTTTTACTATCTGGCGTTATTGCCAAAGAGAGAAGATTGCTGGAATGCTCCAAAAAGATAGTAGTATATTTTCCCGTTTTCCAGTTCCATAGATTGACTCCAGCGTCAATGCCACCGCTAACCAGCATTTCACCATCAGGGCTAAAGGCAATAGCCGCCACATCTGTTCTTTGAGCCCGGAGGCTTTGAATTTCTCTGCCAAGGTTCACCAACCACAATTTAATCTTGCCGTCATTACGGCTACCCCCACTAATGAGGATTTTCCCATCAGGACTGAAGCTAAGGGCATCAACAGCCCCTGAATGACCTTCCAGGGTGCGAATGAGTTGAGGATTTCTCCAGCCGTCAGCTGATTGCAGGAATTCAGAGTCAGGCGTCTGAGGGAAGGGGGTGTCCGGGATGGGTGGGACGACGGGGACAGGTAGAGGCTGACCCGTGTCGGGCATTTGGGGGAAGGGGGAGTCGGGGATAGATGGAACTACGGGCACAGGTAGAGGCTTAATCGCGTAGGCGACACTGGTGAACCCCGCAATTCCAGCCGCAACAGCCCCTAAAACAACTAACTGTCTCTTACCGAATCTGCAAAAGCTGGGAGCGCGATGTTTCATATAATTCACTTTTGCTAGAGGCATTTCTCGGTAGCGCAGACACCCCTCATCCCTTAATCCTCACGCTTTAACCCTTGAATGTTTGGGCAGATAGTCTGGGCAATGCGATCGCACGATGGTTGTTCTTGCCAGCCAGAAAGTAAACCCAACAGTTCAGACTTAAGAATTTCCAGCGATTCAATTTGCTCAGTGATTGCCTCAACTTTGAGGAGCATTTGCTCCTTAACAGCCTCACAAGGCAACTGACCAGAGTCATGGACTGCTAAGAGTTCCTGAATCTCACTGAGGCTGAGTCCTAGAGATTGCGATCGTTTAATAAATGCGAGGCGATTGAGAACCTGGCTGCTAAAAAGGCGGTAGCCAGATTCGGAGCGAGTTGTTGCTGGTGTGAGCAGACCAATCTCTTCATAGTAGCGAATGGTTTTCACCGACATTCCAGTAAGACTGGCCACTTCACCTATCTTGAGCCAGTGATTGAGAGCAGTATTGCCCATCATTGATTAGTTGCAGTGAGTGTGAAGTGCTTG
>CBDTXL010000774.1:0-2980 GCA_965364435.1 uncultured bacterium
CGCTTGCCCTCAGTCCCCATAGTACCCCATCGGCGACTTTTGCAAGAGGTCTACTGCTGTTTGGTAGCAGCAGCTGTGAAACTTAGATCGCTTTTGTTCAAGCTGCGTCCTCCATATCAAGCTCAAACTGGCTGGCAAAGTCCGCCTCAAAGTCCAATGTTTCACTCAAGGACGGTTGTAGTGCTGGTGTCTCAGAGGGTGGCGAAATTGCTACAACTTTGCTGCCACTACCAGGGGCTAACCCCATCAGCCAGTTCAAAAGCTTTGCAAAAGGCACTTGACGCGCCATACCTTGAGCGATTTTGTGTTCGTAGATGATGCGGTTGGTTAAGGTGGTCAGTTCAGCCCCAGTGACATTCTCAGGTACTTTGCCTAAGACTCGCTCTGCCTGCGACTTTAGGTAAACCTCAATATCTGGCTCTAAACGAACCCGTGTGTTTTCTGCCATGATTATTTACCTCTCTCTAAACGACTCATTGCAAGACGTTGCAGTCCTATGGCATTAGCCCAACTGCCATCAGGAACGGCGGTGTAACCGAACTTTTCGACAGCAGCGGCAACACCGGGAAGTTGGGCACCTCCACCCCACACGACAAAACTGTTAGCCAACTTCCGCCAGGGCGCTACAGCTTTGAGTGCCAAACTGAAGCGGTCTTTTAACCAGGGCATTAACTCTCGTTGGTAGGCATCCCGGAAGCTAATCCCGCTGTTGCCGTACAGGAAACTTCTGTTCTCAATGCCAATGCGAATCAGTTCGATGTCCCCCAGTTTTCCGCCTTCATAAATTTGGAGTTCTCGCTCTCGTGCTAGAGCATCCAACAAGTCAACACATCCCCCAACACTCAACACCTCTCGGAACTCAATCGAGCCCCCAGGGGCAAACACCGTGGGAATGATAGTCCCAGTTCCAAAGTCGAAGGCAATCGCGTGTTTTGTAGGGTCAATTAAGTTCCGGTGGCGACAGTAAACGTAACTGCCAGCCCCTTCTGGGGCTACCAATCCCACCTTGATATTGACGATTGACTGGGGTGACGCTTTGCCATTGAACTGGACAAAGTGCCTGCCTTCGAGTGCAACAGTGAGTTCTTTGGCGAAAAGCTTTGAGTTGTGGATGCTGGCAACGATGTACAAATTCCACACTTGGCGGAACGGTAGCGTTCCTAGCGCTCCGAGTAGGGAATGTAAGGCGTACTCAATCTTGTATTCCGCCTTATCTGAGAGTTTGGTGTGTCCGTAGGGGTCTGCGTTGTAGGCGAGTTCGCCGGTTTTGAATTCCCGCCCAATTAACTCTTTGGCATCCCCGTCGCGGTAGTAGAACGTACTGCCGTGTTTTGACGTGGGATAGTCGGTTAAGTCTTCCCGAATTTCCTTGAATTTGGACGGACAACGAATGCACATTTGGCTAATATCAGCACCAATCGCGAGTTTGAGAAGCCCGTGCCCGTTGTCGGCTCCTACAGCCGTGAAGGGGGTGTTTTGGTCGGTTTCAGCCTTTGAAGGCTGGGTTGCAATCATTGGTTTTTCCTCTCAAGTCTTGGTTTTTTGCGCTCAATCCGGCTTACGGTCTGCGATTGAGGGGATTGAGGTAAATTTTTGACAAAAAGACTCTTTCACCCAGATTCGTCTGTATTTTGCTTGTGGCGAAGCTTTTGGGTGTTTTTGGCCTGATAGTTGTACAATAGCACAAGTACAAAATTAGGCAATAGCAATTTTAAGTTTGTCCGCTAGCGAAGTTGGGCAAGGTGTGCTATTGCCATAAACCAATGAGAGAATGGGGAAAACTTATGAGCTAATAAGCTGGTATTTGTGCCGAAAGAAGAAGAGCAAGTCTTTATCAGAGGGAGGGTTCCGGAAAGCGTTAGAGCGAGATTCAAATCAGCCTGCGCCCTACTGGGGCGCGATATGAGTGGGGTGCTAAGCGAATTGATAGAACGCTGGCTGGAAGAAGTTGAGCCACAACTACCTACCTCAGAGCCTGAAGTTCCAAAGGTTCAACCCAAGTCAATAGCTGAGCTAGTACAGCAAAACTTTTACCAGTTGCTAACTGATGGCCAAATTACCCCCGATAACTTAAAGGCGATCGCGGCTGGGGAAAAACCCAGTAATGCAGATTTGTCACAAATCGCTCACATACTCGACATGAGGGAAGAGGATTTGTTGGAGATGCGCGATCGCACATTCCCCCCAGCAAAAAGGAGGTGATGGATGAGCGAGACTGGGGGCAATCACAATGACCTACAGTGAACAACCAGATCAGTACAACGTCCACTCAGCCACAGACGAAGAACATTGTTTGGAGATGGAATCTAAGTATGGCTGGACTCTGATAGATGTCGTGCCAACGAAAGATCCAATACTCAAAGTGGATTGCGTGTTCGAGGGCGAACAAACTTCATTTGAGGACACCCGTTATGGTGACTAGAGCAAAAAACTGGATTGTATACAGAACAGACCGTGCCAGCGCTCCGGGTTGGGAAGAGAGACTATTGATGCCTAGAGGGAGCCTAACCGATGTCCTTTGGGAGCATCGAACCAACTCTCTTCAACTTCCCAAAGTCGGTGACCGAGTACAAAGGTTTGAAAACTTAGAAGACCCAGGTAACGGTGCTACCCATGTTAAAGCTGACGATTGGGTTGTAACAGAAGTTCACGAATTTGCTTCGCCCACTACAGATATGCGGGTTGTGATTTGTTGGTGTGAATATTCACCCATTCAACCCGAATGGCAAGAAATGAAGCGCGGTAAACCAGTGGACGAGATGCTTGAAGCTTTGAAGGTAGGACAGTAAAATCGTCTAAATGCAACAAACCCACCCCTTTTTAATTTGGCGATTAGAGCGGGCGGGAATGTTGCAAACAGGACGGCATTTTGCCTATTTGATTGGTTGTACTGCCTTAAGGCATTGGTTCCCAAAACAAACGGAGCCATTCCATTTCTAACAAAATTTGAAGCGCAAGACAACAACCCGTAAATAGTGAA
>CBDTXL010000775.1:0-2979 GCA_965364435.1 uncultured bacterium
GAGTAAGACTTGATGACCAGGTGGTACGATAATTTGCTCAAGTGCTAGTTGCATTTCTCTTTTGTCTGTAAATCAAACGACAGAAGTAGGGTGGGTAGTGTCCACCCTACTTGCTACAGACTAACCCTAGTCCGTCCTAGAAACTTTACCAGATGCTTCGCTCAACCACCCGTTTCCACGGTTTGCGGCTCCCGCTCCAGTCTTGGCTCACTGAATACCGATAAGTAGAGATAGCCTGCCGCTAATCCTCCTAAGATTGGTGCTAGCCAGAAAAGCCACACTTGAGACAGGGCTACGGTGTGACCTCCGAAAACTGCCACGATAAGCGCAGGACCGAGGCTGCGTGCAGGATTGACCGAAACGTTAGTAACGGGAATCCCAATCAAGTGAATCAGCGTTAATCCTAAACCAATTGCGACTGGGGCAAAACCCTTGGGAGCGCGAGAATCTGTTGCACCCATGATGATCGTTAAGAACATGAAGGTCAACACAAACTCTATGACGAACGCCGCTAACAGCGAATAGCCATCAGGAGAAAGCTCTCCGAAGCCATTGACTGCCAATCCGTTAGGTCCAAGACCATATTTGGGCTTACCAGAAGCGATTGTAAAGAGAAGCCCCGAAGCGACTATAGCGCCCAAAACTTGAGAACCGATATAGGGTAATAAATCGCTACCGGAGAAACGTTTGCCTGCCCAAAGACCAAAAGAAACGGCTGGATTCAGGTGACAGCCAGAAATATGACCAATCGCATAAGCCATCGTCATAACTGTCAAACCGAACGCCAGAGAAACACCCACCAACCCGATACCCAGTGGAAATGCAGTAGTTGAATCTAGTTTGGCAGCATCCGCTGTGAATGCTGCTGCTAGCACGGCACTTCCACAACCCCCAAAAACTAACCAAAATGTGCCGATAAACTCGGCTAAACAGCGCTTTCCTATTGGCATCTTAACCTCCTCTAAACTTTTAGACAGACTATTGATTTGGTAAAGCAAACTACCAAATTAGGGAGAGATTATCGAGAGAGTTAATGAATTATACGCGCGCCTATTCTACTAAAACGACGCTGTTTTAGGCAGGTAGCTTTAATAGGAATAAATCCGAATAATCGGAAACTGATATTTTGCCCGTTTGATCGGGTTTGAAATTTTCTTGAATAATGGCTTAGCTTACTACGTGAATTAATATCTGGCAATTAAATAAAAACAAAACTTAACTGAATAAAGTATTGCTAGTAACAATATAAATAATAATATCAATGATAAATTATCAGGTTTTCGATTTAGGAAAAAGAGGGTGGGCACTACCCACCCTACAGACTTATGGTGTTGCGGCTACTGGACTCCCCCAATTCAGATAGGGTAACTTGGCAGCCGTAGCCCGAATCTGGTCAGTTTGGGCTGTGAGTTGTCCACAAGTATCCCACGTACCTGTAGTCAGCATTTGCCTTGCTCCTTCACCCATAGATACAGAAGCTTGAAAGTCTCCACAACGAACTTGCATCGCTTCTAAATCTAGAGTCATTGCGGCTTGGGGATTATCTTTCAGTAGGATTTGTAACTGCTTGACTATCTCGCTTGAAGCCGTTACACAGGGAATCCCAATCGCAACACAATTGCCAAAGAAGATTTCGGCAAAACTCTCTCCCACTATGGCTTGAATTCCCCATTTTGCCAAAGCTTGAGGGGCGTGTTCTCGCGAAGAACCACAGCCAAAGTTGCCGTTAACAACTAAGATGTTAGCGCCTTGATACTGAGGTTGGTCAAAGGGATGTTCCCCCTTAGTTTGAGTGCGGTCATCGGCAAACGCTTGTTCTCCTAAACCATCAAACGTGACACAGCGCAAAAAGCGAGCGGGGATAATGCGGTCTGTATCAATATCATTACCTACAAGAGGAATTCCCCGTCCTGAAACTGTTTTGACTTGACTCATTGATTCAATCCTCTTTACTTACTTTTTACCGATTACAAAGAAGGTCGTATTTTCTGACCAAACTCCTTTTTCTGTCACTAATGTTTCAATTTCTGCTCTGAATTCCGCTTTCAATTGCTTGATTTGCTCATCTGATAGATGTAACAGTGGATGGCCGTTGGCGTGAAGCCATTTCCCTTTCCAAAAATTTTTAGCATCATCGAGACTAAGGTAACTGCCAAATTGCTCGGTTTTTATTTCGATATCTTGAAACCCTACCTCTTGGAGAAGGGTGTAACATTTTTCCGTAGTTCCAAGCGGTTCGTGAAGATTCGGTAGAGAAAAGCCATACTTAGCACAAACTTTAGTAATTACCGGCGTAAAAAATGATATCGCAGACCAACAGGAAAATGCGACAACTCCACCTTTTTTGAGGAAGCGATGCCAATTGCGTAAAGCAGCAGGAATATCACTCAGCAAGACAATCGCTGTAGCACAGAAAATGGCATCGAAAGTTTCATCCTCGAAAGTGATAGATTCTGCATCAGCTTCAATCAGTTCGATGTTTTGTAATCCGGCTGCTGCTATTTTTCGGCGTGCTTGCTCTAACATTCCTGGAGTAAAATCCACTCCGATAACTTTACCTTCAAAACCTACTATTTGAGAAGCTGCGATCGCGATTATACCCGTCCCCGTTGCAACATCCAAGATATGTTGTCCTGGTTGCAGTTGAGCCAATTCAACGAGAGGGATAGCGCGACGATAGGTAAAATCATTGTCATAGTTGGTTCTCGCCTGGTAGAACGCAATGATTTCCTGCTTATATTCGTTGGCGATCGTCTGCTGGGTCATCATAGGCAGTAGGGTGCGTTACACTCCGTTAACACACTCTACCATCTACTACCAGCTCCTGGCGATCGCTCAGATGCATTCCCTTGTGGTTCGTCTCTAAAACCAAGCAGCCCTGACTACAGACACTAGTGCAGTGCGGTAGAAATAACCCACCAGTTAGGAATGGGTAATGGGTAATGGGTAATGGGTAATGGGTAATGGGTAATGGGTAAT
>CBDTXL010000776.1:0-2978 GCA_965364435.1 uncultured bacterium
GGGGTATCAGTCCCTGAACAGGCTGATTTCTCCAGGCTTGAAGCCATGCTTCTAACGGACGAGTTACTACTCTATTACAAACGCTGTCGGCGTCGGGCGTTTCTGGACATTTACGGAGACTTCAGTTCGCAAGATCCAGAGCAAGACTTTCTGCTGAAACTGCGGCAGGATAGCCGTGCCCATCAGCAAGAGGTTCTCACAAGAGCGAATCATCAGTCTCCCAACTACCCCCGAAGAGATTGGGAAGCTGGGGCAAAGGCGACGTTGGAATTGATGCAGCAGGGAACGGAACGCATTTCTCAAGGCGTACTGCTGATGCAGACAGCTGAGGGGGTGACGCTGCTGAGTCGTCCTGATTTGTTAGTCAAACAACCAGGGCAGTCTAATTTTGGTGATTGGATGTATGTTCCCACCAACATTAAGCTAGGCAGGCGTCCTAAGGCAGAATATCAAATCGTTACAGCTTTTAGCGCCCAACTCCTAGCAGCTGTGCAGGGAGTCTTGCCGAGTACAGCCTGGTTAATTTTGCGTCGCCAAGATTCCTATGCAGTGACGCTAGAAAGATGGGTGCCGCTGATGCAGGAGGTTCTAGCAGAATGCATCGAGACACTGCTGCTGCACAAAGAACCGGAGGTGTTTATCTCGCGTCAGAAGTGTAGTCTTTGCCGGTGGTATAGCAGCTGTTATGCGATCGCACAATCTCAGCAGCACCTCTCCCTCTTGCCGGGAGTCACACCGACGCGCTACCGTGATTTACAGGCTCTGGGCGTAACAACGGTAGAATCTCTAGCTACAGCCACAATTAGCACACTGGAACCAGCCATTAGAAGCGAAATTGCCTCTGTTCTGGTGCAGCAAGCTCAATCTACGGTGCACAATCGTCCGATTCTCCGCCCAAGAGGCTTTGCTGACGAAAAGATGCCTCCACCTTTCATCGCTCCCAACGCCTTATCCACCGCGTCTGTGGAACTTTACTTTGACATTGAGGCAGAGCCAGAACTGCAACTTGACTACTTGCTTGGCATCTTGATAATTGACAGGGTAAGTCATACCCAGACATTCCATCCCCTGCTGGCAGAACACCCCGACAATGAAGCATCAATCTGGGAACAATTTTTAGATTTGGTTTCGCTTTACCCGAATGCCCCGATCTTCCATTTTTCTGACTATGAAGCTGAGACTGTCAAGCGTTTAGCTAAGCTCTACAATACACCACCCTGGCAGCTAAAACCATTACTGTCACGTTTTGTGGATGTGCATCAGCAAGTCATGAACACTGTGACGCTGCCGGTGGAGAGTTATTCTCTCAAACACCTTGCCAGATGGCTAGGCTTTGAGTGGCGCGATCCGGGGATAACGGGTTCCCAATGCGTATGTTTGTATGATCAGTGGTTGAAGACAGGCGATCGCTCTCTTCTTGATGTCATCCTGCGCTATAACGAAGACGACTGCCGCGCCACTTATCACCTCAAAAACTGGTTAGTAGACTTTTTGCAAGACATACCCCATGCCCTTTAAGCGCACAACTTTCATGATGAAAATCACTCTCCCCACTCCCTTCTGGGGCGGGCACTCCCCACTCCCTATTTTCAAGATAGCGTTCAACATCCAATGCAAAGTTGTGCAAAGATTTCTGAATATATCACTTTTAGTTATTTAAATTACAAGTTCCACTTATAAGTAAGTGTTAGGCTAGAAGTGAAAGGGTTTTCCCAGTCATTTAGCCTGAGGAAACCCTTTAATAAATTTAGACTAGGCAATCAACATGCTACCAATGTTCCTCATTCTTCTGGTAAGCGCACTAGGCAGCATTTTGGTGTCTCTACTAGCTTCCCACGAAATTCCCCGTATTCTCTCTGTTGGCTCTGCGATCTTTTGCTCACTCTTCGGTTTTGCTATGGCACCTTGGCCAGTTCAGCTGTTAATTTTTATTCTGATTCTCAGACTGGAACTGCTGTATCCATTGATTCATTTGGTCGTGCTGGCTAAGAACCGCAATTTATCGAATCCCCTTTAGAAATAGTAGGATTTTATGACTCCTGTTGGCAGGTTATCCTCTGCGCCCACCTCTGGGCGCAGAATATTTTTATGAGTAGCTTTCTAATAATCTCTTCTTAATAATTTCTTATTTTTAAGGTGATACGATGCAGCAGTACTTTGCATCCTTGCAACTCTGCTGTTATGAGGAATATCACAGAACTTTTTACACCTTTACGAATAGTTTCCTTCTGTCTTGCCAGTGGGTTTACGAGTGCAATACTCGTGACTTATCCCGTTCAGGCATTTACGATTAGAGGGGTGGATTTTTTAGGACAATCGATCTTGCCCACTGGTACTACATTTCAGGGAACGGAAGTGGGAGGGCTATCGGGAATTACCTACGATCCGAGCAAAAATGTTTACTATAGTATTTCCGATGACCGCAGCCAGATTAATCCCGCTCGGTTCTACACCCTCCAGATCGATCTGTCTAAGGGTTCCTTGAAACAGGGAGGCGTGACTCCTGTGGGCATCACCACCCTATTAACTGACAACGGTCAGCCTTTCGCCCCCTTGAGTTTGGACGCTGAAGGGATTGCCTTGACGAGCAAAGGAACCGTGTTTATTTCTTCTGAGGGAGATGCCAACCAATTAATCAATCCCTTTGTCAATGAGTTCTCATTGGCAGGACAACAACTCCAGACGCTACCAGTTCCTCAGAAGTTTTTACCAACAGCAAATAAAAGTAGCGGTATCCCCAACAACTTAGCCTTTGAAAGCCTGACGGTGACACCTAACCAAAACTACCTGTTCACGGCTACAGAAAATGCTCTATATCAGGATGGCCCTGCTGCTACGTTAAGTAATGGTAGCCCTTCCCGGATTTTGAAGTATGACCTGACCACCAGGCAACCTGTCGCGGAGTTTCTTTACAATACTGACCCTGTGGCACTGCCCCCGAATCCTGCCGATGCATTCAATACAAATGGACTTGTTGA
>CBDTXL010000777.1:0-2977 GCA_965364435.1 uncultured bacterium
TCCTGTTTGCCCATTGCCGTCATCAACACCAGAGGGATAAGGTGGGTTTCGGGGTGATGATCTTCTCCTATACGGCTTTGCGGATCAGCACCGGCAGCGTTAAAATACCGAAAGCGCACAGAGCGCAATCCATAGGCATGCTCAAAATCGCTGATTATTTGCTCCACCATCAGCTTACTCCTGCCGTAGGGGTTGATCGGCTGCTGAAGCTGGTCTTCAAGAATAGGAATCTGTTTTGGGACTCCGTAGGTAGCACAGGTTGAAGAAAAAACAAAGTTGTTGATTCCGGCATCGCACATCGCCTCCAGCAGGGTTAGAGTGCCTACTACATTGTTGCGATAGTACTTGTCTGGCTGGCTCACTGACTCGCCTACATAAGCATAGGCGGCAAAGTGCATTACGGCAGCAAATTCCCGCGTTTTCAAGATTTTGTCTAGCAGTGCCCGGTCTCCAGTATCTCCTTCAATGAGTTCTACTTTGAGTACCGTCTCCACCAGATCGCGATGGCCATAGACCATGTTGTCTAAGATGACCACCTCATAGCCTGCATCTTGCAAGGCTAGAACGGCATGGGAACCGATATAGCCTGCACCGCCTGTTACCAAAACTGTGGGGTTTGCCATTGCCGGAATGTTATTGTCTTTTACCAAAACAGGAAGGCAATCAGACCTGATTTACCCTGCCTGTATATTAGTTCCTTCTCTGTCTTTGGACAATTAAACAGGGGTGAAGTCAATCAAGTTAAAGATAAGGTGCAAATGAAGCGACTATGAGTATAGTAAGACCATCATCTCACTTTACAACTATTCAGAATATCACAAATTGCTTGTGCAGTTGCTGGTGCGAGGAGGACACCATTGCGATAATGACCTGTAGCTAGTAGGACGTTGCTGTAACCGGGTAGTTGACCAATGACGGGGGCAGGGCGTCCTTCGGGACGGGGACGTTTGCCTGACCAAGTACGAAGAATTGTCGCTTCTGCTAAAGCGGGGCAAAATGCGATCGCCTCCTGTCTCACCTTCTCCAGCAACGCGGATTCCGCCACCACATCACCCAGTTCATTAGGAAACTCAACCGTCGCCCCTACCCAGTATTCCCCCTCACCCACCGGCACAATATGGACATCATCACCAGTAATCACCGGCTGGAAGTCAGGATTGCCTAAAGGACGATCCAGCCACATATGCAAGGCTTGACCTAATACAGGTCTGATATCAATGGGTTGTTCTAGTGCAGCGGTTAGTAGTGATGAACCCAAGCCTGATGCCACCACTAGCCAATCAACATCCAACTGTCCAATGTTGGTGTGAATCTGGTTACAGATACGCGAACCTGAGGGACCTGGGTTTGTTGATGTAACCCCCTCAACCGCCACGCCAAATTTAAAGGTTACGCCATTGTACTCAGCAGCTGCCACCAAAGCTTTAGTGAGGGCAGATGGGTCAACTTGCCGGTCTTGGGGAGAATAAATAGCACCGACAATCTTTTCATTGCACAGTTGAGGGCAACGGGACTGAACTTGAGCGGCATCCCAAATTTCCAACTGCCAACCTTGAGAACGGCGAGTTTCTGCTAGCTGTTTCCAAGAGGCTAAATCTTCCTCTGCAAAACACAGCATCAGGATGCCGCTGCGGTTGAAGGGAATCTGATGTCCCGTCAGTGACTCTAATTCAGGAATCAGTGTCTCATAGCGCTGCATACTTGTTTGCCGCAGCTGCCATGCCCTGCCCTTAACTTTGTGGCTGATGACGCCCATTAAGACACCGAGTGCGGCACCCGTTGACCCTTGTGCTGGAGGTTGTCTGTCGAGGACAGTGATTTTTCGCCCACTTACCCGACTGAGTTCGTAAGCGATCGCTGCCCCAATAATACCGCACCCAATAATTGCAACGTGGCTCATCTAGCTATTTACAGCTGAATTCTTCTGTTTAGGAACTAGCTGCAAAAACTGATCAAAGTCCTTCAATGCCGCTTGGTAGTTTTCTACTGCCGCCTGATAGTTGCCCTTTGTCGAAGCTACGTCAATGCTCTCTAGGCGGTTGAACAAGTCTTTTGCTACCGCATTCGCTGTCTTTTGATCTGTGGGCAGAAGTTCGCGAGTCAGATAACTCATCAGCCGCCGCACTTCCCCCAAGGGACCGTGGATGTATGTGCCCACATCCGTCCAGTTTCTGTTTTGAATCTTCTGTTCCAGGATTGGCATCTTATCGCGCAGAGCAGCAACTGTGGAAGCAATTTGCTGAATCTGTGCAATCTGTTCGGCACTGTAAGTAGGAGGCTTTACGGCTGTCGGGCTACCGCAGCTAACCAAAAACGTCGTCACCATTGCCAGAATCAAAGCCAGAATAGACCGATAACTTCTCATAACCATTTGTTTCGTAACTAACCAACTCATCATAAAAAGTACTGAGTTTCGTCGAGCACTATATCTCAAATTTGTCTCTAGCTAGCAGAGAATCGAAAAGTTCTGCTTTGCTGCCGTCTTGTTGACCTATTGCATATTATATGCATTAAAGGCTATTTGCTTCCTTTGAAGTATAAATTTTTACAACTAATCGGGTCTTCTCACTTGCTTTGTTGCTGATCGGTGTTTTTTGCCTATTTATCGAATCGCGCACTTAGTTTTTAGTTTGTTACATTTTTTACTTGCATCTACATAAGTAATTTGATAAAGTAACAATGTTGCAACTGCAACAAACTCAGAAGCCAGCCCCTGACTGTAGGAAGGTTCCGGGCTGGCTCTGGCTCCCATCTATAAAGGAGACAAGTTTATTATGACTTACAAAAAATGCCTCAAGCCTTGGGCTGTTGCCCGTTTACTTCCCAATGGGAAATGGCTGATTATCGGTCGATACCGCTGTCCCAGAGACGCAGACGGACATCTTCGGTTGTTGTGTCAGCGATTGCCTAATATGCAGTTTAAGGTTGTGTTCGATTTGGCTGATTGCAAGGGTTGATTTTCTGTTGGGGTAGTGCT
>CBDTXL010000778.1:0-2970 GCA_965364435.1 uncultured bacterium
GTACCGCTGCATCTGCATCCTCAGAAATGGTCTAACAGCTCTAATATCAGCACAGTTAATCAAGACTGGCAGGCTTCGACTTGGGTGAAGCTTCAAGAACCTCCCAGCGCCTATAGTCATGACGAAGCACTGCTATTGTGTCAGCACTCTGAGACCGAATGGATTGTTTGGATTCCAGAATATGGTGAAATGCTGCTGCATCGAAATCAGTTTGACCCGGCGTGTTGACCGGAAAGGGGCTAGCCACCAGTCCCGACGCCCTTTGAGTTAAGCCACCAACCACGCCAGAATGCCCTTGGCAATCTTCTTTGACCGGGGCTTGCGCGAGATCAAACTCGACAAGAGCTGACGCACAGCCCAGCGACCAACTGTTGGTAAAAACGAACGCAGCAGGCGTTGCAACCCTATTGACAATAACAACAACATCACCACCAGTGCCAATAACATCCAAGGGTTAACCTGCATTAGTTGCGGGACAAAAGGAATCACCATCGCCGCAACAATCAGCAAAGATAACTCCCAAGCAAGCAGATTCAACCGAAGTAATCCCCTCAGACGCAACTGACCTAGCAGTTGATCAATTAGCCAGTAGTGAGTAGAAGCAATCTGGCGACAAAAATTGGGACGTTCTAAACACTCGCTCTTAATCTGGTGAAATATATCTCCATCAGTTGAAATGACACTCCGCATCAGCGCCTCCTCGGAACCCCCCCGCAGATAGTAGGTATAGAATGTCAATCCCGACTGTAAGTGGTTTTCCCCTTCGATGAGGGCGTAATAGCGCACATCAGCTAGCAACTCGCGGGAAATATAAATGTGGCGTCCCGTCTCTTTTGCTTGTTGAATTTCTCTAAGAATATCTTTATCTAAGTTGAAGCGAATGCTGTGAAACACCACTCGCGTGCGAGTAATTCTTTCTTTATCAACTTTGATGTATGGCTCTAAATTCAGACCTTGTTGGTCGGAAGCCTTAGGGGAGTGCCGTCGATAAAGATGATGCCGCACGAGAGACTGCATTAAATCCGCGATTCCTTAAACCTCTTGCAAAAGTGCTGATTTTGGATTTTTAACCACAGATGGACACAGATAAACACAGATGAATGTGATACTCTTTATCAACTTTTGCAAGATGTATCTTGATCAAAGCTGGATTTGGCTGCATAAATGTATCAGAAAACACTCTATTCTTGCCTTTATTATTTCGAGGAAGTCCAGGGGAACAAATCCTTGCCCAAACCCCGTTGAAGTGACGCCTGCACCAGACCAATAATAAACTCTAACAGTCCGCGCCACTGCTTTTCGCCAGCGGTGACGCCCTCTCGGTGGAGCTGTAGAATCACATCTCGATGAGGATGGTCAATAATTTCTTGAGAGTAGCGGTTAATTATATCACCATCTAGCTGAATCACCGTCTGGGCGTAGATTATATCAGTCGTCACAGCCTTTTGAAGAACATCTGATTTGGCATAGCCTGGTTGCTCATCCTGCTTTCTGTGCAGTGCCTTATTTCGACAATCCAGTGCGGTTTTCAGTTCACTCATCTTACGCAAGCTTCGCAAAAAACGACTGTCAGAGAGAACTTTTCGCACCTTGAGAATTTCTTCAAGACTGCTGGGTTTAATCGGGTCCGGTAGTCGCGTTTGGAGTTCATGCAATTCTACTGTTGGATCGGTGAGGATTTGGTCATCCTCTCTTGCAGAATTCACGACCGTTTGATCATAAAACTCAGATGTCGGGTCCGTAAGGAGCAATGTGTACTCCAGTTCCAGGTTTTTGCGTAACTTAATGTAGCGATCGCACAGAGACTTGTGAATTCCCTGTTGTTCAAGATAAACCTCAGATATCGCATAAATATCCCGATAGGCTTCCCAGGGAATAAACTTCTCTCCAGTAATTTGCTCCACAACCATCGTGTTGACTTCTAGCGCCGTGATGTCGATGAGGACATCCCCCAAAGACTTCAAAAACTCATCAAGGTTTCGCTCCAGACTAGGAGTAACACCTCTGCTGTTTGGTGCTGCTAAATCTGTAGCGTCTTTTCTCTTTCGGTTTCTTGTATCGAGCACAGCCATCAACCTTGCTATTTCTAATTGTTCTGGTTGGGAAAGCGACTTGGCGGTGGGGGTGGTGGCACTCTTCTTTCAACAGGCTTTGGCTTAGCGTCCAAGTCCTCGGCTGAGATCGCCAGTGACTCAGACTCTTGGGCCGCAACTCCCCTCTCAGAATCCTCTTGCGATCGCGTCCGGGAAGCGTTAGCGATGTCAGGAGCCTCAGAGTCAGCCAGTCCGTGAGCCTCAGGCGACAATTGCTTGTGTGGTTTCTGGATAAACAGCCCCTCTTCCAGGTCGTATACACCTCCATCATCAAAGATTCCTGGTTCAGGCTGAGCGCTGGGCGGATCAGTTTCTCCCCACAAAACTTCCCTCGAAGCGTTGGCTGCTTCCTCTGACTGGTTGGTCATCTCAGGCATTTGTGGTGATCGATCTAACTCCTCTAGTGAACCTTTGTCAGTAGAGGAATCTCTCTTAAGGTGTTTACTTAAATCAGGAGTGTCACTGTGGTCGAGAACCGACTCTCTAGGGTTCAAGTCTTCCAACGGCTCAGACTGGTCAAAGCCAATGTCTACATCTAGAACACCCGAATAGGGTTCCAGTTCCTCAGCCGCGAAATCATCCCAGTCCTCATCGATTTCTAAGTCCGACTCTGACCAATTGATTGCCGGTTCTACTGAGAAGGGATTGGCTTCTACCGCGAAGTCATCCCAGTCGTCATCCTCCCCAAGATCCAATGAATCCATATCTGCAAGTGGTTCATCTAGTACAAGACTCGGTTCCTCCACAACCCAATCATCCCACTCATCGTCCTCTTCCAAATCCAAGGAAGCCAGACTGGAAACTGGTTTGTCTGGCTCAGTTTCTGGTTCTTCTTCAATGAAGTCGCCCCAGTCCTCATCAATTTCGGAGATTGACG
>CBDTXL010000779.1:0-2966 GCA_965364435.1 uncultured bacterium
GTAACGCCGTCAATATCCAGGATTTCTCCAGCAAAGTAAAGCCCCGGACACTGGCGGCTTTCCATCGTCTTGAAGTCCACTTCTTTTAAACTGACACCGCCGCAGGTGACAAATTCTTCCTTAAAAACGCCTTTGCCCTTAATTAGGTAGCGTCCCTGAGTAAGTTCTTGAACTAGCTGGTTCAGGGCTTTTTTCGATACTTCCGCCCAGCGTTCCTCCGCACCCATGCCGACGTGAGTAATCATACTCATCCAAAGACGCTTGGGGATGGGGATAGGGCAACTGGTAGCAATTTGGCGTCGGGGCAGTTGGGACTTGACTGCCAGCAGCATTTTACGCAAGCGTTCTTCGTTGTACTGGGGAAGCCAATTGACAAGTAAGGGTGTTTGATAATGATGCTCATGCAGGAATCTGGCACCCCAGGCAGAAAGCTTGAGAACAGCAGGACCACTCAAACCCCAGTGAGTGATAAGTAATGGTCCAGTTTGCTCCTTTAGAGTAGGTGGTGCATCCGGTAAGCGCAGACGGACATCATTGACACTTACCCCAGCTAAATCTTGCAAACGGGGGTCTGGGATATTAAAGGTAAAGAGGGAGGGAACAGGGGGTTCGACTTTATGACCTAAGTCTTTGACCCAACGGTAACCTTGAGGGTTGCTGCCAGTTGCGAGAAGGAGGCGATCGCACCTTACTATCTCACCCGTCTTTAACTCAATCTCAAACCCCCCCCTTGCACTCCCCCCCTTGAGTTCGGGGGGTTGGGGGGGGTCTTCAGGTTGGGGAGGATACCGCCGGACAAATTTTACTGGAGTCCCAGTACGCAGCTTCACACCAGCATCTTCAGCTGCCTTAACCAGACAATTGACAATCGTTTCAGAATTATCGGTGACGGGAAACATCCGCCCATCCGCCTCAGTTTTCAGCTGAACCCCGTGAGACCCAAACCAGGCAACGGTATCCTTGGGTTGAAAGCGACTGAAAGCACCTCGTAAGGCTTTAGCACCTCTGGGGTAATAGGAGATTAAAGTCGCCGGATCGAAGCAGGCGTGAGTAACATTGCATCGTCCTCCACCAGAAATGCGAACCTTAGATAAAGGTTGATGCCCAGCTTCTAACAAAGTGACTTGGGTGTGGGTATGGGCAGACGCACAGGTAACTGCGCCAAAAAAACCGGCAGCACCGCCACCAATTACTACAATTCGTAGAGATTGCAAAGTCAAATAATTACTAACAACAAAAACTAACGCTTTCTATTCTTCTAGCTCAAAATCCTCTTTGCCAGCACCACACACGGGACAGACCCAATCCTCTGGAATGTCTTCAAACGCCGTTCCCGGTTCGATGCCAGAATCTGGGTCGCCTTCTTCTGGGTTATAGACGTAACCGCAAACTGTACAAATATAGGTAGCCATCTTTGTTCTCCTCTCCCCAACGTGCATAGTTTGTACACTGCTCTATAAAACCTACACAAAACGTCATAACCTGACACAATACTCCCAATCCTCTTTCAGGGGGAAGTGTAGTGAGGCAGCACTGCCACAACGGTTTTACCATACACCTTGCCCCAGTATTGCAACTATTGGGCGAAACATAATTAACCGCTCTTATATGACCCGCCTGTCCACCCTGTTTCACCCCGATACCAAAAACCAGTTCGCCAGTTGGTCGCTAATAAAGTCAACCGCCCGTGCTATGCCATTCTCAGCGCGAATCTTCTCACCCAGCCCAGCTGCACGTTTACGGATGTCATCATCACCCACTGCCACCTGAATCGCATTTGCAAGCTTCTCAACAGAGAGCTTTTTGTGTGGGATAGGTTCCGGCCCCACCCCCAGTTCAAATACACGCCTCCCCCAAAACGGCTGATCGCCAAAGAAGGGACAAATTACCGTAGGCTTCCCAGCACGCAAGCCAGCTGCTGTTGTGCCCGCCCCTCCATGATGTACTACTGCTACCATCTGTGGAAACAGCCAGTCATGGGGTATTGATTCAATTTTGAATAGGTTGTCAGGCAAGTCTGAGACTGCTAGACCACCCCAGCCAGTGGCAATGACGCCACGTTGTCCCGATCGCGCTAGCGATTCAAAGACAATCTGGGTGACTTTCTCAGGGTTGCGCCCTGCCATACTACCAAATCCAACGTAAACCGGCGGTGACCCAGCGACAAGAAATTCAACCAAATCCTCCGGGGGCTGCCAGTTGTCAATCCGGTCTAAGAAGCAGTAACCTGTTGCTACGGTCGTCTCAGGCCAATCGTCTGGGCGGGGGACAACGTGCTTGCTATATGAATACAATACGGGGACAGGCTGACCATTGCTTCGCACTAGTTCACTCGCCAAAAATGAGCGGGGCGGTAGATTCAGAACTTCAGAACGCCATTGATTCACTACATCCATATAGGGTGCGGTGAGTAAAGGCAAAATCTTGTATGTCAGTTTGTTGAACCAGCCGCCCAACTTCAAGTTAGGAAGCATGAGGTTGGGAAAAGCGCTCGTTGGGGTATACAGCGGTAGAGGTAAGCTCATAAAGGCTAGAATTCCCAATTTTTCGGCAATGTGATAGCCGCCAAGTGCCTTTGGATGATAGATAATTACTTCAGCTTCCTGGGCAGCTACCCACGCTTCATCAAGCATTCGGCGGATTATCGGCTTAACCTTTTTGATAAGGCTGAACGAGTTGCCACCTGATTCAATAGCCGCACGACCTTCATCAGTATCAATAATCTTGATCAGGTCGTCTGTCATTTCGGCATAAATGAGGCCACGTTCGATGATGCTTATCTTGAAGCGATCGCTCGTGCAGAGCGTAACGTTGTGCCCAGCTTGTTTTAAGCCCATACCAAGAGCCACGAAGGGCTGTACATCGCCAGATGAACCAATGGTGATGATTGTGATCTTCAAGACAGTATTGCTACCTCATCTGACGGATAGACCACTACGCTGTTGCGCTCTTTGATATAAGCCTCC
>CBDTXL010000780.1:0-2959 GCA_965364435.1 uncultured bacterium
AGGTGTCAAGCCAGAGGCTTAGAAACGTTTTGATTTTTGGGTTGGATGCTTCACTTCTCAAAAAAAAATCCCCAACTCAAACCGGTGAGCCAGGGAATGTCAATCAGGGTGCATCTACCATTCCACTCTTCCCAGGCTGACCCTAGCCGTCCGGACAAATCTAGGACAACTATGCTCCCTAAGTCTGAAACGTTGACGGTTGTTCGTCAGGGAAGCCAAACGGAAAACACTGGAAACTTTCAGGTAGTTGAATCAATCTATAAATAGAGAGGAATACTAAATCCTTCAAACTTTTCAAAGACTCAGTCAAGACTCTTAAAATTGATCAAGATTAACCAGGTAGCAGTGGCACAGGAATTCCACATCTCTGTGACCCCTTTGGGGGAAGACGAATATCTGGTGCGAATCGAACGAGTCGCGCCGGGAGTTCCATTGGCAGAAGAGCAAGTCAGCTGGCCTGTGGAAGATTGGTTAATTCAGGCGCGGCAGCTGATGAATGACCCGCTATTGGGCTTGTTGCAGGGTAATACTGCCTTCGTTGAAGACATCTTTTTTTTGCCGGAATGGGAGGAGCCAGTAAGTCAATCTTCTCTCAACCTGGTGGCGTTGGGTCAACAACTTTACAACGCTCTATTTCAAGGGAGCCTGCGAGATAGCTGGATGATGGCGCAAGCGATCGCCCAAAATCAGCGCCAGGTTCTGCGACTGCGCCTGGGACTCAAAGGCACACGCTTACCCCGTCTACCTTGGGAAGTGCTTCATGCAGGCGATCGCCCCCTGGCAACGGGAACCGATGTCGCTTTCTCCCGCTACCAACTGAGTACAGGGCTGATGCGCCCTGGTCATAGGCTTCCCTCTCAACCACACCAACCCCTGAAAATTTTGATGGTGATTGCTGGTCCTAGTGACCAGGAAAGTTTGGAGTTGGTACAAGAAGCCAGTCATCTGCAAGAAGAACTCAAAAGCCGTTACCCCAGTGAACCCCCAGCGATTCAACTGACGATTCTGGAACAGCCGGGACGCGAACAGCTGACCCAAGCGCTGGAACAAGGTCAATATCAAGTGTTCCACTACGCTGGTCACAGTAACCTGGGCGACTCTGGTGGCGATGTCTACCTGGTCAGTAACAAAACTGGTCTAACTGAAACCTTAAACGGCGATGATTTGGCAGGATTGCTAGTGAATAATGGCGTCCAACTGGCAGTATTTAACTCCTGTCGTGGAGCCTATACAGCGGCGTCAGATTCTCCAGAAAACGGGAAAGAGCGCAACCTAGCAGAAGCGCTGGTTAAGCGAGGGATTCCTGGTGTCCTGGCAATGGCAGAGCGAATTCCCGATGAGGTGGCGCTGACACTAACACGACTGCTTTACCGCAACCTCAATCAGGGTTATCCCATTGACCTCAGCCTTAGTCGGGCGCGGCAAGGGCTGATTTCGGCTTACGGATCGAACCAGTTGTATTGGGCGTTGCCAGTTCTCTACTTGCATCCAGAATTTAATGGTTTCCTGACTAATGATGACGCCACTCGTAATAGAGAAGAACTATTTGCGTTACCTGAACCTCCTGAAATGCCCCTACAGTCAAAGAAGAAAGAAGCGCCATTCACGACACGATCAATTCTGAACCCTACCAATTTCCTGGATGTTGAGGATGAGTCAGCTCCTGACTCGATGATGGTCTGGGACGATGAGGCTCTAACCGGCTCTGCTGATGGTTTAGACTTAGACGAGTCCGACGCTGACGACCCCTCTGCTTTTATTAAGGATTTGCTCAATCAGCTTGATAACGAGCCAGCCAGAGGTGAATCGGTGGTGCCAGTCGTTGACTTCGAGAACCGATCGCGCTCAGCCTCAGATGCGATTGACTTGAAGTTGCCAGTTACTCCCCTCAACGGAAAGGTTTCTCCTGTAAGGGAATCAGCCGCAACAGTCCCTCCTGGTGAGACGACTCAGGGCTTGAATGCACAATCTGATAATTATGTCAACTCCTCTGCATCAGTTGGGCTTGGGAAGCCCGGTGGTTTAAAGAATTGGGTGCAAAAGTTCCGAGGTATCCCCAAGCTGTGGATGGGATTAGGGGCAACTGGTGTTTTAGCGATCGCCTTGTTGGGCTTTTGGTTCTTCCAGAATCGTACTCTACGACCAGGGGAGTTGTTGACGGACCGAGGTTCCTCAGTAACAGGTGTCTCCCAGTCCAATTCAAGTGCCCAGAATCTCAATTTGAAAACATCTGACACCTCTAGGGTCACAGAAATTGCGATTGAAAAACTCAGCCAGGGTAATATCGCCGCAGGGCAAAAGGCTGTAGAGGAATTGCTTAACCGAGGAGCATTGCAACAAGCCGCAGCTGCCCTTGCTGTTGTTCCAAAAGCGCAACTCGATGACCCTGTTGTAAGTTTCTTAAGAGGGCGTCTGGCATGGCAATCTGTCCAAACGGGCAGTAAGGATTATGATGTGAGTGATGCCCGACGTTACTGGGAAACTGCCCACAAAAAGCAACCCAAATCTTCGGCTTACCTCACCGCCCTGGGTTTTGCCTACTATGCCGAAGGAAATTTTGACCGCGCCAACCAAGCTTGGTTTGACGCATTGTACGTGAGCGAAGAAGCGCAAGGGGCGGCAAATGTTGCAGGAGACACCGCCAAACGTGAGGTTCTAACGACCTATGCAGGGTTAGCAATGGGACTGCGGCAATCCGCTCAAAAGCAGCCAGCCGCTAAGCGGTCAAGCTTATTGAGTGAATCGCGCAAGCTGCGACAAAAAGTAATGACCGACGACCCCGTAAACTTTCAACCTGACGCCCTGAGCAAAAACTGGCTTTGGTCAGAGAAAGCCATTCAAGATTGGCGATCGCTTTTAGCATATTAGAGCGAAGCGGCGACAGAATGCTAACTAAGGCTTCTATTCTTCTGCTCCGAAAAACTTACCTAAACAAGCGTCAAACCTAGTTTTGCTCTTT
>CBDTXL010000781.1:0-2959 GCA_965364435.1 uncultured bacterium
CAAGAGGTCAAATGTACAAAACCCGCCTTTATCCAAGATGTACCTGGATAAGGGCGGGTTTTGTTGAGAGGCTGTAGATTTGTCCGCGAATTTAATCCCTAAACCCGCCCCTACAACGCGCTGACTTTACTGATGGGGATGGTGGTTGTGAGTGATCGTGGTGATTAGAGTGGTCGTGGTGATGATGATGGTGGTGAGATGCCTGCACCGATGCCAACTGGGGATTGACGGCAACTGCTGTTTCTGACAAAAGCGCTTCAATTTGAGGATTTGCCCAATCCGCAGCCATCCTTAAGAAGTCAGGATGATCGTTGACGCAGGGCATCTCAATGTAGGTAACGTGAGGGCTTCGACGCTTCAACGCATGCACGATGTGATGAACATCCAGCAACGTTTCGTGATTTTCTGTCGCAAAGCCAATCGGCATCATGACAATCGCTGTAGCACCTAAGTCAATGAGGTTCTGGGCGGCTAACTCAACGTTAGGCTGAGTCCACTCAATCAAGGGTGTTTGATGGTTGAGCCAACCGACGGAGATTAGGGGATACTTGTGAATCAGCCGTTCCCGTACTCGTTCATAAAGCGCCTCACTTTCAAGGATGCCAGAGGTAAAACCTTTAGCTTTGTGAGGGCAGCCGTGGTTCATCAGCACGATTCCAGTTTGTGAGGGCAAGTGTGCTACGGCTAACTCTTTAGTGATTTTCTCTTCAACCAGTCGGGCTAGCAAGTCAATGTAGTCCGGTTCGTTGTAGAAGGAAGGGATGTAACGCTGTCCTTTAACCCAGTGTTCGCTTCCATCAGCCAACTTAACAAGTGCTTTGTTCACCTGTTCGACGGCAATGCCGCTAGTGAAGATGGAATCGACAACTAAGAGGGGGTAAATCAGTAGTTTGTCGAAGCCTTGAGCTTTAATTTCCGTTAGGACTTGTTCAGGAAGGAAAGGGGCGCAGAAGTTAAAGGCTTTGAAAACTTTGACGCGACTACCCCATTTCTCTTGCAGGTGTTTTTCAATGCCCAGCCGCTGCTGTTCAAAAATTTTGTTATGGGGTGAGATAAAGTTGTCGTGCTGGTGCCCCCACTCGTGGAAGTCAAAAATTGCCAGAATTTTCGCTAACGGTGGATAAACCCAGGTAGGTACGGGCGCAAATTTGGCAGTGAGTAAGTTTAAAGCTTGTTCATTGTAGTTAGCGAAGTCTTCGTAGCTTTCGACTTCACCATAACCCATGAGTAATACAGCAACTCGCTCATTACCGCCAGTAGTTGGGGATGTTACTTGTTGCAGTTTTTCAGGAGTGGCAACCACTTCGTGTTCCTCGCCTTGATTGATTCAATTTTGATAGCTGGGGCGTATTAGCCTTGTTTTCAGGATGCTCCCCTGCCCTATTTTAGGGTAACATCCCCTCTGGGGGGATGGGTGGAAATTTCACCACTAGGGTCAGCTGCCTAGTTCCCCCTAGAGAGGCTTCCAACAGAATCAGCATCAACTCATCTTAGGGAACTCTGAGCAAGTATAGTCACGAAAATTACTGCTTATTTAAGCGGAAGCATCCCATTTTTGCAGAAACACTCTCATACCAAGCTGCGGTCAAAAATAGCAGACTTTTCTCCCCCAGCTTCCCCAGCTCCCCCAGCTTCGGTTTACATTTGCATCCATTAGGATGCTCCCTATTTAAGCTCCCTGTTTAGCTTCAACCTCTACTAGCATCTGGGTAGCCATACTCAAGACTTCACCTTTATTGAACTCTCCCCGCTCATGTAAGAGTTCGGACCAGGCACTCAAGATCTGCCAATCTCTGATACCTTGTGCTTCTAGAGAAGCGATCGCCTCTCGAATCGTGCGCTCTCCAGCTTCCACAGCACGATCCACCGAGCTGGGGTTAACATCGCTTTTCGTTTGTCCCACCCGATCAATGCCTGATCTCTTGGTCATTTTACCCTGTCCTCAAGTGAAGTACTCGCCACTAAATCTGAGTACCGATTATTATAGTCGGGGCTTCCAGTTTCATTAGCAAATGCCATGTTAGGGACTCAAATGCTTGAGTTAGGAACCAAATCCGATGATAGCGCAGCTCTCTTCGAGTCTTCGATCGTCTGGTCTTACTTTGCCTCCAGAGGGAACGGTACACTCGCTGCGACCCTGACTCCCGTCATCCGTTATGATATTACCTTGGCAGTCGCCCGTCTTCCACAATCAGAATACTTAGTTGGTTTTAGGACTTTTTTAGTGAAAGGTACGTTATTCGCCTGATCTTTCCAGTGCAGTCTCTAGCCTTTTTATCTCCCCTGTGAGCGGTTCGCTGACTGCGGCTACGTCCTCTTTCCCAGGTAGGGGTTTGAGTTGCTTTGATAATAACATAGCGGCAGAACAATGTCTTGATTACCCTGAAAGAAAAGTCCTTACGATTGCTCATTTCTTATCCACTTGGTTCGTAAGGCTTCCAAATTGGCTCAGCTTATCAAAAAAAACCGCTGGTTTGCAGACCAGCGGGAACATCAACCAGATTAGGAGGCTAATCTCTCTGGGATTAGTACATTCTTGCTTTTGGCTTGATTACTTTCTGAGAGCGCTCATTTGCCTTCCTTCCAGGAATTAGATTCAGGATTTTCATCGATTCCAGAAGGGTTCTGGTAGTGAAATTTAATTTGAATTGGAAAGGCTGTGTACGGCTGTTGGTGAGTGGAGCAGGCTCCCAGATGGTGAGCTGGTAACCTTTGCTTAACGGCTCGATTCTATAGTAAATCATTACAGTAGTGCACCCATTAGAGTAGATATTGAGCAAGTGCTTATCACTAGTGGGATAGTGACTAAGTCTTTTGATTCAGTCTATTTCTTGATGATGGTTATGTACAACATGATTGCAGCATCCTCAAGTCTTGAGATGTATCACAGGATTCACCCAGCTGTGCCCACGCCTGTTTCTAGCACAAGGCTAGCGAGTTAGCATGGTTTTCCACAATC
>CBDTXL010000782.1:0-2958 GCA_965364435.1 uncultured bacterium
TTGATTTCCCGTACAATGTTTAACGTCTGCTGTAGGTACTCAATCGCTTTGGCATAGTCACCCAAGTTCCTGTAAGTCACACCCAGATTCAACAGAGCGTTCCCTTCTCCTTGGCGGTCTTTGATTTCCCGTACAATGTTTAACGTCTGCTGTAGGTACTCAATCGCTTTGGCATTATCACCCAGGTTCCTGTAAGTCACACCCAGATTCAACAGAGCGTTTCCCTCCTCTTGGGGGTCTTTGATTTCCCGTGCAATGTTTAACGTCTGTTGTAGGTGATCGATCGCTTTGGCATAGTTCCCCAAGGCGCGGTAAGCCAGTCCTAGATTTCCCAAAGCCTTCCTCTCACCTTCTCGGTCTTTGATCTGCTGGTAGAACGTCAGTGCCTGTTGCCAAGACTGTAATGCTGGCTCAAATTGACTGATCTGATACTGCCCAATCCCTTGTTGAAACAGTTGGTAGGCTTGCACCTTCAAGTCAGCGGGGGTTTGCGCTAACACCTGAGACTGAGGAAAGATTAGGAGAGAGTTTTGTTCTTGGGCGGCAAGAAAGGTAGGATTTTGGATTAAAGGAAAATCGCTAATTGTCAGGGTGGCTACTAGGGTGAGAAAAGCAGTGAGACTGACTCTTTGTAGATGCATAGCTATCAACGGGGTCAGTGTTCAGTAATCATCCACTGAAGCCCTATGTCTCACTATTTTGCACTTATGCACTCTGGTGTCCAGGTCACGCAACAGAAAGTTGCACCAACCTCAAGACATTACTCACTCGGCTTCGCCAATCAAGGTAAACGCTGCCCAGTCTTTGAGACTTGGATGTTGTTTCATCGTCGTGAGCAGCGCGTCTTTGGCTGGTCGAACTCTCCCTGACTTGCATACTTCGTCATTGAGCTTGTCGAAATGATAACTGTTCACTGAAAACTGTTTACTGGTGAGAAGTTACCTGTAAGTGCTAAAGTATTGTTTGCCATAACAATGTAGTGGGTTCGTAAGTAGTCATAGTTGAAATAATTGCTTGATCCGAGCGAAAGGCTGGGATGGTACTACTTACAACGAACTTGCTAGTTTTCAGCTCTTCGACTCTTTGAGAGTAGAAGGCAACAAAAGAGACCAGGTTGACTATTAGAGGAAAAAGATCATGATGACCACAGAACGTTTTAAAAAGTTTACAATTTTACACTCAAATGATATGCATGGAGACTTTCTGGCAGAGTCTGGGGGTGAAGAGGGTCATCTGATTGGTGGAATGTCGATTCTTTCAGGATATATCAATAAAGTGCGCCAGGAAGAGAAAAACGTTCTTTTTGTCATTTCTGGGGATATGCTCCAGGGTTCTACAATTGATACGGAATATAAAGGTCTTTCAACGATAGAAATTATGAATTACCTCGCTCCTGACGTGGTAACTCTGGGGAACCACGAATTAGATTATGGATTTCCTCACTTACTGTTCCTGGAAAAGATGGCTAATTTTCCAATCGTCAACGCCAATTTGTATGTTAAAAAGTATAATAGACGATTGATGAATCCCTATCTGATCCTCAATGTAGATGGATTTGATATCATGTTCATCGGGATTGTTACTGAAGAAGTTCTTAAGTCCTTAAAACTTGACACTAGTATTAGTACATTTGTCAGTCTAGAAGATGCCGCCGCCGAAGTAGGTAAGATTTGCAACGCCTACAAAAGTGAGGACATTGACCTGACCGTTCTCCTGACGCACATCGGTTTTGAAGAGGATAAAAAACTAGCGGCAATGCTAGACCCAGTATGGGGGGTGGATATGATAATTGGCGGACACTCCCATACAATCCTAGAACAACCAGCCGAAGTCAACAACATTCTGATCGCACAAGCAGGGGTTGGCACAGATCAGATTGGACGTTTCGACATTACAGTAGATGACGATACGAACAGCATTGTTGAATGGAAGTGGCAACTCATCCCTGTGGATAGTAATCTGGCTCTGCCAGATCCTGAACTCGAAAAGTTTATTGGTACCTTCAAAGAAGAGGTAGATCGCAAGTATAATCGACTTGTTGGTCGATTAGCACGTGAACTGACACATCCTAAGCGTGAAGAAGAAACTGAATTAGGTAACTTACTCGCGGATATTTTTGCCCAAAAAGATAGGCTTGATGTAGTTTTTTTAGGAAGTGGTTCAATCCGTGGAACAAAATTAGGCCCTCTAGTTACATTGAGCGATCTTAAAAAAGTTTACCCTTATGACGGTCCACTTAAAAAAGTTACAGTTACTGGAGAGCAGCTCACCAAGATATTTAAACATATTATGAGACCGGAAAACAGAATACCAGGTGAAAGTAATTGCTTTCAGGTAAACCAAGGAGTTAAGGCAGTTTACAGTGATGCTGACAAGAAACTTGAATCTTTGAGCATTAATGAGAAACCTGTACAAGCAGATGCTCAATACACTATCTGCCTACAGGAATATCATTACACAAACTCAGTTGAGAGTCTAAACCTAACAACTGAAGAATTGGCAAAATTAGGCGACCCAAAGGTAATCACAACATCCTCCCAGGATGTCCTTGAAGAATACTTTAGCTCTCATCAACTTCTTAACAGCCATATCGAAGGACGATTGATCTACAAATAGGTAGCCCCTAAAAACTAACTGCTCACCACAACTGAGTTGAGGTGAGTGATGCTCCCAATGCGATCGCTGCCTAGCGAGAGGGAAAAGAATCTACCTCTGATGCGCTGGTACACCTGGGAGTAGGCATACTCTGGGCAATTTCAGCTAGTGCTGCTGATGGATTTTCTACCGAGAAAACCTCTCGCAAAGCATCTGACCAGAGTTGCGATTGGGCAAAGTATTGGGCGCGACGCAACGCGATTTCCTCTGCGGTGGCTCCTTTTTCTTTCAGTTCTACATCCAAAATCTGCAATCGCGTCTTGATGCGATCGCGCTTTTCGCTCTCCATTACTTGAAACGGGA
>CBDTXL010000783.1:0-2955 GCA_965364435.1 uncultured bacterium
TGATTAAAAGCACCCATATCGCTGGACTAGTGGCTGGATGCCTGGGGCCATCTCCACGAAGCCGTACTAACAAGAAAAGACTCAAAGCAAAAGTACCAATTCGCATCGGTACCCGTAGAACACCGAATTGAGGGAACAACCGCAAAATCTGAAAGGTAAATTGCAGCAGGATGAAGGTGTGAACCCAACTCCAGTCAGGTTGCATGGTAACCGGGGTGGAACGGGGCAAGTACTGTGTTCTTTTCAGCGTCATTCTATAGCTTGGTCGCTACTTTTATAAACTTTGGCAAAAGTAGCTTTCCAATTCCTCATACAGGGCTTTTTAATTCAAATCCGACTCTTTTCCGAAAATATTTAATATCCGTCTTGAGTAAGAGTACAAAAGTAACCTATTTACCTCTGCTTCAGAGCTTTCCACCCTCGTTCTTTGAGACGGCTGACTGCACGGTCTGGCTGTTGCGTAGCGAGAAAGCTTGTCGGTTGCCATTTAGTCCGTGAAACCTTAGAGTCAGGTGTTAAGAGTATTGGTCCAAAAAACTGCCGTTGGATTCTGAAGACGCTATAGCCCATTTCTTCAAATAACCTAGTTACATCTGTCGGATACTCTCCATGCTCTTCAAAGACACAATCTCGAATTCTCTGTTCTTGCAGCAAATTCCTCGCTCCTTTGAGGACGTGGAGTTCATGACCTTCTACATCTAATTTGAAAACCCCAATTCGCTCAGGAGTCGGAAATAACTCGTCTAAAGATAATGATTCCACCGTTATAGTCTTCCAAGAGGGCGACTCAGGTTGATTGGAAGCCTCAGATGAGGTTAAAACAGAAGCCAGACCTCGATTAGTTGCAAATGCCTCTGGAATTCCAAGTGCTACCTTTCCGCGTTTGTCAGAAATAGCGATATTCTGAATGTCGAGCTTGGTGTTCGTTAGTTGCCTTTGCCATTGTTCGGCATTATATTTCAGCTCTTTGAATATCTCTGGATGGGCTTCAAACGCCCGAACAGAACCACCAAAACTAGAGCCGACGCGGGCAGCTAGAACAGCAGTCATGTAACCAATATTGGCACCTACATCGACTGCAAGTTCGCCCGGATCAGCCAAACGCAAAAGCGTCTCTGTTACTGCTAAATCAATGATTCCAAGTGTTGAAAGAATAAGTCCATGCTCTTCAATCGGACGAACACGAATATGCATGCCCCAAGGCAGCTTTTGATCCACAAATTCAGCTGTTGATGGGGATCGAAACGGTAACAACAATCGCCGCAGAGCAAGTCTTGGCTGATAAAAATATTCTGGCTTCAACAAACCGGAAAGCTTCATGGCATCAGGCTCAAGTTAAACGAGATCTTTTTACGCTTTCGGTTTCCGCCCTATGCACAGGACATTGTCGCTGAACGTCCGTCCACGAAAACCAAGATTTTTGGGCCAGTGCCACGCCGTAAACGGTATGCGACTCTGGTTATTGAAATCAGTTTTGATATCGGTCAGACCAGACTCTATAGCAATCCGAATTAGGTCGATTTCCAAGAGTGCAGTTATGTGTGCTGGATAAAGACCAGGTGCTTCCTGAAAGGCGTTGAACTGATTTTTTAGCACCAAGGTCAACTTGCTTAACAAGCTCAACTGATTGGGTGTTGTGACAATCACAACACCCCCCGGCTTCGTCAACCTGACCAGTTCTCGCACAAACGCCCTTGGGTTCTCCAAGTGCTCAATCGTCTCAACCGCACACACCACATCGGCAGACGCATTTGGCAAAGGTGCTTTGCCAGCTTCCAAATTGTGTGGAATGAATTCTGCCTCAGCTGGAAAGCCATCGTAGGGTAAAGTATCAATACCAATGTAGCGATCGCAGTGCTCAAAGACATGCGACCAAAGGTTGCCAGCACCGCAACCAACGTCCACCAGCACGCCACCTCCAGGATGTCGTTCTCCTATGGCTCTGGCTACCATTTCGTAGATAGCATTGCTGCTGGCACCTTGGCTTTGCCGCGCCCGGGTTTCGACATCCATCTGTCCTGTTTGCGCTGTATTATGGGATGTAATCATGCAACTGCCTCCTGCTGAACAAGCTGAGAGAGAAGATCGTGAAGTCGAGTCATTTGTTTTGCCGGATCGCAGAGTTGGTAAGCCCGTGCTGGTCCACCAACAGAAAGCTCAACTCTCTCACCAGGGTTCGAGATGAGCGATCGCAAAACCTTACTCAATGCATTGGCATCATCAGGTGCAACTAATCGCCCACAAGATTCATCAACAATTTCCACCGCGCCACCTATGGCTGTCGTGACAACCGGCAAGCCTGCGTAAAGTGCTTCTACAAAGGCGTTGCCAAACGGTTCGGGTCCCGTATTGGGTTGACAGTGAATGTCAGCCGCAACCAACAAGTGAGGTACATCAGACCGTTGACCCAGGAATTGGACTCGGTCAGCAATACCTAGTTCTCGTGATCGAGCATGTAATTCTTGCAGATATTGAGCCTCATGTGGACGTTGAGCACCTCCACCAATCCAGCAGACCCAATTAGGAACATCACACAGTTGTGCTAAAGCTGACAACAGCAGGGTTTGCCCTTTCCACCGCTCCAAACGCGATGCCAGGACAATTACTACGGCATCATTTGGGGTATTCAATTCAGCTCGAATAGCACGTCGAAGGTCGGCTCGATCAAGGATATCTGGAGAGGGCAAAGGGTTATAAAGCGCATCACTCTCGATACCGGGGTAAAGATTGGGTATTGCAGCCAGCGTGTAGCGACTATTGGCAATGACAAAGTCAGGCGGAACCCGCTTTGCCCAACGCTCTAGCCAATGATTGCCCCTTGGCGTATCAGGAGACCTGAAAACTAGGGGTAAATGGTGGACTCTGACAACTGACCCGAAAATCGCTTGAGACCAGCAACCGTGACAAATAACAACATCGAAGCACTCTTGCCTCAAAAGTTGCTGGAGTTGACGA
>CBDTXL010000784.1:0-2951 GCA_965364435.1 uncultured bacterium
AAGGCTATGAGTACATCGAATTAGGACGAGTTTGGCAATTGCTACTGATTGGTGCCATGGTGTTTTGGCTGTGGCTGATGTACCGTGCCTTCAAGCCTGCTTTGAAAAAGAAAAAAGTCCCACTGGTTTGAGTCACTTTTTCCTCTACAGCGCGATTACCATTCCCCTATTTTACTCAGTCGGTTTGGCATATAGCAATCACACTCCTTTGAGCATTGCGGAGTAGTCTGGCAATAGCGCTGATGTTGTTTGCCTTGCGGGAATTTGTGCCAGAGGATGCTTGGAACGAGAAGATGCTAAACTTTGCGTTCTGGGCAATCAATGGTGGTTTAGTCGTGATGCTGGTTTTTGGTCTGATTCCGAATGGTTTCTATCAGCTATCAGAGTCGATTAATCACGGCACTTGGTTTGCTCGCAGCGCTGAGGTGATTGGTAGTCCTTGGATGCGGTGGACGGTATGGTTGAGGATTCCGGGGGATATTATTTTTGCGCTCGGTGCTTTGACGATGTTTTTGTTTACGGCGAGGGCGATTTTTGCTGTCTTCCGCTTTCCGGTTCGGACCACTAAGCCGGAGTTAACAGAATTAAAAGGCGCTGAACACTAAAAAATACTGGGCTTTTCTGTGAAAGGCGAGATACCCGACTTCTTTAAGAAGTCGGGTATCTGAACTGCTGGAGATTGTTGGTGGAGAAGAGTGGAAAGAGGGTAGGCGATAAAAGTGGCTTTCTTGCTGCTTTGTTTAGGGTTTATGGCTGTATGCGATTGGCGAAGCCACCGTCCTTCGGGCGATCGCACTTTGGTTCTGTGTTATGTCTGCTGCTTTCTTGCTACACTCTGGATAGCCTCTATCCTGTAGGAAATTATGGTATCTGTCGAGCAAGTAATGAAAGACGCATTATCGTTGCCCAGTGAATGGAGAGCGTGGTTGGCAGAGAAGCTAGTTGAAAGTCTTGAGTGTGATGTAGACGAGAACCTGCAAGCACTTTGGGTAACAGAACGCTTGCAAAAACACACCCAAGATTCTGTAGGGGCGAAGCATTCGGGTGATAAGACTTGCGGTTCAACCAAGATTTTCCTATCCGGATGCTTCGCCCTTCCTCACAAACTTGCAGGGCGAAGCATTTGGAAATAGACATTTGCGGGACTGGAGCCAGAAGCTTGGCACGCTCAAGGGTTTGTTCGTCCAGTTCAATTTCAATCTTTGCCATGCTGCCTCACCTGTTCGATCTGCGCTTCGCAGCGTTCGACTGAGCGCTCACGCCGAAGTCAGCGCTTCGCTATCGCAGTTGTCTGCAATTTTAGCGTTGTCAGCCTGCACAGTTTTTGATCGATCTCATACCAAATCCGCTTATATAGCCCGCCCTTTTCTATCTCTCGTAGAGAGGTTCCGGCGGAACGTCTTCTATATGGCTTGAGTCTACGCTGCTCCTCGCTTCTTTTTGCGATCGCTTCTCCTGGGTGAGGCAATCGAAACAGTAGGGACAAGAAATGCCCTCTTGATAATGAGGCGAAGTTTTATCAGCTTCGGAGATGGGATGCCCACAACTGGGGCACATTTCATGAGTTCCTATCGCCAAACCGTCACGTACAGCAACCCGTTGATCGAAGACAAAACACTCTCCTTGCCACAGACTCTCTTCTGCTGGAACTTCCTCTAAATACTTGAGAATGCCGCCTTTGAGGTGATAGACCTCTTGGAACCCTTGAGCAATCATGAATGATGTCGCTTTTTCACAGCGAATGCCACCCGTGCAAAATAGGGCAACCTTTCTCTGTTTGTTGGGATCGAGGTGGTTGCGAACATAGTCTGGAAATTGGCGGAATGAGGCAGTTTTGGGGTTTTTAGCTCCCCTAAAAGTACCAATAGACACCTCATATTCGTTGCGGGTGTCAATAATCGTTACCTCTGGATCGGAAATCAGTTCATTCCACTCCTTTGGACTAACATAAGTGCCGACGCGATCGCTCGGATCGATTTCGGGCAATCCCAATGTGACAATTTCTTTCTTCAACCGCACCTTCATCCGGTCAAACGGCGCAGAATCGGCATAGGACTCTTTATCCTCCAAGTAAACTAGACGCGGATCGCAGCGTAAAAAGGCGAGGACTGAGTCAATTGCCTCACGGGAACCTGCGATCGTCCCGTTAATGCCTTCTGCTGCAAGCAGAATCGTCCCTCTGATACCCTGTACTTCGCAGTGCGACAACAAGGGGTCTCGTTTCTCGGCAAAGTCCGGCAACCTGACGAATTTATAGAACGTTACAACAACTTGGGTCATTTCCCCACTCAACTGGAAGGAGTTACGGTAAAAATGTTTTACCCTGGTTTATCACCTAACCTAACAGAGGAAGCTTCTCCGATGAAAGGCGTCTAGATATTTCTTCCTTTACCCCTTACGTAACCCAACCATAGAAGCTATAATAATTCAGGTGACATAAGTTGCCACTTATAGTTCGGGGGTTTAGCTCAGTTGGTAGAGCGCCTGCTTTGCAAGCAGGATGTCAGCGGTTCGAGTCCGCTAACCTCCATTTGTTTGACGAGCAAAGAATTTTGTCGCTGTAGATCAGCGCCTACCCTTGAACGGGTTAATATAGAGTTCGTCTTGGCACTCCACACCCACCTCAAACTTGCAATTAGAACGGGGGTAGGCAATGCAGAGGAGAACATACCCCATTACCTCCTGTGCTGGTTTTAGCGCAACTGCCTTGGACTGATCAACCTCACCCTCAATCAGACGCGCCGCACAGGTAATGCAGGCACCGTAACGACAACCAACCGGCAACCGTAACCCAGCTGCCTCTATCGCTTCCAAGATGTATTCATCTTCAGCAACCTCCACAACAAAATTGCTGCGATTGATTAGCTCAACTCTGTAAGTCTTCATGAGGCGTGTATAAGGTAGCAATTGCCTTAGGTAATAGCTATTCTGTTTTGTAAATTAAAAATACT
>CBDTXL010000785.1:0-2950 GCA_965364435.1 uncultured bacterium
ATAATTCGCCCTTGCCAATCCGGATTAGAACGCGACCAATCAATTTGTGCCAGTCCTCCCAAATGCTCCTCCCAATTTTCTGGGTAAATCGAGAATAGACTCGCACCCACCCTGCCTAACCCTGCAAGCGCGATCGCATGACTATGAACATAATCCTGACGCATTTCCCCTGCACTCACCTTCTTCTGTAGAACCTGCTCCCAATCTGGCATATAGCGCGTCACTGCATTCCAATAACGAGCAGCTAGTTCAACTTGCTTAGAAAGCTGCTCCTCTCCCATCCCTCCTTTTACGGGGGAATGACGGGGGTGCCCCAGTTCAGAATCCTGATGATTAGCCAGGAGCGCAAGAGTAGCATTATAGATGCTGCTGAGGGTGAATAACTTACCGGAACGAGATGGCAGAGTACTGCGCTCAGTATCCGTCAGTGTCCGAAAAACCCTAACTTCCTTAACGACAGCTCTCGCTAGCAGCGCTTTCTTATCCCGGTGATCGTAAAGAATATTCAGCGATGGATCGGGATGAACCCCGTAGCGGTTTAGATCGCTAAATATCTGCTGAGAACGATTCAAACCAATATCCAGGAAGAAGATAACTGCAATCGTCTCATACCCCAATTCTGGATTCTCTGAGAGCGCCAGTTCAAACGCCGCCCGTCGGTGCCCTCCATCAGCGATCGCAAACCGAGCATCCATCGGCACCCTCAACCGTCCAATTTTCCGCGCTTGTGCCTCTTCACCAATCGGTTCAAACGTGATTTTAGCGTCAATCGATGCTGTAATTGCCGAGAAGGTGTAGTTCGTCGGATTATTCAGAATATATCGGGCAATTTCGGGAATACGGGTTTTGTTGAGCGAGCGCCTTGCTCTCATTTCTGGGGGAATTTCTTCGTCATTACTAGCGAACAGTTTCGGGATAAACCGCACTGGACACATAGAAACGTAGTATTCGCGCCCTGCTTGAATCCCTCGGATAACGGGTAAGACGTACTCGAAGGAGGGGATAGACATAAATACCCTGCCTTGTTGGTTTTGTGTAGATGTGAGCTGGGAGCATCCCTTGGTTAGTTCATTGTCGTTTGATGTAGGGGCGGGTTTTACCTAGGAATTGGCATTCCATTGACAATAGACCTCTTGCAAAAGTCGATCAACACTATCAAATCCATCTGTGTTTATCTGTGTCCATCTGTGGTTTCATTTCTTAAACCTGGACTTATGCAAGATGTCTAATCTCTATAAACCCGCCCCCTCAACCAGGGCGGGTTTAGTTAGGCCATCTGTTGGTTGCAACATTTATCGGAAAACCCGCCCCTACAAGAATTTGTTATTTTTCGGTAGATTGACATCATATTTTTTATATGCTATAGCATCACTCGGATGCATCCCCGTGACCTCAGTATGACACACGTAAGGTTTTTAAAAACTGATATTGACATCAAAATCTCTGATTGGTAATTTTTAAAAACCCCTTCAATTCTTATAAAACCCATGAACAGCGCCAATAACCCAACGGCTGACATCGCCAGCCAAATCCTGGAACGGGAAAACCAGGAGCGACAGGCGCTGGCACTCCTCTTGGACAGACATCTCGCCCGGAACGACCAACTCCTGGTTCAGAAAACCCAAATGGGCAGTACCGAGGCATTTATTGGCTCAGTCACCCTAGAATGGCTCGATGGTCGCGTTCGCTTCGCCTCTCAACTCCCCCTGTTCCGGCAAAAGTTCGACCCCCAAACCGACAACGTTGTCAGGGACGAGGAAACCATCGATGAAATTCTCCAACGTCCCTTAGATTGGTCGCGTCAAGCACCACTAACCCAGTATCTAGCGGCACGGAAAGCGCACAAGTTCCCCGCAGTTTTAGTGGTTCACAGTCCCGCCTGGGTGGATAACCCCAAAGCACCTGAATGGGATAAAAATGGACGAGCGCTCAAATCTGCCGCTGATTTCACGCCCTTAGACAAAAACGACACTGTCGGCCTTTTGGATGTCTCAGAGAACGTTTCGATTTTCGCACTAGATGGTCAGCACCGACTCATGGGAGTCCAAGGTCTAATGACATTGCTCAAAACAGGTAGACTCCAGCGCTACAACAAATGGAAAAAGCCTGTAGGCAGTGTCATTACCAGTGACGACCTGATTGAGGAATATCAATTAGACCCCGCTTACCTGCAAAGCTTAGCCCATGAGAAGATTGGCATTGAGTTCATCCCCGTAGTGAGCAAAGGGGAAACTCGCGAGGAAGCACTGCGGCGAGTCCGTTCCATCTTTGTCCATGTGAACCTCATGGCATTAAGGTTGAGCAAGGGACAACTCGCCCTACTCAATGAGAATGATGGCTTTTCAATTGTTGCCCGAAAAATTGCCGTTAGCCATCCTCTCTTAAAAGAAGCAGCAGGTCGAAATCCCCGTGTCAATTGGGATAGTGCCACCGTTGCAACCAAGTCAACCGTCTTGACTACCCTTCAAGCGCTTGATGAAATGTCTGAGCGGTATTTGGAACACAAATTCCCCCACTGGAAACCTTCAGAGAAGAAGGGTTTAATTCCCATGCGCCCTGAGGATGAGGAACTGGAGGAGGGAATTGAAGCGTTTACCCAACTGTTTGACCAGTTATCCAGTCTACCCAGCTATCAGAGACTAGAAGGTGGGGAAGAAACGCCTCAATTGCGTCGGTTCAGCTTTGAAAAAAATGGAGGCGAAGGCAATATCCTATTCCGTCCAGTTGGGCAAGTTGCGATCGCTCAGGCGATCGGAATTCTCGTATTCCAAAAAGGGTTATTTCTCAAAGACGTTTTTAAAAAGCTCCGGAAGTACGATGTAGACGACGGATTTAGTGGCATGGAAAATCCGCAGTCTCTCTGGTATGGGGTTTTGTACGACCCCAATAAAAAGCGGGTATTAGTTTCGGGTAGGGATTTAGCAGCGAGGTTGCTAGTCTACATCATTGC
>CBDTXL010000786.1:0-2941 GCA_965364435.1 uncultured bacterium
TTATTGGTTGTTGACCTCCTGCAAATAATTATCCAAATCTTGTGTGCGTTGTTGCGTCACACGAGCTAAGCAAGAGGCTAAAGCAACAGGAGCAAATGTCCCTCCCTCAAACCTCCCTTGCTCATAGGCACAAGTCTGATCTCTGAATTTAATCCAGGCTAATTGAGCCGTGATTAGTCTTTCCTTCTGCTGTCCGCTCAACTTTGACCTCAACTGTTGATAAACCTGATTGAGTTTTCGATCAGCTGTCTCAGCTTCTCTTCCCGCACAAATCCTCATATCCACTGTGGTGATTGGGCTGGTACAGTCAACCTGTTGAGCGATGCTGGGTGAGGTAGGGACACTGGTTAGCGGTAGTGCGATCGCAGATATCATCGCCAGCCATGAACGTAATTTCATAATCAAAGTCCAGTTAGTGAGGAGCGGTTTTGGAGGAGGGGCGTTGTAGATCTAAGTTAGTCTGTGCAATAGTTTAAACTCCAGTTACCTGTTTAGAAGTACCAAATTACTGAACCTAGGCATCAGATGGATCGTTTGTTAATTAAACAACTGCAATCAAAAGCCCAAAACCTTGCGGTAGCTGAAGTGAGACTGGAAGTATCCGTGGTGGTGCCAATCTACAACGAGGTGGAGAGTTTGCCCCACCTGATAGAAGCGATCGCTACTAGCCTGAAATCCACTGGATTGAGTTACGAACTCATCTGTGTGGATGATGGCTCTCAAGATGGCTCCGCGGAACTCCTCAAAGAACAAGCGATCGCTCGTCCAAATCTACGAGCTGTACTTCTGCGTCGTAACTACGGTCAAACCGCAGCAATGGCAGCGGGATTTAACCATGCACAAGGTCGCGCTATTGTCACTTTAGATGGTGACCTGCAAAATGACCCAGCTGATATCCCCATGCTGCTTGCCAAGCTCGAAGAAGGCTATGACTTAGTCAGTGGCTGGCGCAAAAACCGACAGGATGCTGCTGTGACTCGCTTACTTCCTTCTAAAATTGCTAACTGGTTAATTGGGCAAACCACTGGCGTGAAAATCCATGATTACGGTTGTTCCCTCAAAGCCTACCGCTCGGAACTAGTTGCCGACATGAATCTTTATGGCGAATTGCACCGATTTCTGCCAGCCTTGGCTTTTATCGAAGGAGCAAGAATTACCGAGTTACCCGTGCGTCACCATCCCCGCCGTCATGGTCGCAGTAAGTATGGTCTGGGGCGTACCTTACGGGTCGTGATGGATTTGTTCACTGTCTTTTTTATGAAGAAGTTCCTGACGCGACCCATGCATGTGTTTGGGTTGCTAGGAATCATTTCCACAGCCTTAGGGACAATCTTAGGGCTCTATCTCAGCTTTCTCAAACTGGGCCTGGGTCAAAGCATTGGAGACCGACCCTTACTGATTTTGTCAGTCGTGCTGCTGTTGACTGGCATCCAGTTGTTTAGCTTTGGGTTGTTGGCAGAACTATTGATCCGAACCTACCACGAATCTCAAGGAAGACCCATCTATCGGGTGAGGGAAGTAATTGAGCCTGGGGTTAAGAATAGTAAAGGGGAGTCATAAAACCTGCTTGAAGTTTGGCAGGAATGCATCTGTCAGTGAAAGTTTTAAGTACGCTTGAACCGCAACAACGTAAAAACCTCTTGGTTTTGTTTGCGGCAGGATTACTATTCTGGGCTAGTTTGGGTTCTTTGCTGCCGACACTACCGCTCTACGTTGAAGATGTGGGCGGTACAACGCAACAAATTGGTCTTGTCATGGGTTCGTTTGCGATAGGACTGCTCCTTTGCCGTCCTAGACTGGGACAATTAGCCGATCAGCGCAGTCGCAAGCTGGTGGTGTTGATTGGCATGGCGGTAGTAGCAGTAGCGCCCTTAGGCTACCTCTTCGTTAAATCAATTCCTCTGTTGCTATTGACTCGGGCGTTCCACGGGATTAGCATTGCCGCTTATACCACAGGCAACAGCGCTCTTATAGTGGATTTGTCTCCTGTAGAAAAGCGGGGTGAGTTAATTGGTTACATGAGTCTGACCAATCCTATCGGTATCGCGATCGGGCCAGCAATTGGGGGCTTCCTACAGGAGCAAGCTGGCTACACGCCTTTATTCCTTTTCTCGTTTGCAGTGGGAGTGCTGGGTTTTTTCTTGGCTTGTCAGGTTAAAGAACCCCGCATAACTCATGAACCCGTAGTTGCTTCCCTTGTGGGTGCCCAGAGTTCAGAATCCCAAACTGACAACGTGCTTGAAAAGTCACCTAACCCCCCTAACCCCCCTTCCTTACAAGGGAATGGGGGAACTTTTCTCCCCTCTCCTACTAGGAGAGGGGTTGGGGGAGAGGTTAATTCCCACGGTTTGACGGACATCAGTACCACTTTTCAAAAACCTTCTAACAACGTGTCAGTTAAGCCCCAAAGCGATAAGTTCTGGCAGATGCTAGCTAGTCCTCGCCTAAGGATTCCTGCTTTGGTTCTGCTGCTGACAGGTGTGGTTTTTGGGGCAATGGCGACATTTGTCGCTTTGTATATCAGAGAGGCGAAGGTTGACTTTAATGCTGGATGGTTTTATACCGCCGCTGCCATGTCGAGTTTTACTATTCGCTTAATCACAGGTCGGGCGAGCGATCGCTATGGTCGAGGCGTGTTTCTCACGGCTAGTCTGGTCTGCTATGCTCTGGGAATGCTGTTCCTCTCTAAGGCTCACAGTGCTGTTTACTTTTTGCTGGCGGGTCTTTTAGAGGGTGCCGGTGGCGGTACATTGATTCCCATGATGATTGCTTTAATTTCTGACCGCTCTCACCCCCAGGAACGAGGACGGGTCTTTTCCCTGTGTATGGGTGGGTTCGATGTGGGAATTGCGATCGCGGGGCCAGTCCTCGGTACTTTTGCCCCACAGTTGGGCTACCAAGGCATCTTTTCTCTGACCACGGGTCTAGCTGTACTTGCTCT